>JASJCW010000075.1 GCA_030065265.1 Prochloraceae cyanobacterium
TATAGATTAGGACACTAATTGTAAAAGCAGGGAATAGTTAGTAGGTAGTAGGTAACAGATAAAATTGTCATAACCTTTACTTCGACTGCTATAAAACAAAAATGCAATGTCATAGATGTCAAAAATTGTTTCTAAATGGCTGTATTTGCTTCTCAGGTATCTAGTCAACCTAAGCAACAAGATAATTAAGTACAAAAATTAGCTTTTTTCTAAATCTGATGTAATTAGTAAAACAATTGCCAATTTTTTATTTATAGATCCATTTTAAATCTAAATATTGCTGTAATTTACTTAATAGTTGTTCTTCATCAATCGGTTTATTTAAAAAAGCTTCGCAGTCTAAATATTCTTTCCATTCGTCCGCAGCGAAACTAGCAGATAAGACAACAATTGGAATATTTTTAAATTCTGGCATTTGTCGTAATTCTTGTGCGGAGGTGAAGCCAGTTTTAACGGGCATAAATAAATCTAATAAAATTAGATCGGGACGAACCTCATAAATGATATCCAGCATTTGCTGGCCGTCATTAGCAGTAGCCAAATCAAAACCTAAAGGTTCGAGTATCGTTACTAAAAGTTCGCGATTTTCTTCTTTATCATCTACTATTAGTATTTTCCGAGCTTTCCCTTGATAACCAGCGATTAAATCCGGTGACAGCGATTGTTTTTTACTAACCTTTGTTAAGACATTAACTGATGCAACTTTTGGTACTTTTTCGAGAACTGAAGTGCTTCTTTCAACTTGTTCTACTTGTTCTAAAACAGATGCAATTTTTTCTACTTCTTTGACTGCTTCTACGGGGGGAGCAATTTCTCGCAAGTGTTTTTTAGAACTCGACTCAGATTCTTGAATTGGTTGCGATCGCACCGCTACTAGTCCATCTATGGGAATGTCAAACCAAAACCGAGAACCTCGATCTAATTGGCTTTTTGCTTTTAATTCTCCTCCCATTAATGCAATCAGTTGTTTGCTGATAGACAAACCCAAACCAGTCCCTGAAGAAGATTTTGATTCGATCTCTTCTACTTGCTCGAAAGGTTCAAATATTTTTTCTAATTGTTCGGAACTCAAGCCAATTCCGGTATCGATAATTTCAAAGCGAATTTTGTCCTTATCTTCAGAGGTAATTTTTTCCACGTTGAGAATTACTTTACCTCGTTCTGTAAATTTAATTGCATTATTGAGGAGATTAATAATTACTTGTCGCAATCTTTTTTGATCTGCTTGAATGCGATCGGGTAAGTTATCGTATTGATAGGAAAATTCAATGCCTTTTTCGATCGCCCACATCCTCACGATCGCCGCTACGCCATCTAAAAAGCCATGTAAATGCAAGTCAGTAATGTTGAGTTCCATTTTACCTGCTTCGGTTTCAGACAAGTCGAGAATGTCATTAATTAAAGTTAGCAAGTGATTGCCACTTTGCTCGACGATGTTTAATTTTTTTTCTTGATTGGGGTGTAGTTGACTTTCTCTTTGCACCAGCTTGGTGTAGCCTAAAATACTGTTTAAAGGAGTGCGTAATTCGTGGCTGACATTGGCAAGAAATCTATCTTTAGCGCGATCTGCTTCTCGAGCTACTTCTACTGCTTCTTGCAATTCTACGGTTCTCTCTTCTACTCTTTGCTCTAATTTATCAAAAGATTCTTTAAGTTGAAGAGCCATACTGTTAAAAGATAGGGCTAGTTCGCCGATTTCGTCTTTTCTGTCGATTTTGATGGTTCGATCCCATTCTCCTGCAGCTATATTCTTAGCGACTTTAGTTAATTCGACTACTGGTTTAGAAATCGATCGCGACGCGGCGATCGCCGCTAAAACTGTAAATACAAAAGTAGTTATTCCTAGAGAAATGATAATATTTCTGTTAGTTATTACCGAAGCCATTGCTTCAGTTCGGTCTATTTTGACTACTATTCCGGCGTTGAAAGAAGGTAAATATCGCCAAGCTGCGATCGTTGTTTCACCGCGATAGTCTTGGTACATTCCTCTTCCGGTAATACCTTTAGTTGCTTCTTGGAGGGGCGATGAATTTTCATCTTGTAATGGGATCGAGCGATTAAAAGCTGCATTTGGATCGTGACGAGTCGGCGCAATAAAAATGATTTGATTCTCTCTAGTCAAGCCTAAGATCGTTTCTCCTGTTTCTCCCAAGCCAGTATAATCGTCGATCACTCGATATAATTCTCGATTGTCGATTTGAAAAATTATTACTCCGATAATTAGTTTATCTTTAAATACTGGAGAGGCAATAAAAATAGTTGGCTGATTTGTTTCGCGATCGTATTCGTAATTCGATAATTCAACTTGCATTAAAGTTTTAGACAAGTTAAATACTGTAGCTATTCCTGGATGTTTAAATTTTACTTCTTCTTTTGAATATTCGCTAAAATCTGTTTTTTTCAATGAGAACAGTAGATTCTCAGATCTAGAAAGAAGAAAGACATTTTCGTAACTCAATCTATCTAAATAATTTTTAAATAATGGCTTAAATTTACTGTTGACTCGAGCGTATTCTTCCGATTCTACGCCGTAATTATCAACTACTTTTTGATATTCTTCAAATGCTTCAATAATATTGGGAAATTGGGCTAAAGCAGCTACATTATTTTTTTTAGCTCTAATATAGCTTTCTATGCGATGAACTTTACTATCGGAAATAACAACTAATTTATCGATATTATCCCTTCTCCCCGTACTGCTAGAAATAAAGTAAATTAGAGAAGTTATCACTCCCAAAGGAAGCAAAGATATTAATAAAAACCAAATTATAATTTGTTTGGAAAGTTTGTTATTCTGTAAAAAATTCTTGGCGATCTTTTTCATTTTATTTCACCTCATTAGCCCATTTTTTATTCCAGCTTAAATAAAGATTATTGAGAAAGTCTTCCCATTCAGCTTTAGAACGAGAAATAGGATAAGGAACGGGGCGAATTGGTTTTCCTGAACTCCATACAATCTCAAATTGTCCGTCATTTCTTATTTTGCCGATTCTTACGTATTTCCAAGTATGTTGAGTTTCAGGATCGAGATAAACGACTCCTTCTGGAGCATCAAAACTGCGATCTTTAATATTTTCTTGAATGGTATTGAGATTAAAAGTACCTGCTTTTTCTACTGCTTGCGCCCACAAATAAACCCCAAAATAACCTGCTTCAATTGGATCGTTTGTTACTCTTTCTTGACCGTATTTTTGTTTAAATTTTGCGACAAAGTTTTGGTTTTCTGGGGTTTCAATACTTTGAAAATAATTCCAAGCCGCATAGTCTCCAACCATGTCTAATATTTTCATCGATCGCAATTCTTCTTCGGCAATACTAAAAGAAATTGTTGGAATTTTTTCTGGAGTAATTCCGGCTTCTCGTAAAGCTTTAAAGAAAGCAACGTTACTGCTACCGTTAATCGTATTTAAAATTACATCTGGCTGAGTTGCTGCGATGCGATCGACGATATCTTCGACCTTTTCACTGCCCAAAATCAAATATTCTTCACCCACTATTTCTCCTTGTAAACCAATGACTTGATCTTTAATGATTTCGTTAGCAGTTCTAGGAAAAACATAGTCCGAACCGACTAAAAAAAATCGCTGACCGATATTATCAAAAGCCCACTTAACTGCGGGTATAATTTGCTGATTTGGAGCTGCGCCGGTATAAACTATGTTAGGAGACTGTTCTAGTCCTTCGTATTGAACGGGATAGATTAGTAAGTTATCGTATTCTTCAAAAATAGGCTTGACAGTTTTGCGACAAGCTGAAGTCCAACAGCCAAATACTGTTAATACTTTATCTTGAGTTATCAGCTTTTCTGCTGCTCTGGCAAATTCATCGATATCTGATTTTCCATCAACTACAACCGGCTCAATTTTTCTGCCTAAAACTCCTCCTTGGCTGTTAATTTCTTCGATCGCCAAGAGAGTGGCATCTATGACTGGTTTTTCGCTAATTTTCATCGTTCCAGTTTGGGAATGGAGGATGCCGACTTTAATTGTTTCGTTGTGTAATTGTATTTGCCAATAAAATAATAAAGATATTAAAATGCCTATGCCGAAACATAGGATTAAAAAAACATTTTTAATTCCTTTCTGTTTTTTGCTTTTTATTATCATAAAATAATTGAATAAGTATAAATTGCTGTTATTGATTAAAAAAATAATTAATAATGAATATAATACTACAAAATAAGACTCGGAGATCTCTATTAGATCCCCAATAAAAAGATTAAATTATTTTATCGTTGAGCTTTATCGTTCTGTTGTTATTAAAAAAATTTTCTTATTTGATTTAATAGACGAACTTTTAAATTGGGAATGGTGGGATAAACCCACCTAAAAATTTACTTAACTTGTCACCGCAGAAGAATGTTGCGTGGCAAAAAATTTTTTGACAATTGTTTCGGCAATTTGCGGGCTGCTCAAACCGAGATCTGCTTTAGACTCGTGAGGCTGAGCGTGATCTACCAATACATCCGGTACGCCAAAACGTTCGAGGGGAACGAGAACGTTGTTATCCATCATTGCTTCGGCAACAGCAGAGCCAAAACCGCCCATCAAACAGCCTTCTTCGAGGGTAGCCACTTTACCGATCCGGCGAGCCAGGGGTAAAATCAACTCCGTATCTAAAGGCTTAACAAAACGAGCGTTAATTACAGTTGCTTGTTTGCCGTGTTCGCTGAGAATTTCAGCTACTTGCATGGCAGTTTGTACCATCGAACCGTATCCGATCAGTAAAATATCGTCGCCATTGCGGAGAATTTCGCCTTTACCGATTTCTATTGCCTCCCAACCTTCTTCCATGAGGGGAACGCCGACACCAGTGCCTCTAGGGTAACGCATTGCGATCGGGCCGTCGGTGTAATTAACTCCAGTGACGACCATTCTTTGCAATTCGGCTTCGTCTTTCGGGGCCATAATTGTCATATTGGGAATCGATCGCAAGTAAGCAATATCGTACATTCCTTGGTGAGTCGGCCCGTCAGCACCGACGATCCCGGCGCGATCTAAACAGAAGAAAACAGGTAAATTTTGAATCGCGACATCGTGAACCACTTGGTCGTAAGCGCGCTGTAAGAAAGTAGAATAAATTGCAGCTACGGGGCGCAAACCTTCGCAAGCCATTCCAGCAGCAAGAGTGACGGCGTGTTGTTCGGCAATACCAACATCGATGTATTGTTTGGGTAATTTAGCTTGCAATTTATCTAAACCTGTACCCGTTGCCATTGCTGCAGTGATGCCGATAATTTTCGGGTTGTTTTCGGCTAATTTAGTTAAAGTATGGGCGAATACTTTGGAATATTTGGGGGGTTTGGGCTTGTTAGAAGGAATAGCTTTACCAGTGGCCAGATTAAAGGGATTTTGAGCGTGATAGCCGACTTGATCTTCTTCGGCGATTTGATATCCTTTCCCTTTAACGGTAGCAACGTGAACTAATACGGGGCCGGGAACTTTATGAGCTTGTTTAAAGGTAGCAATCAATTCAGAGAGATTGTGACCGTCGATCGGCCCGAAATATTTAAATCCTAATTCTTCAATTACAGCACCAACTTTAGGAACTGCCAAGCGTTTCATCCCTTCTTTAACTCTTTCCATTTCTGGAGTGAGAGACTCGCCAAAAAAGGGCAGGTTTTTAAACTGTTCTTCTAAGTTTTCCGAAAGAAATTGTACCGGATCTGAAAGACGTACTTTATTTAAATAGCGAGAAATTGCTCCCACGTTGGGGGAGATTGACATATCATTATCGTTGAGAACCACCATTAAATTGGTGTTGGGAAGATGTCCGGCATGATTGATCGCTTCTAGTGCCATGCCTCCAGTTAAAGCACCGTCACCGATGATCGAGACAACTTTAAAATCTTCTCCTTTAGCATCTCTAGCTAAAGCCATGCCTAAGCCGGCTGAAATGCTTGTCGAAGCGTGGCCTGCACCAAAACAATCAAATTGATTTTCACAACGTTTGAGATATCCAGCGATACCATTTTTTTGTCGCAGGGTATGGAAATCGTTATATCTTCCTGTCAGCATTTTATGGGGGTAGGCTTGGTGTCCCACGTCCCAAATCACTTTATCTTTGTCTAAATCGAGAGTATGATACAAAGCAATAGTCAACTCGACTACGCCCAATCCGGGCCCGAGATGACCGCCACTGGTTGCTACAGTTTGTAAATGTTTTTCTCGAATCTGACGAGCAATATTTTCGAGTTGACGGATCGAAAGTCCGTGCAACTGGTTGGGATGAGTAATTTCATTTACGTGCATACCGATGCGTTATTCTAGTTAAATTACTACGAGTCATAACTCACAATGTAATGGAAACAGGCCAATTTTGGGTAATAATGCATTAATCGAACATTATTCTCGATCGCTTTTTTCCACTAAAAATTATTATCTTAGATCGAGATAAAAGGAAACAGCCATAAGGTTTAGCAGCGACAAAAGCAATCAATTAATTGTCTATTTTACTAATTTAAAATTAAATAATTAAGTTTTAAACTAGTTGTTGGCTGCAAGATCGTTCTTAAAATAATTCAACATCTTTAAACTGCTTGCTTTCTCGAACAACTTTAGCCGACTCGCCACAAGTACGAGGTGTGGGAAATAGTTTACCAGGATTGGCTAATCCTTTGGGATTGAAAACTTGGCGAACGTATTGCATGGTTTCTAGATCTGTTTGAGTAAACATATCGGGCATAAAACAGTTTTTATCCGCACCGATGCCGTGTTCTCCAGAAATACTTCCCCCTGCTTTGACGCAGAGTTTGAGAATTTCGCCGCCTACTGCTTCTACTTCTTCTAAGGCCCCGGGTACGGAATTATCGTAAAGAATTAAAGGGTGTAGGTTGCCATCGCCAGCGTGAAATACGTTTGCGATCCGATAGCCCGAGCGATCGCTTAAAGCATTAATTTCTTTGAGTACATTTACTAACTGAGTTCTCGGAATTACCCCATCTTGGACGAAATAGTCGGGGCTGATATGGCCTGCTGCGGCAAATGCTGCTTTACGTCCTTGCCACATTTTGCCACGAGTTTGCGGGTCGCTGGCTGAAGTGACGTTTCTAGCTTCATTTTCTCGACAAATTTGGCTGACTCGTTCTTTATTCGCCTTCACTTCTACTGCTAAACCGTCTAATTCCACCAATAAAATTGCCTCGGCATCGCGCGGATAGCAACCAGTAGCAACTACATCCTCAACTGCGTTAATACTGAGGTTGTCCATTATTTCCATCCCGGCCGGGACTATTCCAGCGGCAATAATACCAGCTACCGCACCGCCAGCAGCCTCAATACTGGGAAAATCGGCTAAAATGACGCAGATCTCTTCAGGAGTTTTAAGGATGCGTAAAGTAATTTCTGTGGCAATACCTAGAGTCCCTTCAGAGCCGACAAATAAACCCGTCAGATCGTAACCTGGCATTTCTGGAACTGTACCGCCAAGTTCGACTATCGAGCCATCGGGAGTAACGACTTTTAAAGCCATCACGTGGTTAGTAGTTACCCCATATTTAAGACAGTGAACTCCCCCAGAATTTTCGGCCACGTTGCCGCCGATCGAACAGATAATCTGACTGGAAGGATCTGGTGCGTAGTAAAAGCCAGCACCGCTAACGGCTTGAGTTACCCAATTGTTAATTACTCCAGGTTGGACTGTCACCCTTTGATTGTTTAAATCGATGTCTAAGATTTGTTTCATTCTCGCAGTGACGATTAAAACGCAATCTTCGACGGGTAAAGCACCTCCAGATAAACCAGTACCTGCACCCCTAGCCACCCAGGGAAGAGAATGGCGATCGCATATTTGCACGACTGCGGCTACTTGTGCGGTGGTGCGCGGTAAAACCACAATAGCGGGACGCTGACGGTAGCTAGTTAAACCATCGCATTCGTAAGTCAACAGTTCTTCTTTGCGCTTGACAACCCCATCTTGACCTAAAACAGCAGTAAATTCTTTGATAATTGGCTGCCATTTATCTTTTGTTTTTTTAAATATATTTGTCAGCACGATTTTGATTGTTAATTTATTTTCTGCTTGATTTAACTATTTTAACGAGGGGCGATCGAGTAAGGATTAAGAATTCGCGCCTTCATCCTCGGATTTGGCGATCGCGTATTGCTTTAATTCTTCTAAAGAAACGTATTGCAAAGTTATTTCGTGAGTGGATTCTAAAACAATTGGCGGTGCAAAGCCGTCATCTTTTGCTTCAACCCACCTCGCAGCACACAAACACCAGCGATCGCCCGGTTTTAATCCGGGAAAATTATATTCTGGTCTTGGAGTTGTTAAATCGTTGCCTAAAGACTTGGTATAGTTGAGAAATTCTGCCGTAACTCTGGCGCAAACTGAATGCACGCCAAAATCAGTAGGATCTACGTTACAGCTACCGTTGCGATAATATCCGGTCATTGGCGAGGTGCAGCAGATTTCTAATTTATTTCCGAGGACGTTTTTAGCTTGATTCATGTTTTTGTCTTTTTGTCAAAATTTTATCAAAAAAAATAATAAATCTTAATTCAATGGCGATCGAATTTAACCCTTCTTTTTTCCTTGAAGAAAATTAAAATAATTCCAAAGTTTTACCGATAAACCAAAGATAAATAATAATAAATAACCAGCCTTCCCATTTAGTAACTTTATTATTTTGAGTAGTAAAAAAAAACAGAATTGTTACTGATAACATAACCGGAATTCCGTCAGTTAAAATCGATTCTGGAATTACTAAACCTCTAGCCAATCCAGGTATGCCCATCACTGCGAAAGAATTGAAAATATTCGAGCCTAAAATGTTTCCTACAGCCATTTCTGGTTGTCCTAGTCTAGCGGCTTTAATAGTTACTATTAATTCAGGTAGTGAAGTTCCAACGGCTACGGCACTAACGGCAATTATTTCTTTGCCAATCCCGAGCGATTCTGATATTTCAATGATAGAATCTATCGTAAAGTTAGCAGATATAAATATCAAAACTGCCGAAACAACTAGGATAATAAATTGCCAATTTATGGACTTTTTACTGAGTTTTTCTTGCTGCTCTTTTTCTGCTTTATTTGCTTCAATATCTGCTTGAGAACTATTGACAGTGTAAAGTATATAAACCAACAAACCGAGCAAGCAAAGAAATGCTTCGCCGGAGGTAAATTGAAGGTCTTTAATCGTAAAAGCTAGAAAAAATGCCGCTCCAGCAAATAAAGGTAAATCGACACTAAGCAAATCGTATTCTACCACCATTGCCCTAGCACTCATTATCGATGCCACTCCCAGAATGAGACAAATATTAGCAATATTTGAACCGATAACGTTGCCAATTACGATTTCTGAGGAATCTTTTAAAGTAGCTATAACTGAAGAAACCAACTCCGGTAGTGAAGTGCCGATCGCAACTACAGTCACGCCAATAATAAAAGGTTTTATGCCGAAAAATATGCCAATTTCTTGAGCAGCAAGGGTAAAGTAATCTGCTGCTTTAATTAAAATAAATAAACTGACTATAAAAATCAAAGAAGATCCAACTAATTCCGGCATAAAATAAAGTTTTACTCAAAATTAATGATGTGAATTTGAACGATGGCAATTGTCGATCGCCGAAGAAATATTAATCTATTTTATTTTTTAAATAACGATCTAATATCGAAGCTAATTGTATTACAAAATGACAGCTCGAAATCTTCGAGTTACTCAAAACTTTATTAATTCTATCATTTAGCTGCAATAGCTAGAAAAATTAATTTTGACGATCGCCAATCTCAAAAATTGGCTCGATTATTATTGAAAGTTGCTTTGAGAAATTCAGCTCTTTGTTCTAATCTGGCTCTGGGATCGATTTTAGCCCGATCGATCGGGACAGTTGTAAAAGCTAAAAAAAAGATTAAGATATTTAGATTAAAAAACTGCCACTTGCGACTCGTTTTCATTTAAAAAATCAGATTCTCCGCTTCAAAATCTCACAGCGATCGCTATTAATACAGAAAAAGCTAGGTAAACTTACGTTAAAATTGCGATCGAACTGAGCTAAATAAAAGCGATCGATGCTCGAGACTATCCAAACTCAACTTTATCTACTTCAACAATTTGCCAACAGTTTAGTTAACAATCAATTATCTCACTTAAGCCCTGTAAGTATTGGCATTATTTTCCTAGCTGGGTTGTTGACTAGTTTAACTCCCTGCATGCTTTCAATGTTGCCCATCACAATTGGCTATATTGGCGGCTACGAAGCTAATAATAGAATGCAAGCAGCAATTCAGTCTGCTTGGTTTGCTTGCGGTCTAGCAACGACTTTAGCAGCATTGGGAATAGTAGCAGCATCAGTTGGCAAAGTTTACGGACAAATCGGCGTTGGTTTGCCCGTTTTAGTCAGCGCGATCGCAATTATCATGGGGCTAAATCTATTGGAAATTTTACCCCTCCAACTGCCAAATTTAAGCACTACAGATTGGATCGAAGACGATTTTCCCCCAGCCGCAAGATCTTACTTATTAGGATTGACTTTCGGTTTAGTTGCCTCTCCCTGTAGCACTCCAGTTTTAGCCAGTTTACTAGCTTGGGTAGCCAGCCAGCAAAATTTACTTTTGGGTGCAGCGTTATTGATAGCTTACACTGTCGGTTATGTAGCACCTTTAATTTTGGCCGGGACTTTCACAGCTTCGATTAAGAAACTCTTAGAATTACGTCGTTGGTCGAGTTGGATTACTCCTGCTAGTGGAGCTTTGTTAGTGGGATTTGGGATATTTTCCCTTCTCTCTCGCCTGCCTTCAACTATTTTTTAATTCTATGACTGCACCCGATTCTTCTCCAAATAATTCCGATTCTTCCCTCAATCCTCAAAGTTTGTTTCGTCGTTTAATTAAAATAGTTGCTAATTTGCGTTTGGCAATTGTTTTATTATTGTCGATCGCCCTAGTCAGTATTTTAGGCACGGTAATCGAACAAAAAGAAACTCTACAGTTCTATCAACAAAATTATCCAGAAGATCCGGCTTTGTTCGGTTTTCTTTCTTGGAAAGTTATTTTGATTTTGGGCTTAAATCATGTTTTCACTACTTGGTGGTATTTATCTTTACTAGTTATCTTCGGGACTAGTTTGGCAGCTTGTACTTTCACCAGACAATTACCTGCTCTCAAAGCTGCTCGCAATTGGAAATTTTACGATCGACCCCGTCAATTTGAAAAATTAGCTTTAGCCGCTGAATTAAAAACAGGTTCGTTGGAAGTTTTAACTCCTCTATTGCAAGAGAAAGGGTATAAAATCTTTTCAGAAAATAATGCTTTATATGCCCGCAAAGGTATTATCGGACGGATCGGGCCGATTATAGTTCATGCCGGAATTTTAGTGATTCTCATTGGCGGTATTTGGGGTGCTTTTACTGGATTTTTGGCTCAGGAAATGATCCCGAGCGGCGAGACTTTTAAAATCCAAAATATCTTTGAAGCAGGAAGGCTGTCAGATTCACAAATCCCTCAAGATTGGGCAGTAAAAGTTAACCGCTTTTGGATCGAATACACTGCTAAAGGAGATATAGATCAATTCTATTCCGACTTGTCGATCGTTGACGAGAACGGGGCAGAATTAAAACGAGAAACTATTCACGTCAATCAACCTCTACGATACGATGGCGTAACTTTATATCAAACCAATTGGGGCATAGCTGCAGTTCAGGTTCAACTCAACAACAGTCCCATTTTTCAATTACCTATGGCTAAATTAGACAGTCTCGGAGGTAATATTTGGGGAACTTGGATTCCTTTAAAACCCGATTTAAGCGAAGGAGTTTCCTTACTCGCGAGAGATCTCCAAGGAACTGTATTTATTTACAATTCTACTGGAGAGCTAGTCGGTGCGATTCGCTCCGACATGGGAGGAGTCGAAATCGATGGAATTAAACTTAAATTAGTTAAATTAATTGGCAGCACTGGCTTACAAATTAAAGCAGATCCCGGAGTGCCGATCGTTTATGCTGGTTTTGCATTGTTAATGTCAGGAGTAGTTATGAGTTATTTTTCTCACTCGCAAATTTGGGCTTTAAAGATAGGCGATCGCTTTTACCTTGGCGGCCGCACCAATCGGGCTAGAGTTAGTTTCGAGCGCGAATTAATTGCCATTTTCGATAGTTTTGATGGCAGGGAGCAAACACCATCAACTTCAACCGAAATCCCAGTTTGATTTGACAATTGAGATCTCGCAAGTCTTTCTAATCAATACAATCGAGAACTTCAAATATACCCAGAATTTTTTTTGAGCTTGGTAATTCTTATTTTTTAAAAAATAATAAATCGAGCCGACCGGGTAGCAAATTATACTTTTGAGAGTGCCAAAAAGATAAATCGGTCTAAATATATACCATCAAAATCAAGATTCTAAGGTATAATACGGAGATTAAATCGATCGATCCCTATTCTAAATTTAAAGACGAAAAGATTCATTAAAGACTCGGAATTTGCCTCGATCGGCTCGATTCTAAATAGGTATTAACAAAAAATAGAACCACTTAAAAAAAAAATTTCAACACTAGTATAGAAAAGTAAAATGATTGTTATAACAGAGAAGGAATTAGCAGCTCAAAACAAGCAGGAGCGAGCCAAATCTGAAGTAGTTCAATATAATAACAAAGTCTTAGTTAGCGGGCCTGTTTTTGCTAAAACATTACGCCATAAAGCAATCAAGCTTTGTCAAGAATACTCGCAAAAAAATATTTTTTGTTTATTAGTAGAAAACGACTGGTCTTTGACAGTTTGGATTGAACGATACAAAACTGAAAGCACCAGTTCGGTTGCCAAAAAGCAACCACCATCTTTGGATAAACTAGTTAAAGATAAGCCAAAGATTGCTTGTATTGACGATAGTAAAGCAGTACAAAGACAGGTGAAAAAAACATTAGAATGGGCTGGTTATGAGGTAGTACCTATTTTAGAGCCGGTTTCAAGCATAACATTATTAGCCCGCCATCAACCAAAATTGATTTTAATGGATATTGAAATGCCTCATTTTGACGGCTATGAGTTATGTCAAATGCTGCAGAAATCGCGAAAATTAAAGCTAGTACCGATCGTTATGCTAACAGGAAGGGATGGAATAGTAGATCGGATCAGAGCTAAATTGTCAGGAGCAGTCGGATTTTTGAACAAGCCAGTTTCACCCCGAGAATTAATCGATTTCGTAGCAAAATTAGTCCCAATTTCCGAAGAAAATCCATAAAATCAACCCGATTCAATCCTAGGAAAATTGAACTGCCAAAAAAAGCTTGTTTCTTCAGTGCAACCAAAGACAAAATTTAGGGCTTAAATTCCTTAGATATCGAGATAGGGATCGAAGAGCAGGTTGCTCGACTAACTCGATCCTTGAGATGACAAGGAAGCAACTGGAAAAAATTTTGTTAAAGTCAAACAAAAGTGTTAAATTAGCATAAGTTATCGAGAATTATAATAATCCTCC
This sequence comes from Prochloraceae cyanobacterium, assembly GCA_030065265.1. Lineage (GTDB taxonomy): Bacteria > Cyanobacteriota > Cyanobacteriia > Cyanobacteriales > JASJDA01 > JASJDA01. Next base: position 13,415 of record JASJCW010000075.1, read on the forward strand.
AAATAAATAACTGTTATTTTTTATTAGATTAATTCATCCTAGCAGTGCAAGCTAGAAAGCTTGAATTACAGCAATGAAAACTATACTTGTAGTCGAAGATATTAGAGCAGAAAGAAAGTTAATTTCAGCATTGTTAACATATGCTGGATTTAATGTAGTGGCACTAGATAGCGTAGAAGCAGCTTGGGAATGGTTAGAAAAAAACCCCATACCCAATCTAATACTATTAGATATAATACTGCCTGGAAAAAATGGCTTAGAATTGTGCCGTCAAATTCGTTCGCACAAACAAGGATGGGAAAAAATACCGATCCTATTTTGTAGTTCCAAAGCAGAAGACTTCGATCGCTTCTGGGCATTGCGCCAAGGAGGAACGGACTACATTACCAAACCGTACGCTCCACAAAACCTTTTAGACACAGTTATCAAACATATTGATAATTAGAGGAGTAACTAATAATGGTCGAGGAATATTTTGGAGTTAGATTATCATCGAATCTCGTAGTTGCCCTGCCATTAACTAACGTAGAAACAGTGACTCGCTTCAAACCCAAAAAAGTTTGTCCTCTTCCTGGGGTAGCTCCCTTTTGGCTAGGAATAATAAATCAACAAGGCTCGCTCCTGTGGGTATTAGATACGGATATGTTTTTCGAGCTAGTTGTTTTAAAAGAAGAGCCGCAAGAAGATACGTTAACTGCGATAGTATTATCTCGTAAGTTTCAAGGATCTGTAGTTAGAGTTGCTTGGATCGTAAAAAAATTAGAAGGGGTGTTAAGTTTACCCGAAAGCTATTTAGAAAGCTCCCATGCAAAACCTTTACCCTCCGCTCTAAAACCAAAATTTGAAAAGGTTTTTCCTTTTACGATCGAGCAGCGCGATCGCCATCTAATTGTTCTAGATGCGGCTGCATTTTTTGAGACGCTAAATTCTCAAGCATTAGCTGTTTAAGGATCGAAAATTTAAAAAATATGCCATCTCAAACTCCACCATCAGAATTTTCTAAAAATACTAATAACATCGATAACGCCTCGACAAATACCACTAACGCGATCGATTGCGTAGAAAAGATTATTGAGGCTAGCAATTTAGAAAGAGCCGGAAAAGTATCCGAGGCGATCGCTTTATATAAAGAAGTAATTAAAATAGACACCGAAGGGACGTATCGCAAAAGTGCCGAAAAAGCTTTAGAAGCGATCGAAGGAACGGGAATGTCAATCGGGGTTACCGAAATTGGTAATAATGCACTAAGCGCGATTACTTCTGAAGTTCACCATCCTCAAGCAGCAAAATCTCAAAATTGGTTAGATTGGACCCATAAATTATCGATTCGCAGAAAACAACTCCTAGCCCTACTGTCTTCAGAAGCAGTATCGATATTATTTCTAATGTTGATACCCTTCATTTTAATCGTTAACAACGGTCGCACTCAACTAAAAAGTCAAGCAGATTCAGAATTAGAAGTCGCTGACATCAACTATCAAATTAAAATCGACCAAATGGGGTTTGGCTTTCGCGGTCAATCAGATAACGCCGCAATCATCGAAGCAGCTCAAATTGCATCTAGTGGGGAAACAGTACCGGCCGAGTTGCGCGAACAAGTCAAAGAAATTCTCAAAAATGAAATTCAAGCTCGCAATATAGAATATGCGACTTTAGTCGGGACAGACCGAAAAATTATTGTCAACGCTAATGCCGATCGCACCGGAGAAGAATTCGATCCTGACGGTCTAGTTTCTAAAATTTTAAGAGGCTCTCAAGAGCAAATTAAAACGAGCGCGATCGTCCAAGCAACAGACCTCAAAGCAGAAAATCCCCCCTTACCCCAAGGCTTTAAAATAGGCCAAGATGGTTTAATTCGCTATACGATCACCCCAGTTAAAGCGCGCAATAGCGAGGAAATTATTGGAGTCTTAGTTTCTGGAGATCTAGTCAACAACAAGTTACCGATTGTCGATAATACTCTCGAAGCATTTGATGGAGGTTATGCCGCAGTATATTACTATAACTCTCAAAACGACTCCCAAAATCAATTTATCATCGCAACTTCCAAAGAAGGAGAAGAGGGAAAAGCAATATACAATCTTGGCAACGAACAATTACCTGCCAATTATTTAGACTTACTCAGTAGAGCGATCGCCAATCCCCAAGAAGTCCAAACTGCAAGGATTAACCTCAACAACGGATGGTGCTTGTGGCTGCCTTTACCTGGCGCGCCAAAATGCTATACGGTGGCTGCTCAAGCAATAACAGACAGCGACGACTTACCGGTTGGAGTATTAGTTAGAGGGACTTCAGAAACGGCTTTAAATAGCAGTCTGGGTTGGGCCTTAATCGTCCAATTAGCATTTGTTGTCTTAGCTCTAGCTATTGATTTTGGGATTGCAAAAATCTTAGAAAAAGTAGTTGCAGATAGAATCGAACAACTCAAGAGAGTAACTCAGAATTTTACCAAAGGCGATCGCACTGCTAGAGCTGAAGTGATCGGAACTGACGAAGTCAGCCAATTGAATATGACCTTCAACCAAATGGCTGATAGTATCGTTCATTCAGAAAAACAACTAATCAAGTCGACAGAATTAAAGAAAAAAGAAATAGAAATCCAACGTAGAGAAAAAGAAAAACTACAAGAAGAAGTAATTAAATTACTTTTAGAAATTGAAAGAGCCAGAGATGGAGACTTGACGGTTCAAGGAAAAGTAACCGATGGTGTCGTCGGCTCGATCGCCGATGCGATCAACGCGACAATAGATCGGATTCGTCAATTGGTTCTAGAAGTGCAAACCGTTGCCGAACAAGTTAACTATAAATCTCAAACCGGTGAGAATTCAGTACAAGAACTGAATAAAGACGTATTCAACCAAGCAATGGAAATTAACGAAGCTCTCGAACGAGTCGCCCAGATCGACGAATCGATCCAAAGGGTTGCTTATTCGGCGCGAGAAGCCGCCGAAATTGCCCGTCAGGCTCTTGCAGAAGCCCAAGAAGGGGATACGATCATGGAACAAACAGTAGATAATATCGAAGCAATTCGCGGTACCGTAGCCAGCAACGTTAAAAAAGTCAAACAATTAGCCGAATCTTCCCAAGAAATTTCCCAAATCGTGGAAATTATTTCTAATATTTCTGAAAAAACAAACCTCCTAGCTTTTAATGCCTCTATAGAAGCAGCACGAGCTGGAGAACACGGTGAAGGCTTCCGTACGGTTGCAGATGAAGTCCGTCGTCTGGCAGATCGCGTGACCCAATCTACTAAAGACATTCAACAACTAGTAGCTACAATTCAACGAGAAACAGGAGTTGTGGTTCAAAGCATGGAAAGTTCCAACAGTGAAGTATTATTGGGGACGGAATTAGTTCGTCAAACTCAAAATAATCTCAAAAATATTGCCACGACTAGTGAAAAAATTGACCAATTCTTGCAATCAATTTCTAAAGATACCGCAGATCAAACTTACGCATCTCACGAAGTGAATAGCAAAATTTCTGAAATTGCTTCTATTGCAGAAAGCACCTCAACTGAAGCAGAAAAGGTATTAGAATCTTTACAGAGTTTAGTAGAGGAATCTCGGAATTTGCAATCTTCTATTTCTAGATTTAATTTAAAAGCCTAAAATACAATAAAATTGACCAGAAAGAAGTCAAATAAAAATTCGATCCATCCAGCTTTTTAAAAAAGCCTTCTCAAAATAGAAAATATATATTTTCACTTACAAGGAAAAGGAACTTGCATAATAATTGAACTTAAATTGATAACAAATCAAGAATAAATAAGTATGAGCATAAATATAGACTCAGAAACCTTAGCACAAATTACCCAAGAAGCTCGCGAATGCTTTTTGACAGAAGATGCCCCAGAATACCTCCAATCGCTAGAATCAGGTATTCAACAAGGTAAAGACGATCTAGATATTACTGAGATGATGCGTGCTGCTCATTCTCTTAAAGGTGGAGCCGGTTTAGCAGAATTGCCGGGCATTCGCGAATTGTCCCATCAAATGGAGAATTTACTCGAAGGATTTAAAAAAGGTTCGATCGCTCGCTCTCCAGAAGCTTGGGAACTAATCGAACGCAGCACGATCGAATTAGCTTTTCTCTTAAGTCAGGCTGAAGCTAACCAACAAATTGAAGCAGATCCCGATTTATTGAAGGCTTTAGGAACTTTTTCTCAATCGGATCTAACTCAAACAAATCTCGAATCAATTCCCAACCCAGACGGAAAACAAAAGTTATTAGCAACATTATTAAATAAAGATTTAGAAGAAACTTTTATTAAAATTGAAAATTTACCTCTAAGCACCTCAGAAGAAGAAATAGAAGAAGCTTTAGAAAACTTTTGCGATGAATGCTTGTTTATTGGCGACACTCTAGAATTATCTTGGTTAATCGTAACGGTTGAAGGATTAAAAGAAGCTTTAAAAGAATTAAAGGCAAAAGCTGGATTGGACTTAACTCGAGAAGTAATCGGAAACTTGCGAGAGCAAAGGGAAGAACATTTATCAGGAAAAGCAGCTCAAAAACCAGAAATTAAGCAACCAAAAAAAGATAAATTTGCCGAAATATTATTAAATAACGATTTAGAAGAAAGTTTTATTCAAATAGAAGAATTATCTCCAGAAGCAGCAAGAGAAGAGATTAAAGAAAACTTAGCAACTTTTTGCGATGAATGTTTATTTATTGGCGATACTTTAGACTTGAGTTGGTTAATTGAAACTACCGAAAGCTTGCAACAAGCCTTAGAAGAGTTAGAACCCCAAAGCGGATTAGAATTAACAAGAGAGGTAATTGAAAACTTAAGAAAACAACGCCAGGAATATTTAGGAGAATCAGATTCTCAAGAGATAGAACCAGAAGAATTCGACGAGCAAATAATTAAAGACAATTTAGAAAAAAGTTTTATTGAAATAAAAGAATTATCTTTAACAGCTCCAGCAGAGCGAATTAAAGAAAATATAATCAATTTTTGCGATCGCGGTTTGCAGTTTGGCAACTTTTTCAAGTTAGATTGGCTGGTTGAAACCGTGACAACCCTGAAAACTTCTTTAGACAATTTAGAGCCAGAAATCAGCTTAGAATTAGCCAGAGAAACGATCGATAATTTGCAAGAACAACTGCCCGGTTATTTCAGTCAAATAGAGGTTTCAGAACCAGAAATAGAAGTTAAAAAACAAAACAGCGAATTAGTAAAAATCTTATTAACTAAAGATTTAGAAGAAAGCTTCCTTCGAGTAGAACAATTATCTTTAGAAGCTCCAACAGGAGAAATCACAGAAGTATTAACGGCCTTTTGCGATCGCGGTTTGTTCGTTGGCGATACTCTAGAATTGCCTTGGTTAATTCAAACCATAGAAAGTTTAAGGGAAGTTCTCAAAGATTTAGAACCTAAAGCCGGCTTAGGATTAGCTAAAGAAACAGTAGTTTCTTTGAGAGAACAACGTCAAAAATATCTTGAAGAATTATCGCCTAAAAAGAGAAAAGTAGACCAATTGGCGATCAATCTGCTGCAAAACGATCTAGAAGAAAGTTTTACTAAAATAGAAAAATTGCCCGATGAAATTCCACAAAAAGAGATTAAAAAACACTTAGAAAATTTTTGCGATGAATGTTTATTTATCGGCGATACTTTAGAATTACCCTGGTTAGTCGAAAATATCGAAAGCTTGCAAACAAGATTGAGCAAATCATTCGATCGAGAAGCATTAATCCTAGCAAAAGAAGCGATCGCCTTTTTAAGAAACAAACGGGATAACTATCTCAACATATCCCCAGAAAAAGTAGATAGATCGACAATTACTGCTGTAATTTCAGCTCCACCAGAAGAAACAAACCAAAAACCAGCAGCAGAACCAGCAAAAGAACTGGATTTAGAGCCGAAAAAGAAACAAATCTTATCCCATTTGCGAGTTCCTCTCAATCAGCTAGAAACAATGGGCGATCGGGTAGGAGAAATGATTTTAGTCAAAGAAAGATTGCGATTGCAGCAGCAATTATTACAGCAAGCTAACGTTAGAATCAGACAATTATCGCGCCGATTTGAACCAATTAGGGAGCAAGTGCAAGCAACATACGATTGGTTAGCGATCGAGCCGCGTAAAAGGGATGTCTTTGATAATGAAAATCTCTTAAGCGATCGTTCTAACGGCAATCGATCGCCATTGCAGCTTGAAAATATGGAGTTAGATCGCTTTACGGGATTGCATATTAGCTTGCAAAATTTTCAAGAATTAATGCTGCGAATTCAAGAAACCCGGATCGATTTAGACTTAATCGAACGGGAATTGGCTGAAGACTTAGATCAAGTCGATAAAAACTTAAGTTCGCTTTATAAAAATGTCACTCAATTACGCTTAGTTCCTTTCAAACTCTTTGCTAAACGATTCATTCCTCAAGTCAAACGTCTCGAGCGAGTTTTTCAAGATAAATCAGTTAATTTAACAATTAAAGGCGAGGATACTCTAGCAGATCAATTACTACTAGAACAGTTACAAACTCCCCTAACTCATTTACTGAACAACGCATTCGATCACGGGATAGAACCAATAACAGATCGCTTGGCTCGAGATAAATCCAAAACAGCCCAAATTATCCTTGAAGCTAAAGTAGAAAATAGCCAGTTAACGATTGAATTAGGAGATGATGGCAAAGGAATCGATTTAGAGAAAGTTTATCAAAAAGCGATTGAAAGAGGACTGTGTGACCCAAATCAACCGATTGACAGATTGACAGAACAACAAATTATTGATTTTATTTTTCGACCAGATTTTTCCACCGCTCAACAAGTAAGCGAAATATCAGGTCGAGGTATGGGTTTAAATATAGTACGAGATCAAATTAGGCGTTTAGGGGGAAATCTTAATTTAGAAACAAAATTAGGGCGAGGAACAAAATTTATTATCAAATTACCTCTAGATTTAAGTTTAATTTCACTCCTAATCGTCCAAGTTCAAGAGCAACTATTAGCTTTACCTTCAACCGATATTCTTGAAACTTTACTACTATCAGAATTAAAAATAGTAGAACAAGAATATCCCAGCGTAATTTGGCATCAAAAAGAAATTCCCCTATTTAATTTATTTGAGCTTTTACCCTATTCTCGCCGGCAAATACAGCCGAGTCGCTCTAAAATAGCCGTAATTCTTGCCACTTCTTTCGGCCATATTGCTACAACAGTAGATAGTTTAGTCAGCGAAGCTGAATTAATTGTTAAGCCTTTCGATAATACAATTCCTACACCTACTTATCTAGTTGGTTGTACCATTTTAGGTACTGGACAAGTCGTCCCGGTGATCTTACCGCAAGCTTTAGAAGAACCTTCAACCCGAATTTCATCTTCGCAACAAGCAGAAACAAAACCCGTCATTGTTAGAAACCCAACTATTTTAGTAGCTGAAGATTCCGTAGGTAATCGCCGCTTTTTAGAAAGGTTGTTAACTCAAGTCGGTTTTGATGTTATTCTTTGTCGGGACGGACAAGAGGCGTTAGATAAATTACCTCAACTAGAAGGAAATATAGACCTAATTATTTCTGACGTAGAAATGCCTCGTTTAAACGGTTTTGAATTACTCTATTGGCTGCGAAGCAAACCAGCTTGGGCAGAAGTTCCCGTTGTCATGGCTACTTCTCGTACTGCTGAACGACACCAGCAACAAGCCAAAGAATTGGGTGCTAACGGCTATCTCGGCAAACCCGTTCAACCGCAAGAATTATTCACTACTATCGAAAGTTTATTAGCTTTTGAGGATGATTGAAGCTTGTTTGTTAATTTTTTTGCTATCAGTTCGTACTTGGCTGAAAATTTCTCATTGACTAAAATAATTTAGATAAAAAATCTTCACAACAGCATATTAGGTATTCTAGTTTTAATTCGAGGGATAAAATGAATTTTGTCCGCTAAATACACTTTAATAATTCAATTTGTAAATTAAATTTCTATAAAATTTATGGGCTTCTCTAATTGAATTAATTTGAGCTACAATGAAATAGTTAGGGTAACCTAAGCGTAATATTTAGAAACAGCAAGGCTCACTATCTATTTATTAGTTAACAAGTATTATTCTCAAGCTACGGAATGACTAAAGCCGATTAAATTAATACGGCAAGAATTTGTTAATAATTCACAGGGCATTAAGTTTATTCGCTCCAGTTTTTTAGAAATAATTATTTGAAAATCGAGAAATTGTAGATAGATTCTCTGGTTGTTCTGAGCAAGGATTTCGCCAAAAAAAGATTTAAAAACTAATCTTTAATGGATTAAAATTAATAATAGAAAATTTTATTTTTGTAAATATATTTATAATTTCAAAATATTTTAATAGTCACAACAACAGCGCAAGACTTAGTTCAAATATATCAAGTGGCGACCCGAATCGTTTAACCCTTTTAATTTAACAATACATCTAATTAATAACAAATATCAAATTAGTTAATAATGCGATCGCAATTTCAGAAAAATAATCGCGATCTCTTCCTAATTTCGCTCTATAGCACGTTATACCAATTCTGTTTAAAGTTGCTACACCTCTGTGACCAAGGGCAATAGGCAATAGGCAAGAAGGCAGAAAGTAAAAGAATCGGTATTAGATTTTTTTAACTAAATTAAGCTAGATCGATCGGCATCGTCTTAGCTCTTTTTAAAGAAAATAATTGCTATTTTTTTATTTTTTAATTAACTACTTAACTATAGAAAAAATTGATTAATTAAAATTTTCATGAACCTTGTATTAACTTTAGTAGAACTACTGAGATATTAATTAATATGTTATTAATTTCAATTAAAGTTACAACCGTTCAAATTAACTCATTAATTTTTTGATAAAAATTGCCCCAAAAATAAAATAATGAAGCGAAACTACACTTACATTCCGAGATTTATTAGTTCTAATTTAATGCGATTGATTGCAGTGGCAGTTATTCTGAGCTTGATATTAGTAGCTTCTGTTGGCTGGAATACTTTGAGAATGTACGGTAATTTTACCAAAGTTGTTACTACAGAATTTCAACTTCAAAGTTTAGCAGGGAAAATCGTTCACTTTGATGAAGTTTTGACAATGTCCGCAAGAATGTCTGCGGCTACTGGAGATTTAAAATGGGAAGAACGTTATCGTCAATTTGAACCTGAATTAGATCGAGCGATCGAACAGGCGATCGATCTTGCTCCAGAAACTTATGCCAACCAACCAGCAGAAACCGACGCGGCCAACTTTAAATTGGTCAAAATGGAAAATGAATCTTTCGATTTAGTTCGTCAAGGTCAACCAGAAAAAGCCTTAGAACTTTTGTTTAGTCCAGAATACGAACGGCAAAAACAGATATATGCCACAGGAATCGATCGCACCCTTTCAGATCTCAGTATTAGAGTAGAATCTAACGTCGAATATTATCGCCAAAGTTTATTTTGGTCTAGTTTATTTACTTTACTAAGTTTTCCGATTTTATCATTAGCATGGGTAACTATTCTCAGATTAGTTAATTGGTATGTTATTCAAAGAAAACAGGCAGAAAGAACTCTCAAAATTGCCAAAATTCAATTAGAAGAAATTAATAAAACCCTAGAAGATAAAGTAAAAGAACGTACAATTCAGCTTCAATATATTAATAAAACCCTAGAAGATAAAGTAAAAGAACGTACAGCTCAACTTAGAGAAGCCAAAGAAAAAGCCGAGACAGCAAATCAAGCGAAAGATCGATTTTTAGCTAATATTTCCCATGAATTAAGAACGCCTCTTAATAGTATTTTGGGTTATACCAATCTAATGATTCGAGATTTATCTCACTCAAAATTAGCCGAACTTTCACGAGCGAATCCAAATAAAGTTAAAAACTTAAATATTATCAAAAATAGTGGTAGTTATTTATTGACTTTAATTAACGATATTTTGGATTATTCTAAAGTCAAAGCAGATAAAATGGAGTTACAGCCCAACAATTTAAACCTGCCGACTTTTTTAAGCGAAATAATTGATATTGTAGAAAGTTGGGCAAACGAAAAAGGATTGGCGATATCATGGGAACACGATCGCAATTTACCAACTGATATTCAAGCAGATGAAAAAAGATTGCGACAAGTATTAATTAATCTTTTAAGTAACGCAATAAAATTTACTCAACAAGGTCAAATCACTTTAAAAGTAAATGCAGTTTCAACAAGAAATTTAACATCACCTCAAAAAATTAGTTTTGAAGTTATCGATACAGGAATAGGTATAGATCGAGATAAAATTACGACAATATTTAATCCTTTTGAACAAATTGAGGATCGAGAATTAAAATCTTCCGGGACTGGTCTGGGCCTGTCTATTAGTTATCAACTTGTAGAATTGATGGGCGGTAAGTTAGAAGTTGAAAGTGAGTTAGGTAAGGGATCGCGATTTTGGTTTGAAGCTATTTTTCCTGCCATACAGATCACTTTTTCTCAAGCAGAAAGTAAATCACTAAATCCCAGTAAAATGATAGTCGGTTATCAAGGAAGAAAGCGCAAGATTTTAGTGGTTGACGATCGCGCAGAAAATCGCTCTTTATTAAAAGATCTTCTCGAACCGATCGGATTTAAAGTAGTCACGGCTGAAAACGGTCAGGAAATGTTAAATATTGTCAAAATCGAGCAACCAGATTTAGTATTATTAGATTTATTTATGCCCGTCAAAACTGGCTTTACCTCTGCAAAAGAGTTGAGAAAAATTTCAGGACTTGAAGATATTCCTCTTGTAATTGTTTCTGCTAGTTCGATGACAGAACAAACTATCAAATACCTGAATTGCGACGCGTATCTGAGCAAACCAATTGAAGAACGAAGATTATTTTCTTTATTAAAAAAATATTTAAATTTAAAATGGAATTATCAACAAGTTTCTTCGTCTTTACTGATTAAATAATTGTGTTGTTAAGAACTTAAATCCCATTTAGATAACCATAATTGAATCAACCAACACAGATCGATTCCAATTTCAATCGTCCTAAAAAATATCTTTAAAATCTTTTCTTTCGAGATGGCCGCTCTAAAAGCTAATGATGAATTCAAAAAAAGCTTAATTTTTTCAAATTTAACTCAGTGATTTTACTTGGTTGATAATTATAGCAATTTATTTTATTGCTGTATCAATACCAATTTTTACGGTAAACTTAAAACAATGTAAACTAAGATGTTTATATTATATTTAAGAATTGTAAATCAACTATCCTGATAAATTTAAAAACTTATCAGGATAAATTATAAACTCGATCGCATTGCAATATATGTACGGTCGTATTTTTAGTGCTGTAACCTAAATCGCACCAAAAAACTATAGGATGACCAAATCCCGCACAAATCCAGCTCAATAATAGAAATATTAATGCTAAAAATCTACCAACTCCTAATTGTTACTCTTTTAATGACCTCAGTATTGTGCCTATCTAATCCTGCTACTGCAGAAACGGGTCGAATCGCGATCGCCGACAAATCAGAATATAAATTGAAGCTATCGAGAGCAAGTAACCGCATACCGCCCAGAGTAATATTATATTTTGTCGGGGCATTAAGTGCTGGGGCTATATATTATATGTTCGGATTAAAAGATGATTGCCAGTGAAAAAAATTATCAGATAATAACCTTCTAAACACCCTCTCAGCCCAAACTCATTTTAAAACTCTTTAATAAACCTAAAGATGGCAACAATATAATATGCCTTTAGTTAATTAATTTAGGAAAAAAAGAGAAATTTATTATGACAGTAGATTATGACGTAGTAATTATTGGTGGCGGTTCGGGAGGATTAGTCGTAGCCTCAATCGCAGCTCAATTAAAAGCTAAAGTAGCCTTAGTTGAGAAAAATAAACTCGGTGGCGATTGTCTTTGGCACGGTTGCGTCCCTAGTAAATCCCTAATTCATGCCGCTAGAGTAGCATATCAGGTAAAAAATAGCTCCGAGTTTGGTATTTATAATCATATTTCTGAAATTAATTTTGC
>JASJCW010000076.1 GCA_030065265.1 Prochloraceae cyanobacterium
CAGTGACTACTTTGGTGCCGTAAGTTCGTTCGATATAGCTGTGATAGGGATTTTGGGGATCGGAACGATAGAAGAAGTCGCTGTTGCCCAAAGATAAAGTGCTGCCGGGAATTAAAGTATAGTCACCGAGAGTGGTTAAATATTGTCTTAGTTCTTTGCGAGGTTTGAGTAGGGCGCATAAAAGGCGATCGTAGCAACAGAGAGGGGCTGTGGTGTATTCGACATTACGACTGTCTGGCTCGCGCACGAATCCATTAAGATCTCTAACAATGCGATCGGATAAGCCGATGATATCTCCTCTTGGATTGCCCGTATAGATCTCGATTTCAAAGCCTTTTGATAACAGCACAATTATTTCCTCACTAGCAACTAAAATTTTTCCCGAAAAAACCCAGCTATTTCAATGGTAAAACTAATTTTTGATTCGTAGTTTGCTCTTATTTTCGCGCAAAAAGACAAATTAGATACAATCTTTTTTGGCGATCGCGTTACAATGTTTTGCTGTTGAGACTAAATGTAAATATTTATTGAGGAGGCATAAAAACCTAATCTCGTTAAATTACATCGGTTGGCGATCTCAAAAAAAATCAGTAAAAATACCTCAGCTAAATTAAGAAAGTAATTAAATCAAAGATTAAAAGGCAAATAATTCAAATAAAAGCCAAAATTCTCAATTTAATTATTGTTACTCCCTCGAATATGAGGGGAACTCTAATAAATAGTGAATCTTACAATCTGTCGCTTAGAAAAATTTAAATTAAACTCATGACAAACTTAAAGCAGTCTTACCAAACAGATCAACAAGTAAAGTATCTTCACTTACAAGCAGAAGTAGAAATCTTGCTACAGCACCTAAAAACAGTCAAACAACAACAATCCGCGGTTACTGTGACCAATTTAGAAAGTAACTAAATTTAAATTTGGGATGCATGCAAAGTCAAAGCAGGAGATAAAAAAATTCAAACACTGCGATCGATTCGATACCTTGTATTTGCTGTAATATTATCGGGAAACCATAAATTCAGATCGCAAACTAGAGAACGATCGCTCATGAAAATGCATCCCAAACTCAAAGACAGTTTTAAAACAGCTAAAGCCCTGAAAATTATTAGTGGTTTAAATAATTTCGATTCAAAACGAGTCTTAGCTGTAGTTAAAGCAGCAGAAGCAGGAGGCGCAACTTTTGTCGATATTGCTGCCGATCCCAGTTTAGTTAAATTGGTACGACAAGAAACAAGTTTACCAATTTGCGTCTCTGCCGTCGATCCGCAAAAATTCGTCACCGCAGTAGAAGCAGGTGCAGACTTAATTGAAATCGGTAATTTTGATAGTTTTTATGCTGAAGGTAGATATTTTGATGGCGATGAAGTTTTAGCTTTAACCAAAGCAACTAGATCCTTATTACCTAAAATTACCTTATCCGTAACTGTACCTCATATTCTCCCTGCAGACGAGCAAGTAAAATTAGCTAAAGAATTAGTTGCCGCAGGTGCAGATCTAATTCAAACTGAAGGCGGTACTAGCAGCCAACCCACCAGCCCGGGAGTTTTAGGCTTAATTGAAAAAGCAGCCCCAACACTAGCCGCAGCATATAATATTTCTGCAGCAGTTTCCGTTCCAGTTATTTGCGCTTCTGGCTTATCTAGTGCTACGATTCCGATGGCGATCGCAGCAGGAGCTACTGGAGTTGGAGTGGGATCGGCAATTAATAAATTAAACGATCCAATAGCTATGGTAGCGACAGTTCGCGCTTTAGCAGAAGCATTATCTGCAACTAACTCGAAACAAATCCAAGTTTAGAAGTAATTTGAATTAAGGCAGAAAACTGAAGTGGAAATTAGTTATTCGTTCTGCCTTATCTCAACCTAAATTTAAAGAATAGTTGCCAAAAAGGAACAGCCTTTTACCCAGTCTTACGAAAATAAGCCAGATTATCTTGAAGACGATAAGCAACTTGTTGTTGTTCTTCAAAAGTAAGTTCGGGAAACATCGGTAAAGATAAAACTCGAGTAGCTGTTGTTTCCGATCGCGGTAATTGACCTGTTTGATAGCCTAAATCTCGATACACTGGCTGTAAATGTAGCGGGAGAGGATAGTAAACCGCGCAGTTAATCCCAGCTTTTTTGAGTCGATCTCGTATTTCATCGCGATTGTCATTTAAAATTTCAACCGTATATTGATTCCAAACATTTTTCCCTCCAGAAATACTTTGAGGAAGTTTGAGAAAATTACTGATTGGTTCTAACAATTGTTGATAGCGATCGGCTATTTCAATGCGTTTTTGATTCCAACTGTCTAAATAGCGAAGTTTGACTTGTAAAATAGCTGCTTGCAAAGCATCCAAACGGCTGTTAAGACCGGTTAATTCGTGAATATAACCCGATTCTCGACCGTGATCTTTGATCGTTCTAATTTTAGCTGCGATCGCCGAATCGTTGAGAGTTACTGCCCCACCATCCCCACAAGCACCCAAATTTTTAGTCGGATAAAAACTAAAACAACCAATATCGCCGATCGATCCTAACTTTTTATTCCCCCATTCTGCCCCAGTCGCTTGGGCTACGTCTTCGATAACAAAGAGATTGCGATCGCGAGCTATTTTCATTAATTCAGTCATATTAACTGGCTGGCCGAATAAATGCACTGGAATAATCGCCTTGGTTTTTGGGGTAATCGCCGCTTCAATTAAATTGAGATCTAAATTAAAACCATTTTGAGCGATATCGATAAAAATAGGTTTAGCCCCAGTCATCGCGATTGTTTCGGCCGTCGCGATAAAAGTAAAAGGAGTGGTAATCACTTCATCTTGCGGGCCGATATTTAAAGCTTTAAGGGCAAGATAAAGGGCATCGGTGCCAGAATTACAGGAGATACATTCTCGAACTCCGATATACTGAGAAAACTGTTGCTCGAAATTTTTAACCGCATTTCCACCAATATAACGACCGGATCTGAGAATTTCTTCAGTAGCAGCAGTAATTTCCGGGCCGATTAGTTGATATTGTCTGCTTAAATCGAAAGGGGGAATTTGATTCACTCTTTGTTACCTAGTTATTTATACTTAATATCGCAAAAAAAATTATTGTGGACGATTTAATTAAACTCGATGTTATCGATTTAGTTCTCGCTTTAGGACTGATCGGAATTAGTATAGCTCTGTCTGCATGGCAGAAATTAGGTTTAGAAGTTCAATATTTATTTGCTGCGGGGCGAAGTATCCTGCAATTAATGGTAGTTGGCTATCTTTTAGCCTTGATTTTTGCCCTCAATAATCCGATCGCAGTTTTAGCAATCTTGGGGATAATGCTAACTATTGCCTCGATAGTCGCTAAAAATAGAATTAGTAACAAAATAAAAGGCTTATTTGCGATCGTCTGGGGTTCTCTTTTTGCTAGTAGTTTTTTGACTTTAAGTTATACAATTTTGGCGATCGTCCAACCGGATACTTGGTATCAACCACAATATTTAATTCCGATCGCAGGAATGGTCTTGGGCCATGCAATTAACGGTGCGAGTTTAGCCGGGGAAAGATTGGTTAGTAATATTAATAATCATCGCCTTGAAATTGAAACTCATCTTTGTTTGGGAGCAACTCCAAAACAGGCGATTACTGTTTATAGAAAAGAAGCAATTCGGATTGGCATAGTTCCGACTCTCAATCAAATGATGGTGGTGGGAATGGTCAGTTTACCTGGAATGTTTACGGGTCAAGTTTTGGCAGGTAGCGATCCTTTAGAAGCAGCTTCTTATCAAATTTTGATTTTATTTGTTCTGGCTGCTGCAAATTTAATGACAGTTTTTTTAGTCAGTGAAGGAGTTTATCGTAAGTTTTTCGATCGCAATATTCAATTGATTTTGTAAATACCAGGTTAAAAGGTAAAAAAGATTCAATTAACAAGTAGCAAGTAGCAACTAACAACTAACAACTAACAACTAAAAGTTTTTTAGTTAACTAATACTATATTTGCACTTCTAACTTCAAAGTATCCTTCCTATTTCCCGCTATTACAAATGATTTCAGAAAATCAGATTTTAAAACAACGTTTTTTTAGGCTAGCTTTTTTCAACGTTCTCTCTAATTTAACCGTACCTTTAGCTAGTTTAATTGACATTGCATTTTTAGGTCATTTAGCAGAAATTCGCCATTTAGCGGGAGTAGCATTAGCCACTATTTTATTTAATTATATTTATTGGACTTTCGGATTTTTGCGGATGGGGACGACGGGAACTACTGCGATCGCTGCGGGTCAAAAAAATGAAAATGAAGTGATTTTAACCCTCTTAAGAAATGGCGCGATCGCCCTTAGCTTGGGGATAGTTATAATTTTATTACAATACCCTTTACAAATAATTGGTTTTGCCATTCTTAGCGGTACAGAAGCAGTCAAAGCATCGGGAATAGATTATTATTATGCTTTAATTTGGGGCGCGCCAGCTACTTTGCTTAATTTTGTTTTATTGGGCTGGTTTTTAGGCCGAGAAAAAGGAGCAATTGTTTTTATTCTTTCGGCGATCGCCAAAGTAAGTAATATTATTCTAGATTATATTTTTATCGTCCAATTAGGTTGGGCAAGTGCTGGGGCTGGAAGTGCTACGGCGATCGGACAGTATTTAGCTGCATTATTTGGTTTAATTCTCGTATTCAAACAATTTCCATTGCCAAAAATTCGGGCTTTATTTAGTAAAATTTTAGATCGAGATGCCATTTTAAATAGTTTCGATCTCAATCGAGAAATTGTGATTCGTACTTTATTTTTAATTACTACTTTCGCTGCATTTACTAATATAAGTTCTGGTTTTGGGACTAATTATTTAGTTACTAACACTTTATTGTTACAAGTAGTAACTTTAGCAGCATATTTTATCGATGGTTTAGCATTTGCTACTGAAACGATCGCGGGAACAAGTCGCGGCTCGGGAGCAAAAGAATTATTATTACCTTTACTTAAATTATCTGGAGGGCTAAGTTTAATTTTAGCCGCAGCGATCTCCTTAGTTTTTGCTTTAATGCCAAATTTATTTCAATTATTAACTAACAATACCGATGCGATCGCCGGAGTTTCAAGATACGTTATTTGGTTGTTTCCAGTATTAATATTCGGTGCGATCGCCTTTATTCTCGACGGCTATTTTATCGGCCTCACAGAAGGAGCAATCTTAAGAAAATCAACAGCTATAGGCGCGATCGCCTTTTTTAGCCCAGTAGCTTTAATCGCAGTTTATTTTAAAGCTAATCATCTCTTGTGGTTGGCTTTAGCTTTATTTATGCTCGGAAGAGCAATTACTCTAGCGATCGCAGTCAAAAATACATTAAAAATTACTGCTCAAAGATCTCTTTAAATGCACCCTCAAAAATTAGTAGATTATAAAATTAACTTTAAATTTTTTGATAATTTTGCGATCGTCTTGCAGGGCGCGATCGGAGCAACTTAATGAATATAAAGTTAAAAGTTTCTTCGCAAATAAACTTTGCTTTTAGACTTGATAATTAAGTTTCACTTTAAATTAAATAATTTTAAATGTCAGGTAGCTTAGAACAAACATCTCGAGCAGAAGAAACAGAAGCTAGAGCAAAGAGAAATCGTGCTTATTGGCGCGCTAATACTATCTTAATTCGCAATTTATTATTGGTTTGGGCTTTTGTTTCTCTTGGCTGCAGTATTTTATTCGTGCCTTTGTTAAATAAAATTCAATTTGGTAGCCTACCTTTAGGATTTTGGATGGCGCAACAAGGCTCAATTTTTACTTTTGTAATTCTAATTTTTATTTATGCAATCCAAATGGATCGGCTCGATCGCAAATATCGCCGCAAGTAATTAAGTAACGAGTTTATAAGTTGGCAATTTATTCCCTAATAAACTTAGATCGATTCTCCAAAATAATGCTACAAAGCTATTTTCCGAATCTTGTGCCGAAAGATTAGTAACTCTAAACAGAATTGATATTAGTACAACAAATATTATATTTGAACCCCTGACCCCTGACCTCTGACCTCCTACCCAGATCGACTAACCCATATTTCCTAGAAAAAACTTATGTCTGCTGAAGCTTGGACGACCATTTTTGTCATTATTTCTTTTATTGTTTATTCGTATATTGGCTGGCGATCGCGAGTTAGAGATAGTAAAGGCTTTTTTGTGGCCGATCGCGGCGTACCGGCTATTGCTAATGGGGCTGCAACTGCGGCAGATTGGATGTCAGCGGCTTCTTTTATCTCAATGGCGGGAATTATCTCATTCCTCGGTTACGATGGCTCGATTTATCTGATCGGTTGGACTGGGGGTTTTGTACTCTTAGCCTTATTATTAGCCCCCTATCTCCGCAAATTTGGTAAATATACCGTTCCCGATTTTGTCGGCGATCGCTATTATTCCGTCTGGGCTAGATTGGTGGCCGTATTTGCTGCTATATTCGTCTCGATGACTTACGTTGCGGGGCAAATGCGCGGAGTCGGGATTGTTTTTAGTCGCTTTTTACAAGTAGATATCAATACCGGAGTCGTCATCGGGATGGTAATTGTGGCCTTTTTTGCCGTCCTCGGGGGGATGAAAGGAATTACTTGGACGCAAGTGGCCCAATACAGCGTTTTAATTGTCGCCTATTTAATACCGGCCGGGGCGATCGCCCTAATTTTAACCGGAAACCCTCTGCCACAATTAGCTTTTAGCTTCAGCGACATCATCGATAAATTAAATCAAGTTCAATTAGATCTCGGTTTTGCCGAATATACCCAACCTTTTGCCAACAAATCGATGTTGGACGTTCTGTTTATTACGATCGCCCTAATGGTGGGAACTGCAGGACTTCCCCACGTAATCGTCCGTTTTTATACCGTACCTTCAACCCGCGCGGCCCGTTATTCGGCTGGTTGGGCCTTATTATTTATTGCCATACTTTATACTACCGCTCCGGCTGTATCTGCTTTTGCCCGCTATAACTTAATTGATAGTTTGCACGATCGCCCGATTGTTGAAGTGCAACAATTAGACTGGGCAACTAAATGGGAAAACACTGGTTTATTGCAATTTGAAGATAAAAATAATAACGGTAAAATCGAACTTACCCCAGAAGTAGCCAGCAACGAAATCAGGATCGATCGCGATATCATTGTTCTATCCAACCCAGAAATAGCCAAACTCGCACCTTGGGTAATTGGTTTGGTGGCCGCAGGTGGTTTGGCCGCTGCTTTATCTACCGCATCGGGATTATTATTAGTTATTTCTAGTTCGATCGCCCACGATGTTTACTATCGCATTATTGACCCCCAAGCTACCGAGTCCAAAAGGGTTATGGTTGGTAGGGTGATGGTCGGTTTTGCAGTGGCGATCGCCGGATATTTTGGCATTAATCCCCCCGGTTTTGTCGCCCAAGTTGTCGCTTTCGCATTTGGCTTGGCTGCGGCTAGTTTTTTCCCGGCAATTATTTTAGGCATCTTCGACAAAAGAACTAATCGCGAAGGGGCGATCGCGGGAATGATAATTGGTTTGGCTTTCACCACTTTTTACATCATTGGCGTAAAATTTTACAGTATGTCACCCTGGTTTTGGGGCATATCCCCGGAAGGAATCGGTACTGTAGGCATGGTGCTTAATTTTGTCGTTACTTATACTATCTCTCGTTTGACTCCGGCCCCACCTTTAGCAGTTCAGCAAATGGTAGAAAAATTGCGATCGCCAGAAGAAGATGAAGTTCCCCCCCTTTCGGATCTTGGAGAAGAACAATTAGATTGATATGCTAAAAAAAATTTTGATTCGTCCCCTATTTACCTCGATCGCCGCAGTATCGATCGCATCGACTTTCTTATTATCTGCTTGCAACAGTCCAGAATCTAACCAAACATCAAGATCCTCAGATCGACAAGAACTACTCAAACTACTTTACTGGCAAGCCCCCACAATTCTCAACCCCCATCTTTCATCGGGATCGAAAGATTTAGAAGCCAGTAGAATTACACTCGAACCTCTAGCCAGTTTCAATAATGAAGGAAAATTAGTTCCTATTTTAGCCGCAGAAATACCCAGCAAAGAAAATGGTGGACTTGCAGAAGATGGTAAGTCAGTAACTTGGAAATTAAAAAAAGACTTAAAATGGTCTGACGGTAAGCCATTTACCCCCGAAGATATTATCTTTACTTACAAATTTGTCACTAACCCCGATGTCGGTGCTTTCTCTAAAAGTATTTATGACGTTATCGCAAGCGTAGAAGCGATCGACGAACAGACCGTTAAAGTCAACTTCAAAGAGGTTAACCCAGCTTGGTTTACCGTCTTTGTCGGTCAATACGGCACAATTTTACCAAAACATATTTACACTGAATATCAAAATAAAACCGCCAGAGAAGCCCCCGCAAATTTAAAACCGATCGGCACCGGCCCTTATAGAGTAACCGAGTTTAAACCTCAAGACGTAGTTATTTACGAACAAAATCCTCATTTTCGCGATCGCGATCGATTGGGTTTTCAACAAATAGAACTTAAAGGTGGCGGCGATGCTACATCCACCGCCAGAGCCGTACTACAGACCGGAGAAGCAGACTATGCTTATAATTTGCAAATCGAACCGGCGATTTTAAACCAATTAGAAGCAGCAGGAAAAGGTCGAGTAGTTGCTAATTTAGGCCCTTACGTCGAACGTATTGTCATCAATCATAGCAATCCGAATCAAGTTACTCCAGATGGAGAAAGATCCGATAAAGATAATCCCCATCCCTTTTTTAGTAACAAAAAAGTTCGTCAAGCCTTTGCTTTAGCGGTCGATCGCGATACCATTGCCAAAAGACTTTACGGCAAAATAGATCGTCCTACCGCTAATATTTTAGTGCTTCCAGCAGAATATAATTCTTCTAATACCAGTTACGAATACAATCTTGAAAAAGCTGCAAGTTTATTAGATGAAGCTGGTTGGAAAGATACTAACGGCAATGGAATTAGGGATAAAAACGGAGTAGAAATGAAAATTTTATTTCAAACTTCGGTCAATCCAGTTCGCGAAAAAACTCAGGAAATAATTAAACAGAGTTTGCAAAAAATTGGCGTTCAAGTAGAATTAAAAACAATCGATGCTTCTGTTTTCTTTTCTAGCGATCCATCAAATCCAGATACGTTACAACGTTTTTATGCTGATTGGGAGATGTTTAGCCGACAGACAGACAGCCCCGATCCTAGCATTTATATGGGAGTATATCGTTGCGAAGAAATTCCCCAAAAAGCTAATAATTGGGTTGGCGATAATGCTTCTCGTTATTGCAACCCAGAATACGATGCTCTTTGGCAAAAAACTGTTAAGGAATTAGACTCAGAAAAACGCAAACAGATGTTTATTGAACTGAACGATATTATTATTAATAATACCGTAGTCATTCCTTTAGTTCATCGCACTAATGTAATTGCAGTTAGTAACGATTTAAAAGGAATTAACTTAACACCTTGGGATGCTAGAACTTGGAATATTATGGAGTGGAAGCGAGAATAACCAAACGATTGACATATCAATCCTGCCTACTACCAGTCTAAAATGCATCGTAAAGCTGCTTGCAATATTGACTGTGAGCGATCGCAGACATACCCAGACTAGTAAAAGAATGGGTAATCCCTACTTTAAAATTGCGATCTTGATAAACTAACTCTAGCATTGTAAATTTTAATTTTTTCGGGCTAGAATCGCTTTCATCTTGAATGTTTAAATCCTTTTTCCTAATAGTGTAAGGCTTTAAAAGTTGCTCGAAACCACTGCCGCAAAATATTACATAATCGCGAGGAAATTCAATAATTAAATTTAAAACTCTATCTACATAAGGCTGTAAAATTTGTAAAGTAAAGCCCGATAAAGTGAAAGATTTGACAGGAAGGTAAGGAATTAAAGATAAATAAAATCTTTCTAGTTGTTGGTCGGGATTTTTTGTGGCTGCAAATGTCTCTAAAAATTGCAGTCTTTTCAATTCACCTAAAGAGCCATCTTCAATAATACTGTTGCGATCGGGTAGTTCTTGAGAGACATTTAGATAATCATCAAAGTTGTTAAACTTAACTCGATTTTTAACTAAAATATCTTGACCATTAAAAGTTACAAAAACTATTTTAGCCCCGATATCACCTCGAAAATATTGGGGAAATAAATCGATAGCAAATCTTTGTTTCGTGGCGGCTGATAATTCTCTTGCAGAGTTATTTTGACCGCTAGCAATTATTTCTTCAACTTCCGATTTAATCGATTCGAGAAATAGTTCAGCTTTTGGTGCTGTAATAAACATACTTAATTCAATATTTATTGCAATTAGATTTAGGCAAGATTGACGCGATCGCTCGACGATTTAATCTTAAATGGATGTTAGAAGAAGATACACCAAATGTCATCGGAAAATATACTGAGTTATAAAATATCTACAAAAAATAACTTTCAAAGATTAAGATAAATTCTCAATGCTGTAGTTAATCTCTCAAAAAATTACAATTCATTAAAGATTAAACTTCTTGCAAAAATCAGAGCAAGGGAAAAATCCATATTTTTGTTGCCTTATTGCCTCTTGCCTTATTGCCTCTTGCCTTATTGCCTCTTGCCTATTGCCTTCTTCCCTCTTCCCTCTTGCCCTCTTGAACCCTAAAAGCAAAAGTTAAGAGATTTTTACTTGTTTGGTTTTGGTGGTTCTCCCTTGCCTAAGATCGGAATTAATCCCACAACCGATACTATGAGTTTCGATCGACTAGAAATAAATCTATCTGAATATATAGATCTTGCCTTATTAAAACCAACAGCTACCTCTCAAGAAATAGAACAATGCTGTTGGATCGCCCAACAATATAATTTTCCTACCATCTGCGTCTATCCCAATGCAGTCAAACAAGCAAGAGAGTTGCTTCACAACAAAAAAACTAAAATTTGTACCGTAATTGGCTTTCCCACCGGTGCGACGACGACTGCAGTTAAACTCTACGAAGCCCTAGAAGCCGTCGAAAACGGAGCAGTCGAATTAGATGTAGCGATGAATTTAAGCTGGCTGAAAACGGGAAATAGCGAAGCCGCATATACCGAAATTGCCAAAATCTGTGAAGAAACTCAACAAACCGTCAAAGCAATTATTGAAACCAATTTACTCGATCGCGCCGAAAAAAAACTCGCCGCACAAATCTGTCTCGACGCTGGAGCAGATTTTATTAAAACAAATACGGGATGGTTTGGCCCGGTTAAAGTAGAAGATGTTAAATTCCTCTCTGAAATTACTAACGGATTAATCGGAATTAAAGCCGCTGGGGGAATTCGTAACATTAATTTCGCAATCGACTTAATTCGTGCAGGAGCAACTAGATTGGGAACATCTCGCGGTTTAGATTTGCTCGAGCAACTCGAACATTACCAACCTTGAATTTTGCAAAGGGATGATACTCTTATAAATGCATCAAAGGGCAAGTCGGGAAATCGATAGCTTCTACCTGCTGCGATCTACCTTTTGTAGAGCCAATTATGAAAGAAAATGAGTCGAACCTATCAAGCGACGGGAATCAATCTCAAAGGAATGCCCCTAGGAGAGGCCGATCGCCTCTTAACCATTTTGTCGCCCGAATATGGTTTTATTCAAGCTGTAGCACCAGGTGCGAGAAAATATAAATCTAAATTAAGGGGTAGGAGCGAGTTATTTGTTGTCAACAAATTGTTAATTGTTAAAGGGCGATCGCTCGATAAGATAATTCAAGCAGAAATAATTCAAACTTATTCCGGTTTGAGTCGCGACTTAGGCAAATTGGTCGCATCCCAATATTTAGCCGAGTTAGTGCTTTTTTTTCAAATTGGCGATCGCCAATCGACTGAATTATACGAGTTATTTAAAGAGCATATCTCCCGCATAGAAAGAGTACCATCGACCTCTACAAGCCCCATATCCACCTCAATTATTGCCCATTTGACTCAAGGTATATTTCACCTCTTAGCCCTAGCTGGAATTGCCCCTTCGACTCATCTTTGCTGTCAAACTCAAAAAATATTAAACGTCGATCTCAACGATGCTCAATTTAATGTCGGATTTAGCTTTCAAGCTGGAGGGGCGATCGCTTTAAATGCGATCGACAATTCCCAAGCGACTGTCAAAATAGATCGTCGTTTGAGTGGATTGGAGTTGGCTTTATTGCAAAAATTGGGAGAAAGATATCTACCGCAATCTGAATCTATGAGCGATCGCGCATCTCTGAGGATTGCATGGTTCAAATTAGAGAAATTGCTGCGAGATTACGCCCAATATTATTTCGATCGCAAAATCAAATCGGCTAGTTCGATCGATCTTGGCGATCTTAAATTATGAAAACTGGGAATAACTTAACTAAACTTAATTAAATAAGAAAAAACTATAAATAGTAAAGATGCAATTATTTGAAAAATCAGAATCAGACGCAGAAGAAGAATCTCAAATAAATCCAGACGAGCGGATAACAAATCAAATAACAGACGATCCCATGAAACCACATTCCTCAAATTCAAGCGGGTTTGCCCCGGTTTTGCGAAACAGTCGCTTTTTAATCTTATGGAGCGGACAAATATTCTCTCAGTTGGCAGATAAAGTTTATCTAGTCCTTATGATAGCGATAATCGCCAATACTTTCCCAGAGTTAAAAGACCGTGCCAGTATTATCAATCCCAACTCGGCAATCATGATTGCTTTTACCATTCCTGCGGTATTATTTGGCTCTTTAGCAGGGGTTTATGTGAATCGTTGGTCGAAAAAAGGAGTTTTAGTTATTTCTAACTTACTCAGAGGGATTTTCGTCTTGATAATTCCTTCTTTGCTCTGGCTGGCTCGAGATTTTGGGGGCGGTTGGCTCAACTGGCCGGCAGGATTTTTTATTTTATTGGGGATAACTTTCTTAGTTTCGACTCTGACCCAGTTTTTTGCCCCAGCAGAACAAGCGATCATTCCTTTGATTGTCAAACGCCAACATCTTTTACCGGCTAACTCTCTTTACGCTACGACGATGATGGCTTCTTTAATCGTCGGTTTTGCCGTTGGAGAACCTTTACTAGTTTGGGCCGATAGTTTATTAAAACCGCTATCCTTAGATTTTGGCAAAGAATTATTAGTCGGCGGTTCTTATATCGTTGCCGGATTGCTCTTAATTTTAGTTAAAGCCAAAGAAACAAAAAAAGACCTGCAAACGACACAAAACCATGTTTTCCGAGATATTTGGGATGGAGTTCTCTATTTGAATGAGAATCGTCGGGTTCGCAACGCTTTAATTCAACTGATAATTTTATTCTCCGTATTTGCCACTTTGCCCGTATTAGCGGTTGCTTTAGCAGAGCGCATCCCCGATATGAAACCCGAACAATTCGGTCGCTTGATCGCTGCAGGAGGAGTGGGAATCGGTTGCGTGGCAGCAATAATTGGTAATTTAGGTCAAAGATTTTCTCATGCTTTTTTGAGCGTTACCGGTTTATTAGGAGTATCGGCATCTTTAGTCGGTTTATCCCTATCTACCGGAGAACAATGGTTAGCTTTGCTGATGACTGCTTTTTTGGGCGGATTTGCCGCTTTAGTAATCGTACCGATGCAAACTACCGTTCAAGCAGAAACCCCGGCAGATATGCGGGGAAAAGTCTTTGGCTTGCAGAATAATTTAGTCAATATTGCCATTTCTTTGCCCCTAGCTTTAGCCGGAACTGCCGAGCATCATTTCGGTTTGAGACCCACTCTGGTAGGATTAGCGGGGATAGTTTTATTGGCCGGAATTTTTGTTTGGAATTTATCGAGCGATCGTGCAGTAAAATCTACAAAAGTTGACAAATCAGGTCGTTAGTTGTCTTCTATTATTATTATTTCTCATAAATAACTAATTTACTTCTGATAATAAACTGCTGAAATATCTGAATGCATATCGCTTGGTTAGGAAAAAAATCGCCTTTTTGCGGCAATGTTACTTACGGTAGAGAAATCACTAATGCCTTATTAGAAAAACATCATAAGGTAAGTTTTCTTCATTTTGCCGAAGAAGAATCTCAATATTCTGATTGGCCCGAATGTTCGGAGGTTTTTCTTCCTTTTCTTTATAAATCTCA
Organism: Prochloraceae cyanobacterium; assembly: GCA_030065265.1. Taxonomy (GTDB): domain Bacteria; phylum Cyanobacteriota; class Cyanobacteriia; order Cyanobacteriales; family JASJDA01; genus JASJDA01. The sequence continues at coordinate 14,038 of JASJCW010000076.1, forward strand.
GGTTTATACCATACCGACTTTAAAATCTAGCAAAGTTCTCACAAGAAGCCTCCAGCAATTAAAACCAGATCTGGTTCATGCTTCTTTAACCCTGTCACCGCTCGATTTCCGCTTACCAGAAATTTGTCAGGAATTAAATCTACCTTTAGTAGCAACTTTTCATCCCGCTTTTGATAGCAAACTGCGTAACATCTCCTCTAGCACTCAATTTTTAACTTATCAACTCTACGCTCCTTTTTTAGCTCATTACGATCGCACGATTGTTTTTTCTCGCCTGCAACGAGACTTACTGATTAAACTAGGAGTAAAAAACGCCAAATTAGCGATTATCCCGAACGGAGTAGATACCAAAAAATACGCTCCGGGGCCTTCTAATTTCAAATCAGAAATTAATGCCGATCGCTTGTTTGTTTATCAAGGTAGAATTGCCACTGAAAAAAATATCGAGGCTTTACTGAGGGCTTGGAAACTCTCAAATATGGGCGCAAATTCTAAATTGGTTATCGTTGGTGACGGCCCCCTCAGAAGCTCCCTCCAGCCTTTTTATGGCAAAGAATACGGCATTATTTGGCTGGGGTTCGTTGGCGACGATCGCCGCAGGATCGAGATTCTCCGCGCTGCTGATGTTTTCATTTTGCCTTCTTTAGTCGAAGGCTTATCTTTATCTTTACTCGAAGCAATGGCTTGTGGGGTTGCTTGTTGCGCTACCGACGCTGGTGCGGATGGAGAAGTATTAGAATTAGGTGCTGGAGTGGTTCTCAACACCCAAGGTGTCACTACTCAATTAAAAACTCTATTTCCCCTATTTCGCGATCGCCCGGAAATTACCCAACTTCTCGGAGAAAAAGCGCGAGAAAGAGTAATAGATCGCTATACTCTCTCCCGCAATATTAATACTCTCGAAAAGCTTTATTTAGAAATTCTCAATAGCGATCGCGCTTCGGGAGATCTGAGTCATCTATCTTACTTTGAACCGGAACGAAAATGAATATCGCCCGTACAATTTGCTTGGGATTTCTCGCTGTTATTACCGTGGGAACTATACTTTTAATGATGCCTTTCTCTACGAGCGATGGCTCTTGGAATAGCCCTTTAGTGGCTTTATTTACTTCTACTTCTGCTGTTTGCGTTACTGGTTTAGCCGTAGTCGATACGGGAAGTGATTTTTCTTTCTGGGGACAACTTTTTATTCTTTTGCTAATTCAAGTTGGTGGTTTGGGTTACATGACCATCAATAGTTTTTTAATGCTTTTGATCGGTCGCAAGTTTGATTTCCGTCAAAAGTTAGCAATTCAAGATTCTTTCGATCGCCCTTTTTTACAAGGAAGCCGCAATTTGGTTCGCTCTATTCTCGCCACTACTCTAATTTTTGAGTTAACTGGTGCTTTGTTGCTAATTTATTTTTTTGCTCGGGAAAATGGATTCGATCGCGGTCTTTGGTTGGGCTTGTTTCACAGTATTAGTGCTTGGAATAATGCTGGATTTAGTTTGTTTTCAGATAGCTTGGTCGCCTATCAATCTTCTCTATTTATCAATATCGTGATTAGCGGATTAATTATTTTTGGCGGGATCGGCTATCAAGTTATTATCGAGCTGTATTTGTGGGCTGACAGCTTACTTTTTAAACGGGGTAGATATTGCTTTTCTCTTAATTTTAAAGTTGTCACTAGTACGACTTTGGTATTGTTAATTATGGGAACAATAGCGATGTTTTTTGCAGAATTCAGCAATAGTAAAACTTTAGCAAATTTGGATTGGCAAAGTAAAATATTGACGGCTGGGTTTCAATCAGTGACTACTCGGACGGCAGGATTCAATACTATCGATATTGGTAGCATGAGCGTGGCATCTTTATTTATTGTCATGGGTTTAATGTTTGTGGGAGCTAGTCCTAGCGGAACTGCTGGAGGAATTAAAACAACTACTCTGAGAATTTTGGCTACTTGTACCCGTGCGGTTTTACGAGGTAAAGAAGAAGTTATTCTCTATCAAAGATCCGTGCCTGTTTCTTTAATTTTAAAAGCGATCGCGGTGGCTTTTGGTTCGGCAATGTTCATCGCTGCTGCGACTATTTTTGTGGCGATCTTTAATTCTAATTTTCCATTCTTGCGAATCTTTTTTGAAGTAATTTCTGCTTTCTCTACTACTGGACTTTCAACGGGAATTACAGCCGATCTTTCTGCTGTCGCTAAATTAACCCTGATCGCAACCATGTACGCTGGAAGGGTAGGAATTTTAGCGTTAATAGCCGCAATAATTGGTGAGTCAGTCCCGAGTGCGATCGAATATCCTGAAGAAAATTTACTCGTTGGTTAACAATACTAAAGAAAAATAGGGAAAAATAATACTATAAACAACCCTAGATCTGACAGGGAAAATGATGCAACCAGAACAACCGCCAGTTAAAAAAACCGTCGATAATAATCGTAAAAACGAAAATTCAGTCAATGACAAAAAGAGGTGGGGAGTGAATTTAAAATCTCTGAAATTTTTAAGTAATTTACGTCAATCAAACCGCCAGTTTGCTGTAATTGGTTTGGGTCGCTTTGGACGTGGAGTTTCTGAATCTTTACATAAGATGGGCTATGAAGTGCTTGGTGTAGATAATGAAGAGAAGCGCGTCAATCAGGTATTATCTGAAAAAATAGTTACTCACGCTTTAGTTCTCGACTCCACCGATCCGGCCGCACTTAAAGAAGCAGGTATTTTTGAATTCGATACGGTTATCGTGGCGATCGGTAATTTTTTACAAGAAAGCATTATCACCACTCTTAACGTGAAAGAAGCGGGAGTGCTTAATGTGGTTGCCAAAGCTTCTTCAGAAATTCACGGTAAACTTTTAAGAAGGGTTGGGGCAGATCGGGTGGTACTTCCCGAATATGAAGCTGGTTGCGCTTTAGCTCGTACTTTAACTAAACCTGCAGTTTTAGATCGCTTTGAACTCGACCCCGATAATAGTATTGTTGAGGTCTTAGTTCCCGATGAATTTGATGGTAAAACTTTAGCTGAATTAGAGTTGCGTCGCAATTACGGTTTGAGTGTTTTGGCGATCGGACAGGAAGAAAAATTTATTATTAATCCCGATCCCCAGCACGTTTTATGTAAAGATTTAGTGATGGTGGTAATCGGTTCTAATACGGATATTCAGCGTTTACCGAATATGGATTAATCCCAATTCTGTTTAAAGTTGCTACAGTTCGGCGACGCAAGGTAGGAAGCAAAAGATTTGGAAAATCTATTTGATGCAATAATTTAAATAAGAGCAACCCAAAAAGATAAAATTCAAATCGCGAATTGTAAGTTTATAAATGGCCGTGCCAAAGTCCCCATCCTATTACTAAACTCAACCAAGAAATTGCCACCAACAGACTTAAAACATAATATTTTTTAAGACGAAGGGATTTAGTTTTATTGGCAAAACTTTCTTTTAAAAAATAAACAAAAACTAAATTAATACCGGCAAACAAAAGCGAGCCGCAAATCCCTGCTATAAACTGAGAAAAAATACCTCCAGGCAGGTTTGTGGCCCGATAAATAGAGTAAAAAGTCCCCATACCCGCGATCGCCGTTGTAATCATCCAAAATAGCCAAGTAGAAATCGCTATTTCTCGGTTAGGATTGTCATCTTCTAAAACAAATAACTTTAAATTAATATCGCTAATAAAAGTAAGATACCACATCCAATTAGGGGCATTATAAAAGGCTAACAACCAAGCGACTAATAGATAGATGGGAAAGCTAAATAAAGCGATTTTGCCTATTTTAAACCAAGGGATAATTTTATGAGTTTTTGGCTTTGGTGGTTCGTAAATAAAAGACTCTTCAATAAAAGGTTCTTCAATTAAATCTGGCTCTGGCAATCGAGCAGATACCGATCGCGATGGTGGGTAAGAAGAAAGGTCTGAATCGGAATATTCTCTCAAATTTGGCGATGGCGATCGCACTGACGCATTTCTATTATTGACGTTGGATGTGGTTGCAAATTCGAGATAAAAAGCTTGTGGACTGATTTCTATATCTAACAATCGCAACCATTGTTCGATTGATTTGGGTCGATATTCCGGTCTCAATACCATCCCGATCATGATTGCTCGTTCGACGCGATCGCCAATTCGGGGATTTAATTGCTGGGGTCTGATTAGAGAGTCTCTGACAATTCTACTAAATGAAGCTGGCGGCACTTCAGCTGTTAACATATAGTACAATGTTGCTGCAGTGCTGTAAACGTCGCTGTAAGCTCCTCGTTTTGATTGGCGATCGTATTGTTCGAGAGGCGCGAAACCGTGACTTAATAATTGGGTGTGGGTCTGGGTGCTGTCGGAAATATACTCTCTGGCAATGCCAAAATCAATTAAAACCGCTTCGTTAGATGACGAACGGATCATAATATTTTGCGGTTTGACATCGCGGTGCAGTAAATTATTTCTGTGGATGATGCTGAGAGCTTCTCCGACTTGCTGAATGTAGTTTAATGCTTGCTTTTCTGCGAGATTGCCATCGTTTTCGACTATTTCGCCGAGATTTTGTCCTTTGATGTATTCCATACAAAGACAAGGCAAGTTTTGCTCGTAAAAAAAGTCTTTTACTTTTACTATATTGGAATGTTTGAATAGGGCTAATCTTTTCCCTTCTCGCTCGAAATCTTCAATTAATTTATCTAAGTGGAGATCGTATTTTGGATTATTTAAAATTTCTGTTTTAATAGTTTTGATGACTACTGCTTCGTTGCGGTGATTTCGAGCTAGATAGGCGTTTGCAAACCCCCCTTTTCCCAATTTTCTTTGTATGATGTAGCCACCACCACCTTCTATTTTATGTCCTGAATTCCAATTCATAATTGATTAATATAAAATATGCGATTTTATCTTGTTGCTGAGATTTTTTGAGGAAAAAATCTGAAAATAAAATACAGATTTGGGCGATCGCGACGAGTTTAGATAACCTTCTTGATGTTAAGAAATCAATAAAGTTTAAAGTTATATTTAATTCGAGTTAAATTTAGCACTCGGAGTTTTTTTCTTTCTGAGGAAGGATGTACGTAGTTGCATTTACTTATAAATTTACTATAGATAGTATGTTTAAAGACAAAAAAATTAATGAAAAGTATTTCACTAAATTTAATTGCCCGTCAATTATTACTAGTAAGTATCTTAGCAATTCTACCAGTAGGATGTGCTGTGGAAACGGAAGAACAACAGGAATTTATGCCAAAAAATACTGAAACTTCAACAAGCGATCGGAACATTGTCCCAGAAACTGACAGCCAAACTTCCCAACCAAGAGAGCCAATTGCTTTAGATAATACTGAAACTGATAGGAATCGTAGTAAAGATATCGAGATTGAAACACGATCGCAACTCAGAAATATTGAAACAATTATTTACTTTGATTTCGAGAGTGCAAATCTTAGCGATCGCGGGCAAGAAAAGTTAAGTCAATTAGCCCGACAATTGGATCGAATCGATAACAATGCAAAAATTCTTGTCGAAGGTCATACCGACGATCGGGGTTCAAGTCAATACAATATGGAACCAGGAGGCGCTCGCGCTCGCTCCGTTCGAGAGTTTCTAACTTCTTTCGGGATCGATGCCTCTGTGTTGGATACTGAAAGTTATGGAGAAAAACAACCCCTTGTAGAAGGTTCTTATCCTGAAGCTTGGTCTCAAAACCGCAGAGTAGAATTTACAATCGTAGAGCCATCCCAAGCAAGTCGCGATCGCTAACCAGACAAGTTTAAAAAACAGAGAAATAGTTTAGAGAGTTTCAAACATAAGCTAAAATTATTAAGAAATCTGTAGATATGCTACTATAATTCGTCGACTTCTTAAACAATCTTATGTCTCTCCCCATTCGCAACGTTGCGATAATCGCTCACGTAGATCACGGTAAAACAACTCTCGTAGACGCACTACTAAAACAATCAGGTATTTTCCGCGAAGGGGAAGAGGTTCCTGATTGCGTTATGGACTCTAACGACCTAGAAAGGGAACGAGGAATTACCATCTTATCTAAAAATACAGCAGTTCGTTACAAAGATACGTTAATTAATATTGTCGATACCCCCGGACACGCTGATTTTGGCGGTGAAGTGGAACGGGTCTTGGGTATGGTAGATGGTTGTATTTTAATTGTAGATGCCAATGAGGGGCCGATGCCTCAAACTCGCTTCGTGCTTAAAAAAGCCCTCGAAAAAGGCTTGCGTCCGATCGTTGTAGTCAATAAAATAGATCGCCCTAACTGTACTCCTGATGGTGCGGTAGATAAAGTCTTCGATCTGTTCGTCGAGTTAGGTGCAGATGACGATCAGTGCGATTTTACAACTCTATACGCTTCTGGTTTGCAAGGCTTTGCTAAAGAAACCTTAGAAGGGGAAGGCAAAGATATGCAACCCCTCTTTGAAGCTATTTTACATCACGTTCCCCCACCAGCCGGAGATATCGATCGCCCCTTACAATTGCAAGTTACTACCCTCGATTATTCCGATTATCTCGGTAGAATCGTGATCGGCAAAATCCACAACGGTAAAATTAAATCGGGACAGCAAGCTGCGATCGTCACTGAAGAAGGCAAAATTGTCAAGTCAAAAATTAGTAAATTAATGGGCTTTGAAGGACTAGCTCGAGTTGAGTTAGAAGAAGCCAGTGCTGGCAATATTGTTGCAGTTGCGGGATTTAGCGATGCAAATATTGGCGAAACGATTACTTGCCCCGACGAACCGGAAGCTTTACCCTTAATTAAAGTAGACGAGCCTACTTTACAAATGACCTTCAGCGTTAACGACTCTCCATTTGCAGGACAAGAAGGAACTTATGTAACTTCGAGGCAAATCCGCGATCGCTTGACGAAAGAGCTAGAAACTAACGTCGCTTTGCGAGTTGCAGAAGGGGAAACGGCTGATAAATTCTTAGTTTCCGGTCGCGGCGAACTTCATTTAGGTATTTTAATTGAAACTATGCGTCGCGAGGGCTACGAGTTCCAAGTATCTCAGCCGCAAGTAATTTACAGAGAAATCAACGGTCAGCCTTGCGAACCTTATGAATATTTGGTTCTCGACGTTCCAGAAAGCGCGCAAGGTGCTTGTATCGAACGTTTGGGACAGCGCAAAGCGGAAATGAAGGATATGCAAACTGGGACTAATAACCGCACTCAGTTAGAATTTGCCATTCCAGCGCGGGGTTTGATCGGTTTTCGCGGCGACTTCATTCGCATCACTCGCGGTGAAGGGATCATGAATCACAGTTTCTTGGAATATCGTCCTCTTTGTGGTGAATTAGAAACTCGCTACAATGGGGTGATGATTTCTTTTGAGGAAGGTGTTGCTACTTTCTATGCCCTTAAAAATGCTGAAGATCGCGGTTCGTTCTTTATTGCTCCAGGAACTAAAGTATATAAAGGCATGATCGTGGGTGAAAGTAACCGTCCTCAAGATGTGGAATTGAATGTTTGTAAGACTAAGCAGTTAACTAACCACCGATCGGCGACTGGAGATGAATTAGTTCAATTGCAGACTCCGGTGGAAATGAATTTAGAACGGGCTTTAGAATATATTGGTTCTGATGAGTTGGTAGAAGTAACTCCAGAATCAATTCGTTTGCGTAAGTTGAAAACTAAGAAGTTAGCTAAGCGTTAAAGTCTGTTTTTGCCAATAAAAAGTACAAAATTAGATTGTTTTTAGAACTTAAGTAATTTTGGACTATCAAAACCGATCGCTCCTTATTTGTTACTTCCAAAGTAGCATTTAAGGGGTTTTTTGTTGGGAAATAGGCAAAAATTGATAAATATTAAGATAATTGGCTATTTTCAGGAAATCTATTTTTAAAATTTGCATACTACTAATGATAAGTTGGTCAATTTTAAATAAAAAATTTTGGATTAAAAGGGATTTATGATATTCGGATTATTCAATTTGAACTCACTGAAGCTAGACCTGTAGATACTTTTAATGCTGCTTCTTATTTAGCTAACAATCAAGATTTAATTATTGCATTTGGTAACAATATAGCGGCAGCGACTCAACATTTTATTCAGTTTGGATTCTTTGCAGGCCGAATTGTTTAACTTTTTCGATTTGTTTTGGGGCTTTCATAGTAGTAAACAGTTGAATTGCATCGCTAAAATATTTACTACTTTCTTTGACTTGTCCCATTATTTTTAAAGTTATTCCGTATTGAAAATATGCATTAGCCAAATCGCATTTAGCTCCGATTCGATCTAGAATTTCAATCGATTCTTGATGATTTAAAATTGCTTTTTTGTATTGTTTTTCCTTTCTTTTAATTTCAGCTAAAGTTATTAAACTTTTACCTAAAACTTGATTGTAATTACTTTGAGAAGCAAAGGCGATCGCTTTATTACAGATTTGCAATCCTTTTTCTTCTTGCCCTAAATTAATGTAAATTTGGGCGATAATTTGCATAAAGTAAGCAAAACTACCTTGATATTCGCTGCTATTACTGATAACAATCGAATCGTAAAATCGATTTATTCCCGATATTTTTATTTCTGAAATATTTAAATAAGAATTGACTAAAGCTAAACAAATATTAGCTTTTTCTGCCCAACGGTAATGAAGCGTATCTTGGGCAAGAGAAATGACTTGTTTAAACGATCGCGCCGCAGCTTCTAATTCCCATAAGTCTATTTGATAAAAACCAATACTCAGTAAAGAATCGATTTTGAGCATTTTTAAATAATATAATTCTCGTTGGTTTGGTGATTTATTTTTGATATTTTCTAAGGATTTATTTGCCAGATTGATGGTTTTTTCTTGAGCTGCGATCGCATTTTTAACTCTGCCAGTAATCCAATAAATATCCCCTAAAATATTATTCAATTCGGCGCGATCGGATTGAGATTTTAGTTCGTCAATAATCCGACTAATTCCAGTTAAAACTGATTGCAACAAACCCATTCGATATAAAGTGCTACCGAGGGGTAAATATTGCCCCCACTGATTGATTCTGCTGTTTAAAATCACCTGACTTGCTGCGGCCAAATCTTTTATTTCTAGATAGTGATAGTAAGCTTCCCAGGCTATTATGGCATCGTTTAAATTGGTAATTTTGACGATCTTTTCTGTCCATAATTTTCCCAGATAACGATGCACTCGTTCGAGTTCGTTATTTGCTTGCAAACGGGATCTTGCTGCTGCTTGAATTACCGGATGAAGCCAATATTGATTTGCTGAATGTTCGATTAAGGATCTATTTTTTAAAGAACGGATAATTTGCGGGTATTTTTGAGCCTCTATATCCCAGAATAAAACCAGGATTTCATCTTTGGAAACAGTAGCAATATCTCGATAGCGATAACCACCCAAACGAGATAAAATTTTGTATGCTTCTGGATCTAGTTTGTGAAGGCGATCGAATTGACTGGTGACTAAATTTTTTAATTCTCTTTCTACTAAAATATCGCCTTGATTTTCTTCCCAGTATAAATCGATATTTCGATTGAAATCTTCTTTAACACTTCCGCAAATAATTCCCATTGCTTTAGCATTTCCGCCATAATTACGGTGTATTTTGCAAATAGTATTCCTATCTCCTTGAATCTGATAGTGGCTAAAATATTTTTGCCAAGCCGAAACTTCTAACCCTGGCAAACGATAATGTTCTAGAGATATACTCGGTTCGCAAAGCCGATCGCGGCTAGTAATTATAGTTATTGAATTGACGAAGCGATCGCTTAAAATCCTCAACAGCTCTAAATAATTGCGATGGGGTTCGATAAGATTTCCATTGCGATCTAAAACCGGTTCTAAATTGTCAATTAATACGCCAACTTTTCGTTTTACTAGCTCTCTTTTGAGCCTCGATAAACTAACGCCAAATTCTCTGCCTGCTTCGGTATAAAAATCTTTAGTTAACCATTCTTCAATCAGCCTTTCTACAGAAGTAATATTATCGGTTTCTTTAGCCATTAATAACTCGAGGATTATCTCGAAGTTACCTTGTTGTAAATATTCTCGAGCTAAAGTAGTTTTTCCTATCCCTCCTTTTCCTTGAATGAGAATCATTTTGCTGCCTTGTTTTACTAGAGCTTCTAGAGATGCGATCGCATTTTTTCTACCAAGAAAATTAACCGACTCTGAGGATATATTTATTTCTTTTTCTAACTGTCTTGCAATCGCGCTGCGAAAATTTGTTTTGGTTATTTTCTCTCCTAATGCTGTTGATAAAACTTGCCATAACTGATAAGCCGTATCTTTGATATGTCCTTCAGTACAGCTATATTCTTCAGCAATAGTTAGATATTTTTTACCTTGCCAAACTTGTTTAATAATCGTATTTTCAAGGTCGTTTAAATGCTTTCCCGTCTTAGCAAAAAAGATCCGATTTACAAATGCTAATGCTGTTTCGACAGCCATAATCTAAATACAAAACGAGCTATTATTTCAATATAAAAAAATCCCTACTATTTTGCAGGGACTAAAAACATCGTCAAGGAAACTACACCTCTATATTATAGTAATTTTGTACTTAATCGGGCGATCGCTTCAAACAACTTCACTTTTGCGGCCGATATTTTCGCGATCGTGGGGAGATAATAAATCTAGATCGGGGGTTAAGGGAATTATACCGCCAGGGTTGAGGGGAAATAGCATTCCGTAGTATTCTTGTTTGACTGCTTCTAAGTTACAAGTATCTGCAATACCAGGAAGTTGATAAATATCTTTTAAGTAAGCCCCTAAATTAGTGTAATCTTGGATGCGACGACGACTGCATTTGAAAATACCGTAATAAGCAAGATCGAAACGGATTAAAGTAGTAAACAGACGCACGTCAGCTAAAGTAAGGCGATCGCCGCAAAGATATCTAGTTTTAGCAAGTGCTTCGTCGAGTTCGTCTAAAGTAGTAAACAAGCTGTTACAAGCTATTTCGTATGCTTGTTGAGTGCTAGCAAAACCGCAGCGATATACTCCATTATTAACGTTGTGGTATGTTTTTTCGTTCCAAGTATCTATTTTGTCTTTAAGGTCTTCTGGATAGAGATCTAAGCTAGGATTGGTAGCAAAGGAGTTAAATTCAGAGTTAAGCATGACGATAATCTCGGAACTCTCGTTATTAACTATCTTCTTAGTCTTTTTATCCCACAACACTGGAACTGTATAGCGACCTTCATAGTTAGGATCTGATAGTTGATATAACTGCGCTAAAGTATCGCATCCTGCTTCGGTTTGTTTGAATTTCCATCCGCCTTCGGTTGGTGCTGGATCTACTATAGTTACAGATATGGCATCTTCTAGTCCTTTGAGGGTACGAACGATTAAGGTACGATGGGCCCAGGGACAACTCATGCCTACTATTAAGTTATAACGTCCGCTTTCTGCTGGATAAAGACTTCCCGACTCGTTACTAATGGTATTTCTTGACTGACTTTGGGGCCGAAGATATTCCCCCGACTTGCTACTGGGGGCCATTTGCGACATCATGATTTTCCACATCGTAGTCCAAATATATCTGCCCAAACTGATTATAAATTTTGGCGGTAAAGATTTACTCATTGTTTTTGTTATTGGTTAGTTGTTATTGGTTAGTTGTTATTGGTTAGTTGTTATTGGTTAGTTGTTATTGGTTAGTTGTTATTGGTTAGTTGTTATTGGTTAGTTGTTATTGG
>JASJCW010000077.1 GCA_030065265.1 Prochloraceae cyanobacterium
GGCGAAAATGATATTATTGCTGCCCCCATTAATCCAGCGACGGGAGAAAAAGCAATTCGATTGAGATAATAAACTAATGCGATCGCAATTATTCCCAATATTGCTGGTAAACTTCGCAGTTTCCAAACAATACTAAAATTTAAAAAATCTAGCCATTTTAACCACTGGTGAGTAGCGCAAAAAAAAAGCGGTGGATGGGTAGATTCTCGAATAAGATTGTTGGCAATTTCCGCGCAGCTGGCTCGATAGTTTAGGGTAAAAATATCTTGTAAATCTGCTGTTGTAAATACTATTTCTTTGGGGATATTTTGATAATTATTTCCCAAGCTAAATATAGCCGTTAAGACTTCATCGATGCCCAAATTTTTTAAATCTAAATTGACTAATCTCAGGATTGCCCCTAAAACAAAGATCGCAATTAAAATTGAATAATGTTTGTAATTTATTTCGGTTTCTTTTGGCATTTTTTGGCGTAATTTTGAGCGGCGATCGTCAAGCTAAAAACAATTATTCTTTCAGAGCTGAAAAGTTTTTTCCCGAGCGCAATTTTTGACCTGTACTTTACTACCATATTTATCAAAGATTGTCAAAAAGAACGTTTATACTAAACAAATGATAATATTATTACCAAATCAAATTGAAAAACTGTATTTTATAGCTCTTGGTGCGGCGATCGGGATCGAAAAATGAAATTAGAAGAACGACAAGAAACATTAACCGAAAAACTAAATAAGTTAAAAAATAGCCTCAGACCCGGTCAAAAGAGCCTAGCAGAGTGGGAAGGTGGGGAAATGGCAGTTTCAGCCGTTCCTGGTGCGGGGAAGTCCCACAGCTTAGCTATAGCCGCAACAATAGCGATCGCCAAACACCAACTGCACACCAGAAAGCAATTAGTAGTAGTAACTTACACCAGATCTGCAGCCGCAGCAATTAAAAAGAAAATACGCGATCGCTTGAGAGATCTCGGTTTGTCTGGGGGCAGTTTTGCCGTTTATACTTTACACGGTTTAGCCTTACATATAGCAACTCGCTATCCTAATTTATCCCAACTCAATTTAGAAATATCTACTTTAATCAATCCCAATTCAAACCATAAAATTATCAGAACTTGCGTTGAAAAATGGATTGCTAAAAATCCAGTAAGGTATCAAAAATTATTGCAAGGAAAACAATTTGACGGGGAAGATACCGAAAGATTGCGGAGACAATCGGTATTGCGGACTGAAGTATTGCCCAGTTTAGCAGATACGGCAATTAAAGAAGCAAAAAGTTCCGATCTATCCCCAGAGGATCTTTGGCAATTAAGCAAACAAACCCCAGATGAATACGAAATTTTAGCGATCGCGGCTGGACTATACGAACAATATCAACGATTAATCAGGGAGCGCAATTTTTATGACTACGACGATATGATTCTTGCTGCTTTAAAAGTATTAAAAGATCCTATCGTCAGACAAATTTGGCAAAAACAAGTCTTTGCAGTCTTTGAAGATGAAGCCCAAGACTCTAGCCCTTTGCAAGAAGAACTATTGCGAACTTTAGCCGCAGATCCCAAAGACGAAAAGAAGTTTAATTTAGTCAGAGTCGGCGATCCCAATCAAGCTATTAACTCCACATTTACCCCAGCAGATCCGATTTACTTTAATCGTTTTTGCGACAATTGCCAAAAAAAAGGTAATTTATCGACCATGAATATGGCCGGGCGCAGCAGTAAAATTATTATTGACAGTGCCAATTTTACGATCGAGTGGGTCAATCGGGAAACAAGAAAAAAAGAGCCAGATTTTTCGGAATTAGAATTGCCTTTTCGCGATCAAGATATAATACCCGTCCCTCCAGAAGATCCCCAACCGAATGCAAATCCAGAAGCAACCGGAACAGGAATAGAAATACACCTCCCCGAAGATATCGATCGCACGGTAGATTTAATCGAAGCAAGAATCATTCAATTATTTGCAGAAAATCGAGATCGCAACTGTGCAATTTTAGTTAGAGAAAACAAACAAGCCCGTTTTTTAGCCGAACAACTGGCCCATTTAAAGAAAAAACACGAGATTACCATCTACGAAGTTGGGGCGATCGAACGTTACTCTCACATTCCCGCAGAAATGCTGAAAATTATGCAATTTCTAGATCGCCCCCATTCTCCTGATTATCTCAAAGCAACCCTAGAAATCTTACAAAATCGAGGCTTAATCTCTACTCAAGATCTTAATGCCCTAGCCACTTGTTGCGAAGAATTTCTTTATCCGGGCCCCCTATCTCCACCCCAAAAACCTCACGTCAAACAAGCTAGCCGTTTTTGCTGTCAACTATTGCGAGCGAGAATAGAATTACCTCAATATCAATTAATTACTTTCTTGGGAATGGCTTTAAAATATGGCGGAACCGAACTAGCCACCGTCGAAAAATTAGCCGAGAGAGTCTTTAAACAAATAATTGGCAATATTTCCCTCAAAAATATTATTGCGGTCTTAGAAGAGATTGTCAGCTCGGAAAAATTTGAAGGCGTTGCCGAAGAAGAAAACGAAGATCGCTATACTCGCAATCAGCAAGTTACCATCATTACCATGCACAAAGCAAAAGGGTTGGACTGGGATTATGTTTTTATCCCCTTTTTGCACGAGGATATCCTTCCCGGAAAGCCTTGGGTACCGAATGCAGCTAAATTCTTAGGAGACTTTACTCTAGCAGAAGTAGCGCGGGGCCAAATTAGAGCCAAAGTTCACAGTAACTATCAAAATGAGACGAAAAATATACCCCAACCCGATGAAGCGTGGGCGATCGCAGCTAAATTAAAAACAGCCGAAGAATTTCGTTTGTTGTACGTAGCGATGACTCGAGCGAAACGTTTGTTGTGGCTTTCTGCGTCCCAACTAGGGCCTTTTCGCTGGAATACTTTTAGGAGCGATACTGGCAACAATTTGCAATCGAAACAGCCAACCCCGGTTCTTTTAGCATTAAAAAACGGGAAGAGAGGGAATAAGGGAGCAAATTCCCTTAAATCAGAGGTTAGAGGTTAGAAGTTTAAATCTAATATTTACTAACTTAAACACTCATTACTCCTGAATTCTTACTCTCCTTCCACCACAAATCGAGCGATTACATTTTTTTGAGCTGCGATCGCAATCTTTCTAATTCAGAATCAACTGCTGATTTAGGTTCAGAATCAATAATATCTTCTTCTTGTTCTGTTTTAGCTGAGGGTAAGGCCTCTTGAGCAGGAGAAGAACCGGATAATTGAGCTTTCATCGCCGCTAACTCGTCATCAACCCCACTACCAGCTTCTAATTGGGCGAACTGTTGTTCTAAGCCAGTTCCTCCGAGTTCGTGAATCGACTGAGATTCGGCTTCCATTTGTAAGACTTTTTCTTCCATGCGCTCGAAAGCAGACATCGCACTGCTGGTGTCGATTCCGCTCAGAGTGCTTTGCAGTTCTTTATTCGCTTTAGCAGCTTTAGAACGAGCCTTGAGCATATTTTTCTTGGTTTTAGCTTCAGAAATTTTACTTTCTAAAGCAATGAGATTATTTTTCAGGGTTTGTACCTGATCTTTTTGGCCGCTTAACTGATTTTCAAGAGTTGCAGCAGTTTCAGCATATTGTTTTTTACGAACTAGGGCTTCGCGGGCTAAATTTTCATCGCCTTTTGTCAAAGCTAACTGCGCTCTTTGCTGCCATTTACTAGCTTCAACTTGGTTTTGATTGTATTGCTGTTCGGTACGTTTTTGCTCGGCAATTGATTTGGCGACAGCTTGTCTGAGATCTACCAAGTTTTTTTGCATGTCGATGACTGCTTGATCGAGAACTTTTTCTGGATCTTCAGCATTGTCGATCATGCTGTTAATGTTGCCTCTAACAATTCTGCCAATGCGATCGAATAATCCCATAATATTTGTTTGTCCTGTGGTCGTCGTGTACGAAATTTAATTTATAAATCAGGAAGCGAACGATCCTGTGGTTGTTGAAAGTTATTTAAAATATCCTCAAACGATATTTTTGTTTTTATTTAAGAATCCGGCGGTTCAAACCCCTCCTGCAATCCTTAAATGCGATCGCCCTTTATCTCGAGATGAAATATAAATTTAGCTCTGTTTCTAAATTAGAAGCTAGGGCACCAAAGATAATAACTTTCTTTTTTTCTATTTTGCCTTTTTTTCTTAAACCCCTGTTAGTTATTGCAAAAAATTGGGGCTGTTGGTCGGCGATTTTGCTTCTTAGTGAGTCTTTGAAGCTCCGCTTTTGTAGCTGGGGCATCCGTTGGTTTGACTCCACATTATTACTATTATCACTGACTTCACCGGGCTTAAATTAGTTTTCTAAATCTTTTTTCGGATCTGTGCTAACCGTTAGTTGCGAGTATGCCTCGAATTCCCTAGTTTGAATTTCGACTCCGGCCAAAATCTCTGCTAATTTGCTTGCTTCGAGGGATTTGTCAATTTTTAGCCTTGAATTAGCTGATTTTGACCTAATTTGATACATATTTTTTTTCGCTTTAGCAAAATTTATTTTATTCTCTAGAGCGAGGAAGTCCTCTTTAAATCGAGCGATGCTCTGATTTTGCAAGTCGATCTCTGTTTGCAATTTGGCGGCGAAATGTTGGTAAGGTTGTCTTTGCTCGAGTGCTTCTTTAGCGAGTTGTTCGTTACCTTTATTTAAAGCTAAGCGAGCGCGATCGTGCCACTGCTCGGCTTTAGCAATATATTCATTTAATTGTTTGGCAATGTTTTTTTGCGAGGCGATCGCACCTGCAATTGCGCGACGCAACTCCACCAGTCGCTCTTCCATTTCCATAATCGCCTCTTCGAGGGCTGTTTCTGGATCTTCTTTTTCCTCGATTAAATTGCCGATAATTTCGCTAATTGCTCGCCACATCCGCCCTAGCAAAGTCATAGCCTTCCTTGTTTTTTGTCAAGAGCCTAAATTAATTTTATCTCAGCTTTTGCAGGTTAACCTCGTGGGGCAGATCTCGAGCTGAAATTGGTTCTAAAATGTGAGACTTATAGAGATAAGGACGCAAAGATGGAGGTAATAAGGCTGTTGCTAAATCGGAATAAGCTCCGGGTATTACTTTAACTTTAATTGGAGTTTGTGGTGCGATCGCTTGAGATTCTGCAGCTTGAGGTTTTAAATTAATAATATTTTGTAAGTCTAATTTGGTTAATTCTCCCTCGCTTAGATTGGGTGTCTGTACTGAAGAAAGCTCGGAGGGTTCGCTCTTGATTGTGGCAATTGTTGGCTTATTTGGCTCTGAGATCGCGTTAAATAAGATTATATTTGCGCTGACAAATATAATTGACCCGGCAATACCTAGAGGGGTTAAAATGCGATCGCTCCAATTTTTGGGTTTTGGGGGATCGTCAGCAATTAAAACTGCTTGTAAAATTGTTTCTGTAGAGCTTATTTCTGCTGTTTTGTTGGCAATTTGCGGTAAAAGATCGATTGAAAAATTAATTTGAGTATTGTTGTTAACTGCTGGCAAATTTAAAGCAGATTGATGGTAAAGTACGTTACTAGTTTGCTCTCGAGATCCGCATAATTTTTTTTGACTTTTTGTCATTTTGTTTACCAGGCAAATATCTTTAGTTAAGTCGATCGCAATTCTTTTTTTTTAAGAGGATTTTAATTGTCCCTCTCAAATTTAGATTATTACAAATTAGCTAAAGATCTGCTGCGATCGTAAACTTTATTTGTTACTTTTTAATCATTTGCTTAATAAACTAACTTTTTCTTAGCAATCAATAGCTTATGTCTTTTCATTCTGTAGAAAATCTTTTAAGTGCGATCGAACAACAACCCCGTTGGGAAAAATATCGCTTGTACCGCAAAATACTTCAATCTTGGTCTTCTCTGATCGGCCCGAATTTAGCTAAGGTTTGTCGTCCGGTTTGCATCGATCGCAATATTCTCTATATAGCTACTTCTAGTTCGGTTGTCGCTCAAGATCTGACAATGAAACGCCCTCAATTATTGAAAAAGTTCAACCAGTTTTTGGCAACTAATTTTGAAGATCTGCGCTTTTCTCCAGCAAAATGGCATAATTTCAAACCAAACCGACAGCAACAGCAATCAGAGCCAGTTAGTTCGAGGATCGAGGATTTAGAAGCAATTCCAGAGGAATTAAGCCCTAATTCCCCACAGCTTAAATTAGATCTCGATAACGATCCTTCAATCGCTCTCGATCGACTGATTAAGGTTATTCAACAAAGATCTCGATATTTACCTCTTTGTCCTGTTTGTCAAGCCCCAACTCCAACTATTGAATTAGAACGCTGGCAAGTTTGTGCTTGTTGTGTCTCGGATCGGTGGAGCAAAGAAGGTGAGAGGGGAGAGGGAATAGGGAATAGGGAATAGGGAATAGGGAATAGGGAATAGGGAATAGGGAATAGGGAATAGGGAATAGGGAATAGGGAATAGATTTTCTCTGACTTCTGTAAAAAAGTCTATTGTTAATTAAAACTTTTAATTATCGAGATCGTTTCTTCTTGACGGGGATCTCCTATTTCTATTTTATTTTTTCTTCGCTCCCCTAATTTAATTTGGAATACATTACTAAGAAAAAAAAGTTATTTTTCGGGCATCTTGTGTCCGTATGTTAATCAATTATTAAAAAAAAATAAAGGTAAAAAAAGGTTGGGGATCGCCAAAACAGATACCAGATCGGGGCTTTAGTGGCGGGATCGCCAAGAGAGCGATCTAGGAAAATTAAGTTATTGAACTCAAGAAAGCCAAGACTAAATAAATAACACCAATAAAATGAGAGAAATAAATTTTTTAACTTCTGCTTGCCGATACTGCCGTTTTTATAAGCCAGAAGGTCGTCGAGGCGGCACTTGCAATCAGTTAGAAGTTCCCGTTCAATCAAGCTGGAAAGCTTGCTGTTTGGCTGCACCACCTTTTAGTTATACTTTGAAAAAAATTGAGAAAATAATGCTTTTAAATGCTTCTAGCTCGACAGATACAGCGATCGAGTCCAATCCATACTCAATTCTTTGACAATAATTAATTAAAAAAAAAGCTGTTAATAATTAGCTCTATTTTATTCCCATAATGAGAGTAATTTCGCTTCTAAATTAGCCTTGCTCTCTAATTTTTAGATAATATATTTTTTATTTTAGATTTTTTTTAGCTACCGCTTTAAGTTTTAAATAAAATTCAGATCGATCGGGAAGTGGAGTAAACCGCTCGATTGATTTTTGAATTTTACTCGAGCTAATCCAATTGGCTTTATAAGGAATAACTGATTCTCGATCGCTTTTATCTTTATCTTTATTTTTGATTTCTACTCTGACAATTTCTTGCTCGAAATTTAAAATTTTTTGATTTTTGGTTTGCAACGAAATATTAGAGCGTTTAGTTTTTTCTAAGAATGTTAATGTTTTTTCTTTTTCTTGAACTATTGGTTGACTGAACTTAATTTCTTTTTCGCTGTCTCGAGTAGGCAGATCCTTTAAATGTTTTTTTTCTGGCAATTTTCGCTCGCGATCGCCCTTTAAATATTCCGGGAGTTTACGACAAATTAAACGTTCAAAATCGTGATTGAAATGATACGAAGGATTTCCTTTACGCAACCAAATGCTTAAAATTTGCTCTACTGAAATAATTTTATACCGACCCAAATAAATAGCTTCAATGGTAGCTAAACGCAACCAGACCGGGCTATATTTATTCAATAATTCTTCGACAATTTCCCCTACAGTGTGTCCTTTGATTTCAAATCCGTAACACATCAATAATGCTTTTGTTTGTACTATCATACAATTTTGATTCGAGTCGATCGCAGTAATTTCCATTACAGTTGAATTATTTTTTTGTGTTAAATTGGCAAAAAAGCTATTTCTCAAGCTCGTTTCCTGCAAATTTTTCGATAAATCTACTCGAAAACTATTTTTCCCTCAATTATTGAGTTGTCGATATTATTTTAGACTGGAACTTTCAATTTTATCTAGAAATTTATTTTGATAGCAAATTCATCGGTTTACCCAATCAATTATATTGGTCTTTCTTGAAATATTTCAGGATAATAGAATACAGCAAGCAACCTTTTTATTTTTCTTTCGTTTATATTAATCTTTTGTGTAATCCTCAGTATTAAAATTAACTTTTTACTTGAATAGAGATAGTAAAAATATGCTTTCCTAAAAAAAACGAAATATTATTCTTTAAGAGCGTTAAAGAATTTCAATAGATACAAAGTAACAATTTGAGAGAAGTTTAGTTAAGTAAGCGTTGGTAATTAATTGCAAAATCTCCGTGGCTCGCGCTCCCAACCAAAATCAAATGACAATAATTAATCTATTAAAGTTTTAACTGTTAAGATTTGTGGCGGGGTAGCATCTGGAGGATAAATCAAATCAAAATAAACTAACTTACTTCTTTGAGGCGGAATTTTGAGAGTTAATAATGGCTGTCCTATTTCTCCTTTATGTTGAACCAGATGAAAATATTCTGTGCGAGGTAAATTGCGATCGTCAGAGTATTTTATTCTTACCGTACCGCGAAAAAAGACTTGTTTGGCTGGGGGAAAAAGAAAGCTTAGATTATTATCGCTGCGATCTTGTTTGATGGGGGTTTCTAAACTAAGATTGACCCTATTCGTTTCACTATGGGGATTGTATAGAGGTAAACTCAGACTGTACTGCACTCCATAATTGCCGTGTGCTTGATAAGCAGTATCCTCATAGCGTACTAGCATTTTAGCACTTTGAATTTGACCAGTTCCTAACCGACCTCCGTATAAGGTACTCAAACCATAAGAAAAAGCCTTACCGCGATCTGGAACGGTCAAAACTTGACTGGTTTGATTATCTACTAAGTTAGCGCGCCATTGAGAGCCTAATGAAACTCCAGCAACTCTACCATAAATAACGTTACCAGATTGGCCGATCGCAGTAGGAGCGCGATCGCGGGGTTTGGCTAAATTACTGGTTGTTAATAATTCTTCCCATTCCCTTTGAGTTGGTTTTCTTTCTTTGCCATTGTCGTCTAAAGGTGCAAAAGTAGCTAAACTAGCAGCATAAACTTTGCCATCACTTTGAAGACGAATGTAAGTCGATCGCCCGTTAATTGGTGGTTGAAATTCTCGCACCGGAATCGGTAAATTAAGTAACATTCGACTTTCTCCTGGAGGAATGGAGAGGCGATCGGGAAATAAATGCGATCGCTTTTGTCTGAGAAGATCGCTCATTACCCGACTACCAGGGCCGGCATATACTTTTCCTAGAGGGTTTTTGACTGATGGTGGTAACCGGATAAAAGGAGCATCTGGCTGACTTAAATAACTCGCTCCGGTTAAAATATCCACTGTTACTAATTTTTTGGTCGGATTGTGAAGAATTATTCCTAAATAAAGGGATTGTAAATCTTCTGGGGTTGGTGCTTTAGCAACATGATGGGCAAAAATATCAAAGCGTCCTGCTAAAGGATAATTCAAATGGGCCTGTGGATGAGCTTTTCCCGAACTTGGAAAAGTAGAGAGCAATATTCCTGGTTGTAAAATTAATTCGGGACTGTTGCTATTAAATACAGGTACGCGATCTATTGTTCCGGGTAAAGGACGTACTGGTTGAGATTTTACTATTTCTCTTGGCGGCATTGAGTTAGTTTGAGCCAAAATCAACAAAGCTAGCAATGAAGATAGCATCAGAAAATAAAGTATGGGTTTATTGGATCGAGATAGTTTTACAAGTCGTTTAAGTTCCTCAAAGACAATAAAAATTAAGATCGTTTTTGTTGTAACATCAAATTATTAAGCTCAATAATTCAGGTAGCTGCTATCTTAGCAAGATCTTTTTCGCTTCTAGGCAACATCTTCAAAATACTTAAATTATTTCAATTTTAGCGATCGCCGAACCGTTTCAAAATATCAAATCAATTTGTTTACAAAGATTATGCTTGTCAATGGAAATATTCTTAACGATCGCTACACCCTACAAAAAAAGTTAGGCGATAATCCATTGCGTCAAACTTGGTTAGCGAAGGATAACCAGTTAAAAAATTTAGTTATTCTGAAATTACTCGTCTTTGGCACTCCGATGCAGTGGCGAGATTTAACTTTGTTCGAGCGAGAAGCAACAATTTTAAAACATATTTCCCATCCTCGCATTCCCGAGTTTATCGAATATTTTACTTTTGAAGCAGATTGTAGTTATTTTGTTTTGGTTCAATCTTACATACCCGGTCATTCGTTACAAAATTTGCTCGATCGCGGCAGAAGATTTACAGCTTTAGATTTAGAATCTTTAGCAACTCAAATATTAGAAATTTTAATTTATTTGCATCAATTGAATCCGCCAGTTTTACATCGAGATATTAAACCGAGTAATATTATTTGGGGAGAAGATAACTCTATTTATTTAATTGATTTTGGTGCGGTACAAATTGAAACCCCAAAAACGGGATCTAGTTTTACTGTTGTCGGAACTTACGGTTACACGCCGATCGAACAGTTTGGGGGTAAAGCAGTTCCTAATTCAGATCTTTATGCTCTCGGCTGTACTCTAATTCATTTGTTAACTGGTATTTCTCCGGCAGAGTTACCGCAAAGATCGGGAAAAATTTACTTTAGAAATTTAACTGATTTAGATTTTCAATTTATTCGATGGATCGAATGGTTGAGCGAACCGATTGCAGAGAAGCGTCCAGCTTCAGCAGCAATTGCTCTAGCAAGTTTAAAAACAAAAAATTTTCAAGATCGGGAAATAAGTAAATATTTACCCAAAAATATTGCTCGTTCGATTGCTAATGTATTGCTCGTTAAACCCAATCAAATAATTTTTGCCAATCAGTTTGGTTTAAAATCGAATAAACCGCCAAAAAAAAGTAACATAACTTTAGATCGTACCGGAGAAGTAGCAAATATAACGATTCCCCCATTGGGAATGTTTTTTAAGCTTAAAGATGCTTCAGAATTTATTGCCTTAGCGATCGTTTCTTCTTGGTTAGGGCCGCTATTTTTATTTTTCTTAGCAACTAATCCTTTATTTTCATCGGTATTATCTTGTGGTTTAATCTTTTATATTTATCAACTTTTAACAACGATTAATTTATATTTGGGAACTAAGTATCTCAGTATTGTTTACAAAATTTTAGGAGTTAATTACACTTTATTAAAAATCCCCAAAAATCGCATAACTCAATTGAATTTTATCGTCGATCGCCCTAGGAAAAGGAGTTTAATCGAAATCGATTGTGGGGACAAACAACATATTTTAAATATTTTGGGACGCTGTTCGATTCGCGAAAAGGCTTGGATAACCTTGATATTAAGCGATTGGAGCAACTCACCGATCGTTCAAGAAAATCTATAGAAAAGTAAAAGTTTCTCGATCGATGCATAAAAAAATAGTTCTCCTCAATAATATAAAGTTGAAAGTAGATTAATTTAACTAAAAACATATCAAATCGTCAGTAGTGTTAATAAGGATACCTCGATCGCAACTGCTTCGGACAATATCACTATCCGACTAGCTAGAAACGATTTTATAAAATAGTTTAATTCAATCTGAACTTTCTCCCTAGATTGCTATCGTTGCGTACTGTGTTGTTAACAGTGCGCTTTTTCAAAAATAGATCGATCGAAGCGATCGCAATTAATACCAAGACCAAAGGCAACAGTCAAAATGTTTAGGATTATTGTGAGAAATTGGTATAAGTTGAGGGATATTTGTGTTGAGATCGCAACAGCCAACTAAAATAGAGGATGTGGCATATAAATAATAACCAAAATGACAGCGATCGCAGTTATTGACTATGATATGGGCAATTTACACTCTGCTTGCAAAGGGTTAGAAAAAGCAGGTGCAAAACCAATCATAACCGATTCCCCAACAGAAATAGAAAAAGCAGATGCAATCGTCTTACCCGGAGTAGGTTCTTTCGATCCCGCAGTGCAGCATATCAGATCCCGCCATTTAGAACAGCCAATTAAAGATGCGATCGCTTCTGGTAAACCTTTTTTAGGCATTTGTTTGGGCCTGCAAATTTTGTTCGATCGCTCTGAAGAAGGAACAGAACCTGGTTTAGGTATTATACCCGGCGTAGTGCGTCGTTTTCGTTCCGAACCAGGTTTGAGCATTCCCCACATGGGTTGGAATCAATTACAGCTTACTCAACCCAATTTACCTTTATGGCAGCAATTGCCTCGGGATTTTTACGTTTATTTCGTTCATTCTTATTATGTCGATCCGATCGACCCTCAAGTTACCGCAGCCAATGTAATTCACGGATCTCAATCCGTTACCGCAGCGATCGCAACTAATAATATTATGGCGGTTCAATTTCATCCAGAAAAATCTTCAGATAATGGTTTGCAAATGCTGTCTAATTTTGTTTCTCTGGTAAACAGTCAAGTTGCCGTTTAAGGAATGAGAATTTACGGCAACAGACAGTTAAAAACCATGCCAGGACAAGCCGTCAGACCCACTCCTGCAAGGGTTAGAGAAGCTTTATTTAATATCTGGCAAGGTAATATAGTTGGTTGTCGTTGGCTCGATATTTGCGCTGGAAACGGTGCGATGGGTGCAGAAGCTTTATGTCGCGATGCGGCTGAAGTTATCGGCATCGAAAGACACGGCAAAACTTGTCATATCATCAAAGAAAATTGGCACAAAGTTGCCAAACCAGAACAGAAATTTAGAGTCATTCGCGGCGATGCGATCGAGAAAATCAAAGATTTAAGCCAAGAAAAATTCGATCGCATTTATTTCGATCCGCCTTATGCTAGCAATTTATATCAGCCAGTTCTAGATGCGATCGTAAAATATCGCATACTTGCAGATGATGGAGAAATAGCAGTAGAACACGATCCGAAAATCTGGAGTGCAACAATCATATCGGGATTAGAAATTTATAAAACTAAGCTTTACGGTCGAACTGCTCTGACATTTTATCGCTTAAAATACTGCCAAGAAATTCAAAAATAAGGCAAAATTTGACAATGATTCTGACAACTCTTGAAGGAGTTCCCGGTAAAGAAATTATTAAGCATTTCGGCATCGTTCAAGGAAGTACGGTGAGAGCAAAAAACATCGGTAAAGACATTTTAGCTGGATTTAAAAATTTGGTTGGAGGCGAATTACAAGGATATACCGAATTATTGCAAGAAGCCCGTCAAGAAGCACTCGATCGCATGATTCAACAAGCTAACAGCATTGGTGCTAATGCTGTTGTTAATGTTCGTTTTGCTACTTCTTCGATCGCCCAAGGTGCTGCAGAACTTTACGTTTATGGAACGGCAGTTAGAGTACAGTAATTATGGAATTATTTATTATTTTAGGCCTGCTCTGTTTGGGCTATTTTGCCGGAACTTATGCTGAAAGACAACACTATAAAAGTATTAGAAAAAGAGAAAGAGAAACCGCCAGCATATCCGTAGTTACTTTTGGTGCCAAACAAGAAATACCAGATGCAAAAGATGCAAAATTATTTGTCGGTAATGTAGTCATTTCTGGGGATTATTTTAAGATGTTTATTTCTTCTTTGGTAAATTTATTTGGTGGAGAAATGACCCTGTATCGCAGTTTATTAGATCGAGGTCGTCGAGAAGCACTTTTAAGACTAAAACAAGAAGCTATTTCTTGGGGAGGAACTAAAATCTTAAACGTTCGTTTTGAAACTTCTAGAATTGGCAATCAAATAGGAGATGATGGTTTAGTTTCGATCGAAGTTATTGCTTACGGTACTGCTATTCGTTGAAATTGAAAAATATAGCAGGCCGATTAAAGAAAAATTTGGAGCTACAAAACTAAGAGATTTACTGAAAACGATTCATAAAAGATCGATCTAAATAATCTTTCCAAAGCCACAATAAAGGCGATTCCCAAGCAAAAGATCCGCGAGAGGCGATCGCACTTTTTTTGCCAGTTCCAATTAAACTTAAATATTTTTGTTGCGGAATATACGATTTTAATTCTTTTCCTGCTATTCTTCTGACTAGATTTTCGTACAATGGTCTCCCCTGTCGCACTGCGAAAACTCCAGCTTTAGGACGAGGATTGTTTTGAATAGTTGCAATATCTCCAGCAGCAAAAATATGGGGATGAGACAAAGATTGCAAAGTATCTTTAACTAAAATAAAACCGCGAGAGTCGGTAATTAATCCAGATTTTGCGATCCAATCTGGTGCTGATGCTTGGGTTACCCAAAAAATGCGATCGCATCTAACATTTAATCCAGATTTGCAAATAATTCCCTCTCGAGTTACTTCTGCGACGCTTTCTAATAAGTGTAATTTAATCCCTCTTTTAACTAATATATTTGATAAAATTTTACTGACAGATTGATTGTGATTGGTTAAAATTCTTTCGTTGCGATCGAAAATATGTATTTGCCAATTTTCTACTCGATCGTGCAAACGACGTTCCGCATTTAATGCTAATTCTACACCGCCAGCTCCGCCGCCAACAATTCCAATTGTCAGAGAATTAGGTAATGTTGCTAATAATCGATTCCACTCTGCTAAAAAATTAGGAACTGGTTTAATTGAAATGGCATATTCTTTTGCTCCAGGGACGGAAATAGTAGCTGGAGTGCTACCAATATCGATAGATAAAAGGTCAAAATCAATGCGATCGCCATTTTTACACAATACTTTATTTTCTTTTAAATCCAAACCAATAGCGCGGTCTAAGATTAATTTTGCTCCAGCTCGATCGGCTAATTTTTTCAGATTGATATGGCTTTCATCGTAAGTATAATATCCAGCAATATGACCTGGAAGCATTCCCGAATAAGGAGTTTTGATAACGTCGCTAATTAAAATTAGATCGGTTTTTCCTAAACTTATTTTGCTCAATAAATCTAAAACTATTGCATGGGAATGACCGCCACCTATTAATACTAAATTTTGCTTTTGCTGCATCACAAATAATCTCGATCGACCCCAATAATTTTAACCGAAATCGATTCCTATTTCCTGAGATGATAATTTAGATTAATTTCAGTTTAAATTAAGCCAAATCGAATAATAAAATTTCTGCATCTTGACTCGCTTCAATTATTAACTCATTTTCTTCACTAATAGCAGCACCATCGCCATTTTCAAGAGATAGATCCTTCAATGCGATCGCACCTCTAACAACTTGCAGCCAAGCATAACGAGATGGTTTTAAAAAATAAGAAATGCGATCGCCAGATTTTAAAACAGCAGCAGATAAATCTAGATCTTGATGAACTGCAATCGAGTCATTTTTGCCATTTGAGGAAGCAATTAAATTTAACTTACCTGAATCTTTTTCTAAGTCAAATTCTTTTTGTTCGTAATTAGGTTTTAATCCAGTCTGATTCGGTTCGATCCAAATCTGCAATAAATGGACTAAATCTGTTTGAGAGTGATTGTATTCGCTGTGTAAAATCCCAGTTCCCGCGCTCATTTTTTGGACTTCTTTCGGTCTGATTATCGAACCATTACCCATACTATCTTGATGCTCGATCGCACCTTCTAAAACATAAGTAATAATTTCCATATTTCGATGTCCGTGAGTGCCAAAACCAGTTCCAGGAGCGATCGTATCTTCATTGATTACTCGCAAACTTCTAAAACCAATATAATTTGGATCGTAATAGTTGGCAAAAGAGAAAGTATGATAACTATCCAGCCAACCATGATTAGCCCGTCCGCGTTCTTTTGATTTTCTAATTTTAATCATTATTATCTCTCTCTAATTAATTGTTTTTAAAAACTCTAGTAAGAGCGTAAAAGGCTGAAATCAAACATTTTTTTAATAGCAGAGAAACGATAATAGATTCATTTTTTTTCTCTGCCATCAACTTTTTATCTTTAAAGCTTGCTATGACTTCCGTCGCATAATGGTTTATTCTTACTCATTTTGCAATTACAAAAAGCAACTTTTTTAGCCTCTTCTAATTTAAAAACTACTGGAGTAAAATCCGTACCTTTATGAGAGCCATCGCAAAAAGGTTGACCCTGAGAATTGCCGCAACTGCACCAAAAATATTTACCAGGTTCTAAATCTAAAACAGCAGGTTTTTTATCGAAAATATTCGGTTGACTCATAGTGTTCTCGCTAAAAATATTAAAGATTTCGGCGAATCTTTTTTGCTACATTTTTAATTTAAAATTTATACAGCAATTATGTAAAGTATGCACTTAAAAGTAAGGTACTAACTAAAAAGATACTATGAACCAGAAAAAACAGCCCGATCGCTTAACTTGTGCAGTAGAAATAACGATAAAAGTAATCGGAGGAAGATGGAAAGTATTGATTTTACGAGAATTATTCATAGGAATAAAAAGATTCGGTCAATTACAGCGTGCTTTAACTGGAATCACCCAAAAAATGCTCACCCAACAACTGCGAGAATTGGAAGCAGACGGAATAGTACACCGCAAAGTTTACGCCCAAGTACCGCCAAAAGTAGAATATTCCCTAACAGAAAAAGGACAAACCCTCAAACCAGTATTAGATGCAATGCATCAATGGGGATTAAAACATCTCTCGGGATAAAAATCAGAAAATTAAGATATTCCAGAGAGAAAGCCAGATCGATCGAGTGCGATCGGACACTAAGAAGAAGCATCGAGCAAGCAACTAAAATAGTTATGGCAAAGGTATTAGTATCCGATCCGGTAGACAAAGCAGGAATCGAAATTCTCTCTCAAGTTGCCCAAGTTGACCAAAAATCAAAATTACCCATAGAAGAATTAATCGGCATTATTCCCGAATATGATGCCCTAATGGTTCGATCTGGAACAAAAGTAACCAAAGAAGTTATTGAAGCAGGCACTCAACTCAAAATTATCGGGCGTGCAGGAGTAGGAGTAGATAACATAGATGTAAACGCGGCAACTCGCAAAGGAATTGTTGTTGTTAACTCCCCGGAAGGCAATACCATTGCCGCAGCAGAACACGCCCTCGCGATGATGCTATCCTTATCCCGTCACATTCCCGATGCCAACCAATCGGTGAAAAATAATAAATGGGATCGCAAGCTATTTATGGGAACCGAAGTTTACAAAAAAACCCTCGGTTTAGTCGGTTTGGGTAAAATAGGCTCTCACGTAGCTACGGTAGCGCGATCGCTGGGAATGAAAGTTTTAGCCTACGATCCTTACATTTCCAAAGAAAGGGCCGAACAAATCGGCTGTGCCTTAGTCGATTTAGACTTGTTATATCAAGAATCCGATTATATCTCCTTACACGTCCCCAAAACCCCCGATACGGCTCATTTGATCGATGCCGAAGCATTAGAAAAAATGAAACCCACCGCCAGGTTGATTAACTGCGCTCGCGGCGGAATTGTCGACGAAGAGGCACTCTATGAAGCCCTCAAAAACGATAAAATTGGCGGTGCGGCGATCGACGTTTTTGAATCAGAACCTCTAGGAGAGTCAAAATTAAGAGAATTAGGCTCTAAAATAGTTCTCACCCCCCACTTAGGCGCGTCCACAGCAGAAGCACAGGTAAACGTAGCCCTCGACGTAGCCGAACAAATTAGAGACGTATTATTAGGACTTCCAGCGCGATCGGCCGTCAATATCCCCGGATTGAAAGCCGATGTGGTCGAAAAACTCAGACCCTATTTACAATTAGCCGAAACTCTCGGTAATCTAGTCGGACAACTAGCTGGCGGCCGGATCGATCTGCTCGAAGTAAGAATGCAAGGCGAATTCGCCAAAATAGCCAGTCAACCCCTCGTAATTGCCGCCCTCAAAGGATTATTATCTCCAGCTTTGCGCGAGCGAGTCAACTACGTTAACGCCGAAATAGAAGCCCAAGAAAGAGGCATTCGCGTCATCGAGACTAAAGACGCATCCGCTAGAGATTATTCCGGTTCTTTGCTCCTAGAAGCAAGGGGTTCGATGGGTACTCACTCCGTGAGCGGATCTCTATTAAGTCAAGATGAAATTCGCATCACTAATCTCGACGAATTTCCGATTAACGTACCTCCGAGTAACTATATGTTATTTACCCTCCACCGAGATATGCCCGGAATAATTGGCAAGATCGGTTCCCTATTGGGTAGTTTTAATGTCAATATAGCCAGTATGCAGGTAGGAAGAAAAATTGTTCGCGGCGATGCAGTGATGGTGTTGAGTCTCGACGATCCCCTTCCAGACGGTATTTTATCGGAAATTACCAAACTTTCCGGCATCCGAGATGCTTACACCGTAAAACTGTAATCGAGTAAACCTAGAAGAAATGACCTCGCAATGTCAAATAGCTGGTGGGAAATTAGAATTCTCTGCGATCCTATTCAAGAAGAATCGATTTATTGGCGACTCGAAAGCCTCGATAGTCGCGGCACCGCTATGGAAATCAAAGAAAATCTTTGTCTGATTCGGGCATACGTTCCTCAAAGGAGGGGTCAATTTTCAGGTTTTAAAAAATTCGTCGATCGCTTGTCTCTTGACGCTGATACTCTCAATTTAACTCATCCTAAAGTTGAATGGGATTCCGTTTCCGAGCAAGATTGGGCCACTAGTTGGAAACAATATTGGCAACCTACCCCGATCGGCGATCGCTTAATTGTTTATCCGAGTTGGTTAGAAGTGCCAGAACAAGAGTCAAGATCGGTTTTACGTCTCGATCCGGGAGTTGCTTTCGGTACTGGCACTCATCCAACTACCCAATTATGTTTAGAATCTTTAGAAATGCGTTTGGGTTTTGCCAAAACTAATAAAAACATTTTGGTAGATATTGGGTGCGGTTCGGGAATTCTGTCGATCGCATCGATCTTGTTGGGAGCTAAAAAAGTCTACGCTGTAGATACCGATCCTCTGGCAATTAGTTCGGCAAAAGCAAATCGCGATCTCAATCAAATCGATAATAGCGCGATCGCGATTTCACAAGGGTCGATCGCTCAATTAATGCCTTTGCAAAAAAATGGTGTAGATGGGATTGTTTGTAATATTCTTGCAGAAGTAATTATCGAACTCGTCCCCCAAATGAATGCTATATCCAACATCAATACTTGGGGCATTCTCAGTGGCATTTTGCTTGATAAAGCTAAAAATGTTGCCGATGTTTTAGAAAATTCTGGCTGGATCGTCGCAACTCTCTGGAAGCGAGAACAGTGGTGCTGTCTTAATATTCGCCGCGCTAATAAATCTTTAATCAGCCGCTAAAAAAAGGCAAAAGGCAAGAGGGTTTTAAGTATTGAGTAGCGAGTAGTTAGTCGTTAGTGGGCTTTTAAGTTTAGAATTGATTCACTCATTGCAAATTAGTAGTTAGTCGTTAGTGGGCTTTTAAGTTTAGAATTGATTCACTCATTGCAAATTGCGGTGAGACCCCGCGTCAAGCGTAAGCGCACCGCCCGGTCGGAGGTTTCCTCCGACTTAAGGACTTCGCGGTGCAGACGCAAGGGAACGCTCACCAAGACAGTAGAACAATTACTATATTTGAACTCCTCACCTCCTACCTAGACCGACTGACCCCTCAACTGTAAGAAACTTAAACCTCAACGATATAAGGTCGATATTTATAATATTTGGGAATAGAATCTAATCTGAGGTGAAGCCAATAAACTCCCAATCCCGAGGTACTCACCCAAAGGGGGTTATTGTTTAGTTTTTTGGCGATCGCCACGCCTAAAGTTTGCCAAAGTGCTTGTTTTTGCGATTGAGGTGCTTCTCTGATAAAAATACCGAGATGGGAATACATAGAAAGATCTGCCATCGGACGAGGTACGACCAGCAAAGCATCTTTTCTGCGATTGGCAAAAGTAATTATTTGTTCGTTTTTTGCAGCCGATCCAAAATATGCTTGAAAAGCGCGCCCATCAACTTGCACTCGAGCTAATTCTGGACTATCGATTAAGACGCATTCAAACTCTCTATCGATGTTAGCAAGGCTAATGGGTGGCGTTTCCCAAAAATAGGCATTAAATGGCGATCGCTCCAAAGAAAGACTGAAAAAGACCCGAAAATTGCGATCTTTTTGCCACAGATCGATTACTTCTGAATAGGTAATTGTGCGATCGCCTGCCAAAATTGAAATTTTACAGAGCCGTTCGGAATCGTCGGTTTCGATACTGCATTTCCACATTATTGTTACTTCTTAATCGAGCGATTTTATTGGTTATTTTTCACCTCTTATTTGTAGCAAATATTTGCCGATTTAATTGAATCGCTCTGCTTCGCTCTAAATCACTCTTGAATAGTCAGATAAAATAGAACATACTAAAAATAAGAATTAAAAAACGACCGCAAGTTTTAAATTTGACAGAGTTATTCTCGTGGTTTTCTCTTAACTATTTATACGAATATGGCTACTAAATTAAATGTAATTGTTCTAACTTAAGACAGTTTTTTTATTTAAGTAAATTGAGAATTACTTGTTCGATATAATTAACTTGAAACTCTAGAGCTTATCATGATAAGAATCAATCCAGGACAATCGGCTTTAGATATTAACAGCCAAATAATTTTACTCCAAGACAAAACCCGTCAAAATGGCGATCGCTTTCTGCAATTTAATCTCAATCAAGAATTTAATGCCCTCTTACCCCTAGGGGAATTACAAGGAGTAATTGACGTTAAAATTGAGGATATATTGCCAGTTCCCCAAGTTAAAGAATTTTGGCTCGGTATTTTTAACTGGCGAGGACAGGCTATTTGGATTTTAGATTTAGCTAATTTAATCGGTGCCAATCATTGGTGCAAAAAATCGCGAATTAAAGATGCAGGAATAGTAATTTTAGTTCGAGTTGAAGACCAAATTATCGGAGCGATCGTCGAAGAAGTTAGCACGATCGCAGTTTTAGATCCCGATCTAAAATTACCTCTATCCGAATCAATGATGATGGAAAATTGGGGAGATTTTTTTGCAGGTTATTTTCTAGATTCTGAAAATAAACCTTTAATGTTACTCGATCTCGAAGCTATATTTAGTAAATCCTTTAAGCGATCTTTTTTAAGCAAAATGTAAACAAAAATAAACTTCAATTCTCAAAATGTTATATTTTAAGTTGTTTTGGGAATTCTTATTTAGAAGGAATCGCGTCACTAAATAAAGGATATTAGTAGGGGTTAATTGGATTAATCTCTGCATAAACCTGCTGCTTTGATTTAAAAAAATGAAGACATAAATTAAAGCAAAATAATCTCGATACAAAATTCCTAACAAACCGAAGATCGATCTAGAGTAGAAATTTTTAAACTCATTCAAGTATAAGGTTAAAATTAATGACACAGGCTACAGACTCTACCCTACAGAAACCAGAACGCTCAAAAAAAACAACTTA
This sequence comes from Prochloraceae cyanobacterium, assembly GCA_030065265.1. GTDB lineage: Bacteria > Cyanobacteriota > Cyanobacteriia > Cyanobacteriales > JASJDA01 > JASJDA01. Next base: position 21,203 of record JASJCW010000077.1, read on the forward strand.
TCAAAAACTCGTTCAAACATTACAAAACTTTCAAGCCTATTTGCAACAAACTGACGGCACAGAACAAGAAGCAATTCAAAAAAGAATAGAAAAAACAGCTAAACTGATTGCCAATTTAGCTTTAGAAAATCAAAATAAAAGAGACGAAAGCTTGTTCGGAAAAATAGCTAATAAAATTTTAGATGCCAAAGATTTAGATACTATTTTCCGCACCACCACCAAAGAATTAAAGCAAACATTAAATTGCGATCGCGCGGCAATATATTCTTTCAATCCCGATTGGAGCGGTCAATTCGTTGCTGAATATTTTGAAGGCAATTTAGTTTCTTTATTAGAAGAACAGCGTTACAATCCAGAAATTGTCGATAACGTTAATGCTTGTAGTATTAAAGATTTAGGCTTGCAAGGTAGACTGTTAAAAACTAATTCTCGAAGCAAAAATGGCAACGATAACGGTAAGCAAAATGGCAACGGTTCGAGCGATACCTATTTAAAAGAAACTCGAGGCGGTTCTTTTGTCAGAGGAGAATCTTATCGAGTTTGCAACGATATTTATCACAGTGATTTTAGTCCTTGTTATCTCAGAGTCTTAAAAACCTATCAAGCAGAAGCTTACGTTATTGCGGCAGTTTATCAAGGGAAATATTTATGGGGTTTACTAGCAGCCTATCAGAGCAAACCTCGGAAATGGAATACTAGTGAAATAGATTTAGTAGTGCAATTAGCAAAAATGCTCAATATTGCCCTACAACAGCGAGAATTTCAGACTAAAGTAGAAATTCAATCTAAAAAATTAGCCACTCGCGATCGCAGAGAAAAATCTTTAGCCAAGATAGTCGATCGCATTCGCGAAACAGATAACTTAGAAACTATTCTCAATATTACCGTTAGCGATATCAGACAATTAATGGAGTGCGATCGCGCGGCAATATATTCGTTCAACCCCGATTGGAGCGGTCAATTCATTGCCGAATCTGCTAACTCTGAATGGGTTGCTCTGCTTGAAGAACAGCGCAAAGTTCCTGAAATAGTCGAAAATGTTAATCGTTGCAGCATTCGGGATTTAGCTAATTATGAAGGATTGAGCGGAACTCCGAAACTGTCTAAAGAAAACATCGATACTTATTTACAACAAACTAAAGGCAGCGATTTTCTTCAAGGCGAAAATTATCGCGTTTGCGAAGATATTTACAATTCCGGCTTTTCCGATTGTTACATCAAAGTCCTAGAAAGATATCAAGCTCGAGCCTATATTATTGCCGCAATTTATTACAACAAACAATTGTGGGGTTTGCTAGCTGTTTATCAAAATTCGGGCCCCCGCAACTGGGAAACAGAAGAAATTGAATTAATCAGTCGTTTTGCCAGCCAAATTGGAGTAGGGATCAGACAAACAAAATATTTAAAAGCAATCAAAGCTCAAAACAACCGATTAAAACAAAACGCTCAAAAAGAGCAAATTTTAGCTAAGATTGTCGATCGCATCCTCCAATCTTCCGAATTACAAGAAACTTTCCAAAATACAATGGCAGATCTGCGTCGTCTTTTAAACGTCGATCGCGTCGCAGTCTATAAAATAAGTTTTGAAACCGGCAACAGACACGGTAAATTCATCGCCGAAGATGTAGATAACAAATATCCTCGTGCGGTTGCAGTTGAAAGAATTGAAGACCAATACAGCCTCAACAACGAACCAGAAATCTACGAACCAGATAATTATTGGGTAGTAGAAGATATTCATCAGACTAAATTTAAAGAATCTCAAATCAAAGTCGTGACTCAATTTGAAACCAAAGCTTATATTAACGTAGCTTTGATGTGCGACGGAAAATTATGGGGTTTGTTATGCGTCCATCAATGCAGCACCCGTAAATGGCAACAAGAAGAAATTAATTTAGCCTGTCAAGTAGCTTCTCAACTCAGCGTAGCGATCGATCGATCGGTTTCTCGAACTGAAATTATTGAAACCGCACGATCGGAAAAAGAAATCGCCTTATTAGTCGAAAGACTGAGCGAATCGATCAATCAATCAGAAGATTTAAACCAGATTTGGCGCAGTTCCCTTTTAGGAGTGCGAAATATTGTTAAATGCGATCGAGTTTCTGTTTACCGTTTTAACCCCGACTGGAGTGGCGAATATATTGCTGAATCGGTCGGTAGCGACTGGACTCCGTTAGTTGGAGAAAATATTAAAACAGTTTGGGAAGATACCCACTTACAAGAAACTCAAGGAGGACGATATCGCAACAACGAAACTTTTGTCGTCCAAGATATTTATCAAGTCGGCCACTCTCAATGTCATATCGATATGCTCGAACAATTTCAAGTTAAAGCATATATCATCGCGCCGATTTTCGTTGGCAGGAAATTGTGGGGTTTATTAGCAGCGTATCAAAACACTGGCCCTCGGGAATGGAAACAGCGAGAAGTGAGACTCTTAGCTAAATTGGGAGTTCAATTTGGATTGGCTGTCAAACAAGCTGAGTATTTGCAAAAAGTACAAAAACAAAATGCTAAATTAGTTCGCGCTACAGAAATTCAAAATAAACGAGCCGAATTAGCCGAAAGAATTCGTCAAAATCGCGATATAGATAATATTTTTAGTATTGCCACTGGCGAAATTAGGCAACTATTAAACTGCGATCGAGTAGTAGTGTATCGTTTCAATCCAGATTGGAGTGGCGAATTCATTAACGAAGCGATCGCCTCTTCGGAGTGGATATCTTTATTAGAAGAACAAAAAAGAAAGCCTGAAATTAGCGAAAATGTCAATAATTGCACTATCAAAGATTTAGCTGCAAATAAAGCCGCTCTTGCAACTACAGATACTCAAATTCAAGCAACTCAAGGACAAATTTTAACCCGAGGTAAAGTTTATCGAGTCTGCGAAGATATTTACAATTCTGGCTTTTCCGATTGTTATATCAAAATCTTAGAAGCCTACCAAACCAAAGCTTATATTATCGTTCCGATTTACGAAAACGAGCAATTGTGGGGCTTATTTGCTGCCTATCAAAACGATCGACCCCGACAATGGCAAGAAGAAGAAATCGATTTGATGGTTACAGTCGGGGAAAAACTCGGTATTGCAATCGAACAAGACCAATACCTCAAGCAATTGGAGAGCAAAAATCAAGAAATCGCCAAAGCAGCAGAATACGAAGAAGCTACGGTGCGATTGGTCGAACGATTGACTCAAAAAATTGGCATCGATCGCTCGATTGACTTAAATAAAATTTTTGAAGGAACTCTTTTTGATATCAAAAACCTGCTCCAATGCGATCGGGTGACGATTTATCAATTTTTACCAGATTGGAGCGGCGAATATATTGTCGAAGCAGTAGATCCTCGCTTTGAACCCTATGTCGGTGTCGATCTTAAAACCGTTTGGGAAGATTCTTATCTCCAAGAAACCAAAGGAGGCCGCTATCGCAACGGCGAAACCCTAGCCGTAGACGATATTGAAACTATCGGACACAGCCAGTGTCATGTCGATATTCTCAAACAGTTTAAAATAGTTTCCTACGCCACAGTACCAATTTTTTATCAAGGTGAACTCTGGGGCATTTTAGCCGCTTACCACCACGAACAAAAACGAGATTGGCAATCTCAAGAAGTCAAACTCTTAGCTAAATTGGGAACTCAGTTTGGCATCGCTTTCGAGCAAGTAGAATACGTCAAACAGCTCCAAATTAAAAACCAAGAAATCGCTAAAGTCGTAGAAACAGAACAAGCTTTAGGACTGCTAGGAGAAAGAATTCGCCAAACTCAAGATATAGATTCTGTTTTTAAATACACTTTGTCAGAAATCAGGGATTTACTCAAATGCGATCGCATTGTAGTTTATCGTTTTAATCCCGATTGGAGCGGCGAAATCATTGCAGAATCGGTGACGGAAGGTTGGATTTCTTTAATGGATTTGCAACAAAGCGATTCTAAACTTCAAAATGACTTAATTGCTTCGGACGATTGTACTGTTAAAGGATATGGCAGCGTCAAAGGCGATCGATTGAACGATACTTATCTTCAAGAAAACAGAGGCGGTATCTACGCTCAAGGATCTCGCTACCGCAAAGTCAATGATATTACTGCTGAAAATTTCTCCGCTTGCTATTTAGATAGTCTTCGCAAATTTCAAGCTAAAGCCTACATTAACGCTCCGATTTACCAAGGTAAGCAATTATGGGGACTTTTAGCCGTTTATCAAAACTCCGGCCCCAGGATTTGGGAAGATCGAGAAGTAGATCTAGTCGTGAAAATTAGCGTGCAATATAGTATTGCCGTGCAACAAGCTCAGTATTTCCAAGAAGCAATAGATAAAAACGAGAAACTAACTCAGCTCTTAGCAACAGAAAAAGCCAACGCTCGCTTTTTATCTCGCCTTCCAGGTGCTTTAATCGAGCTGGCTCGAGCTACTGGAAAAATTGAAGAAATATTGAATTATGCAGTTAGGGACTTACGACAACTTCTCAAAAGCGATCGAGTCGGAATTTACTGCTTCGATCGCGATTGGTCGGGAGAATTTATTGTCGAATCTGTCGGTAACCAATGGCCGGAATTAGTCGGAACTTCAAAAGCAAGAGTCAAAGATACTTACCTCCAAGAAAATAAAGGCGGCCGCTACGCTCGTCGCGAATCTTTGCAAGTCAATAATATTTACACCGTTGGACACGATGAATGTCATATTAATTTG
>JASJCW010000078.1 GCA_030065265.1 Prochloraceae cyanobacterium
CCAATCGCCATAAGGCAGATCTAAATGGGCTATTCTAACTGCTTGGTTAAATACTTCTAGAACGTCGTGGTCGCCAAAAGCATGAAATGGATCGCGACAGTTATCGCTAGCAAAGGCTACTGGTATCCCTTGCTGTTTCAATTCATGTACTCTGGTTACACCGCGCCAGTAAGGAGTTTGACCTGGTACTCTATCTTGCAAGTATAGATTGCACATCGGCAAACTGACAACGCCAATATTAGCTTGTTTGACTGCTGCTAAAGTTTTACTGACTGTTTCTCGATCTTGGACGGCTAAACTGCAGCAGTGACCGCAGACTATCTTACCTTTAAATTGATGGCGAATTGCTGCTTCGGCTACTTTTCGCAAACAAATAGAATTGGGGTCGCCGTTTTCATCGACGTGAAAATCGAGATCTAAATCTCTTTCGATTGCTAAAGAGAAGATACGATCTAATTGGGCTTCTAATTCCGGGTGCATGTAAGCGACACCTCCGAGAATACCGTCTATTGCTGCGATCCGATCGGCTAATACAATACCGCGATCGCCAAAGAAATAATCTAAAGTAACTAAGGATACTGTTTGCAGGTCGATGCGATCGCTCCATGTTTGTTTTAAAGTTTCGATCGCCTTTAAACTCATATCGGCTAGTTCTCCAAAGCAATCGATATGAGTGCGAATCGCTTTCGTTCCTCGGGCATAACTGCATTTTAGACCAAATTCCATGCGGCGATAGACACCTTCAAATTGCCAGTTTTGATAATCTTTTTTAACTGTCTCTAAAGCACTATCGAAAGTACCGTCAGGGTTGGGCGATCGCTCCCAAATATGTCCTTTATCGAGATGGGTATGCATGTCGATAAAACAAGGAAATACGATCTTTTTATTTAAATCTATTGTTTCTAAATTGCTATTGAGATCGCCACCAGGAAATATTCTGCTAATTTTACCTGCAACTATTTCTAGATCTACTAAACACAATCCTTCTTTTGTCTGCTTAAATATCTCTGCACTTTCTAGCAAGCAACTTGGAATGCGAGCATTTTTCAAACAATAGCGATCGGCATCTGGAATCATTATTATTTAAGCCGTAAAACACGTTTAATATTTTACTGCGAATCTATCTTAAAATTTCTTTTCCAATGACAAATCCTACCTTTGACTCTTAGCAAAAGGTAGGATTAGATAAAAAAATTGAATATTTATAATTTAGAGCGATATCATCAACTTTAAGCAAAATTTATAATAATTAGGAGCAGATTTCGCCCTAGCTTTAAAATTTAAGCTCTTTGAATTGCTAATTCTTCCCAAAAATCTTGGGATTGTTCGCACGAGCTTGATTCTAATTCTCTATTTGTATTAATAGTTTTTTCATCGGATTGAGGCTCTCTGACTTCTTGCCAAAAAGTAGATGCCTCTTGTTCCCAAGTTATGTATAATTCTGAATTGCGCTCGCTTTTTAAGTTCTTCATCTTTAATACTTAATTAATTGACTTTTTTATGGCCTAGCTAACTCTATCGATTACTCATTTTACAGTCCAAAAGCGATCGCGATCGCTGTTGACGAACTATTTGAAAAAAAAATTAATATAACTCTCATAATGATTTACATAACGTCAATCAAACAAGTCGATATTGCCGTTTAAACTGATTTTTTCAAAATTATTTAACTGTTTCTGCAACAATAAATTAATTACGATCGTGTCAAAAATGTGACAGAATTGAGGCGATCGAATAAATCGTAAAATATTAAAGCTGTAAATAAAAAAATAACAAATAAAAGTTATCTCGATTGAGATTGACTTAATTAAATCTTATTTTTTTAGCTCGCCCTATTTTGTTGAAATAACAATGACAATTGATTTAGAACAACTGCTAGAATTAGCAAAGAAAGCAGGCGCGAGCCAGGCAGAAGTCTACTCTAAAGAAGCGATCGCGCGTCCGGTATCTTTTGAAGCAAATCGCTTAAAACAGCTAGAATCGTCGGAGTCGGTGGGAACGGCATTAAGATTGTGGCGAGAAGGCTGTCCGGGTTTAGCTGTAGCTTACGGCCCGGTAGATCCCCAATCCCTAGTAGAAAAAGCGATCGCCATTTCGCAACTCAACTCCCCTGAAGAGAGTGAATTAGTTGGAGAACGTACCGAAAGCCATCGAGCAAAGGGAACGGAGATAGAAGTAAAAGAATTAATTGAAATAGGTAACGAGGCGATCGCCGAGATTAAAAACTTCTATCCTGAAGTAATTTGCAGTGCTGAATTTGAATCGGAAATAGAAACGACTAAACTTCTGAATACAAAAGGACTAAATTGTCAGCATACAGAAATCGGATCTAGTTATTATCTCGGTGCGGAATGGGTACGCGGAGAAGACTTCTTAAGTATTTACGACGGCGAGTACACTAAAAATAAGATCGATACAGCAGCAATCGTTAAAAATATTTTGCAGCGTCTCGAATGGGCGAAATTCAATAGCGATCCTTTAGTTGGCAAACTTCCGGTTTTATTTACCTCCAGTGCGGCGACTATGTTTTGGGAAACTATTGCCGATGCTTTAAATGGCAAGCGAGTGATTGAGGAGTCTTCTCCTTGGAGCGAAAGTCAAGGTCAAATAGTCTTGGCAGAAAATTTAACTATCTCTCAACAGCCAGATAAAGAGCCTCTGAGCTGTCCTTTTGACGATGAAGGTAACCCAACTCAGTTTTTATCTTTAATTAGTTCAGGAAGGCTAGAACAATTTTATACCGATCTGAGTACGGGGAAAATTTTAGCAATTCCCAGCACTGGAAATGGGTTTCGTCCTAGTTTAAGTCGGTATCCGACTCCAGATTTAGTAAATTTAGTTGTTGAAGCTGGGGAAGGCTCAATAATTGATTTAAGCAAGCAATTAAATTCGGGATTGATTGTAGATCGAATCTTGGGGGGAGGTGCGGATATTTCCGGGGATTTTTCGATTAATGTCGATTTAGGCTATCGAGTTGAAAATGGAGCAATAGTCGGTCGGGTTAAAGATACGATGGTGGCTGGAAATGTATATGAAGCCTTAAAACAGAATATTACTTTAGGAGGCGATCGCCGATGGGAAGGCTCTTATTACACGCCTTCGATCGTCTTGGAAGAGTTATCAATTATTGCTTGAAGCTTGGTTTTAGATCCCTTTATATCCCAATTCTAAATCCATTTCTTTCTCTGTAACTTCGGGCATTTTCCCTTTTTCGGCAGCTAATTTGTTAACGCCAATTTGATTGAGAACTATACCTAGCATGATTACACTGCCGCCAATATATTGGGCCATTGTTGGAGCTTCATTTAATAATAAATAAGCTGCTAAAATTCCGGCGATCGGACTAAAAGAACTGGCTAAGGATACGTCTGCTGCTCCGGTTTTTCTTAACCCTTGAAACCAAGCTAATTGCCCGCAAACGACAATGACAGCACTGTAAAATAACATCCACTGCCATAATAAAGGACTGAAAACGTCTATAAAATGAGAGGGACTGAAGAGAATCATGACAACGCAGAAAAATACTACAGTTCCGATCGCAGTTCTAAAAATACTAAAAATACTTAAAGGAATATCTTTTAATTTTACTTTACTAATAATTGTCGAAATTGCCAGGGCGATCGCGCCTCCTGCGGCCATTAATTCCCCCAATCCGATCTGAAAAACACCCGTTTCCATCATCATATTTTGGACGTTTTCTGGGCGTTGCAATGCGATCGTTAAAACAACGCCAATAAAAGAAAAAATTGCCCCGACTACGATCCAAAGATTAACCCTTTCTTTTAACAAGAAAACAGATAAAGCCAAAACGATTGGCGGTTCGATTCTTCCGATTAAAACAACATTATTGACCATCGTAATATCTAGGGCACTAAATATTAACCCTGGAGCTAAAGCTCCGGCCAAAATTGCGACGCTAATGATACTGAGCCAATCGATTTTAGATAATTTTTTTAAACTATCAAGATTTAAACTTTTGCCATAAAGAAAAATTAGCAAAATTAAAGCGCAGAAATTACCCACAAATAGAACGTTACAAAAAGAAATGGGATTTCTGCCATCAATTAAATTAGTAGCTCCTATGTCAGTTAATTTGCGCGTTACCGGACTAGCAGCAGCAAAAATAACGATCGCAGTTAAAAGATAGGCTCTGCCAGGAATTCGCTCAAACAACATTAATCTATCTTTAATTCAGACATTTTTTTAGGGTAAACCACTATGTCAACGGAAATCGATTAATTTTTGCAAATATCTAGTAATTTGCCATAACATTTAATACCGTTTCTATTTAAAATTGCTAGAGTCAGTCGGTCTAGGTAGGAGGTCAAATAAGGTTTTAGCCGATCTTCGCTTTTAGCGTTATCTGTAGCCTGATTTTTCAGAAATGGTATAACTTCTGTCGCAAAATGAACTAAACAAAGAAGAGAATTGATTTTACAAGGTTTGCCTTACTAGTAATTGCCCGATTAATTGTCCAGTTCCCAAACGCTAAAATTAGCAAAATCGATGTGAACATCATTTGGGGTGGCCCATGTTGAGTTGCTGCCACCAAAAAAAGTAGAAAATAAGATGCCATCAATTTTGAGGCTATCAACGCTGCGAAAATTTAATCCAGAAAAATGAGAAACTTCGACTCCATCAAGAAAAACTTTAATACTGCCGTTATTTTCACCAACCTCGTTGAGAATGACTTCTTGTTCTAAATGATGCCAAACGCCAGGAACAAATTGCCAATCACCTCGGCCTAATGAAGTGCCAAACTTAGCACTGGTAGGTAAGTAAGCATAAACTTCTCCATCTCCGTTCTGTCGCCACATAAAACGGGTTGAAAATCCATCCGTCCCGTCGGGGATATTTCCTCCAGTATTACCAGTTCCTCCATATAATCCTGGCAATTTACCGCCTTTGACAAAATCAAAATTGTCAGAAAAACGAAGATAATAACTCAACTTTAATTCTTCGGCGGGAGGAATGCCTAAATCGGCCAAAAATTGCGCTCCACCAATCGGCGCGCCAGTCTTTCTCGAGTAAGAAGGACTTACCGATCCAGCAGGATAATAGGTTCTTAAATAGGTATTAAAAAAATCACCGGTCAAAGAGTCGTTAATCAGCTCGAGATTTTCTTGACCCCACTGTCTGCTATCGAGAACTTGCCAATCCTCTCTCCAATTGGGATCGCTAAAATTATTAAACCACAGTAAAGAATCAAGCTCTTCGTCAGTTCCAAGAAAATTAAATCCCGAACTAGTTTCTAAATCATCAGAATCAAATAAAGAATCAAGCTCTTCGTCAGTTCCAAGCCAATTAAATCCCGAACTAGTTTCTAAATCATCAGAATCAAATAAAGAATCAAAACCGCCAATTGTCAGAGGAGCGAGATTAGAGAATAATTGAGTCTCAAAGTTGCTAGAAATTACAGCCTGAGAATTTAAATCTATAACCTTAAAAAAATAATTGGTCTGATTCATATTTTGTACTCCTAGTTTGTTATTAGTATGCAAAATCCATCATTTAATTTCTTCTAAATTGCTCCGATTTTTTTTAAATTCCAATTATCTTTGTCGGAACTGTTTGGGAGTAACTCCTACTAAACGCTTAAAAGTTTGATTGAGATGGCCTTGGTTGGCAAAACCTACTTCTTGGGCGATATCGGCGAGAGACATTTTTCTTTCTAAGAGTAAGATTTTGGCTCGTTCGATCCGAGTTTGAATGATATATTTATGCGGCGTTAGTCCGGTCGAATGTTTGAATAGAGTAGAAAAGTAGTGAGAACTTATATTGATGAGATTGGCTAGTTCTCGTACGCTTAAATCTAAGTCTAAATTGGCATGAATATACTCGATTATTTTATTTAAGTCGTTGCGCGATAAACCACCTTGATATTCTCGTAGAATCGGTTGGCTGTTGGAGTAGTATTGTACTAAATGAACCGCCAAAGCATTAGTAATGCTTTCGACATAAAGACGACTATTAAGATTGCGATCTCGAAGAGATCCGCGTAGCGGTGCGATCGCTCGTTTTAATGCCATTCCCATTTCTGAAATTAGAGGATCGTAAATTGGTAATTGAGGCATCAAATTGGCTCGCTCGAATTGAGATGAAGCTTCTATGAGAGTCGGAAAAATGTGCCGATTAAACCCGATCGCAATTAATTCTCTTTCTCCGTACCAAGTAGATTGATAAATTGTTTCAGCAGGAACGATCGCCGCAGCTCCAATTGTTAATGAAGATTTGTAAGTCTTGCCTTCGCAAATTGTTTCGATCTGATTTTGTTTGGCAATGTTAGTAATAATAATTATGGCATGACCGGAACTGTAAACTTCTGGATGTTGACCAGTCGGTTGACGATAATATTCTAATAAGAGATCTTGCCAGCCTAGTTTGCGGCTAGAAAAGAGTGCTTGCCGAGGTAAAATACTATCTATATTATTTTGGGGCGAACAATTGATAAGTAGAGGGTTTTTTTTAGTTGTCATCGCCTCAAGTAATCACCACCGTTAATCATACGGCCTGTCATTTTCTGGCTGTGGGGTTATTATGGATTCTTTAAGCTTTTTGATAATAACCCTACAGCCATTTGCGATTGCTGAGGCTTAAGATACTCAAAGGAATCTTATAAAGTATTCGGGGTTTCGGGAGCTATCTCAATGTTTTTTCTCGGCTTCAAAGAGGGAGGTGGCCCGAGCAAATCCTTTAAAGATTCGATTGCAAGTCCCATTTCAGCCCCAGCCTCTTGTAGGGCTTGCCGAAAGCTGTTGAGATCTTGACCGTAGCCAGACAACATTGCTGTCTTTTCAACTCCCTCACTGGCATTAGCTCTGGCACAATCGATTAACTCAGCACCGATGAGTGGAGGAGCGATCCTCGAAAGCTTTTCTTTAGAATCACCCCAATAAGCACTGTAAGTCCAAGTTTCTGAATTTTCTTGTTTCTCGACTGACCATCGATAAATAGCCGATTTGCGATCGATCCCAATCTCAATCAGCTTCGCTCCCATATAATATTCCATCTGTCTTTTCGTTTTTTCTTTGACTGAATTAGGGAGGCTTGATTCTATAGTTCTAGAGAGATGTGCTTGTGTGTGTTCTACCATCATCTTTCTCAATTATCGAGTTTTTGTTTGATTAAAGTTTGAGCGGAAACTAGTTGTTTTAAAAACTGCCAATAAATAACTTCAGCTTTTACTAGTTAAAATTTTTTACAATTTGCCCTCGAATAATCTCGGCATCGAGCGAGCTATTTTAAAATCTAATTTAAACTGAGATCCAAGTAGATTATCGATCGATCGCAACAAATTTGGTACTAACATTAAAAACAGCTCGATTTTCCGCGATCGTGTTAGCTTGATTGTTGCAAAAATTATTAGCAGAATGGAGACAGATTAGGAGAGCAAAATAATCGGAAATGTCGGTAAATATCTAGATTGTTTGCCATTTAATCCTCTACTAATATACTAGCAGGAATTTCAGTTTTAAAACTCGATCGCTCAGCGACTAAGAGCTGATTCGTCAACTAAAAACTGAGGACTTTTGATTAATTCTGTGGGTGTAGCAATAATATCAAATCACTTTAAATTCGCTATAAATAAGCAGATCGCAGCTATTTTTTAGCTAAATATCATTAAATCCTCGGTTTCTATATCGCTTTTAAAAGCAGCGAATAATCTTGAATTGCTCGTAAGTCGTTCTTAATTTAGCCTCACGTTGGGAACTGGCGCGACCATAAGTTCTTTTGGCTCGTAATTCTTCTGGAGTGGGGATCGCAGCTAAGACTTCTTCTCCTAAATCATTAAACAAAACTACTGATTCAATCTCGATCCGAAGTTGTTGATGTTGCCGATATAACTTGGTATATTCTTGTACTACCTGTTGCCATTGCTGGGGCGGACAATAACTTCGCTCTATCAGCAGAACAAAATTAGGTACGGCAAAGACTTGATTCAGCAGAATAGCTGCAATCAAAAAGCTCAACCAACCCAGTCCGAGAACGGTCAACAGGTAACGATTTAATTGTTTCATACTTACCTAGAGATTAGTTTGAAATAAACCTTTGAGTAGTTCTTTGACAGTTTCTGGCGTACCACTTTTGACGGAAGATTCTCGTAATGCTGCGATTGCAGCTAATTCCTTTTGATTAACATCACCATAAGCGATCGGATAGACTCGGACTTCACTATATTGAAGAACATCTTGAATGTCTTGAAAAACAAAGCCTTGATTCGTCTGACCATCAGTTAAGACTAAGAGATAAAATAGACCATTAGGATTAGCTTTTTTTTGTTCTATCAATCTGGCTAAAGCTACCATCATTGCGTCATACATAGCAGTTCCGCCATCAGCCCGTAAGTCATCAATAGCAGCTAAAAAACGTTTGTGTTGCATTGGATCGAAAGGGGCTAAAGCGACAACTTCTCTTGGCCGGTCGCTATAACTAATTAAACCTAAATAATTACCTGGATTAATTTCTTGACTAGCAATGCGCAAGCCTTCTTTGACACTGGTTAAGGGTTTCCCTTCCATCGAACCGCTCGTATCAATGACCGTCATCAAATAAACTGTACGTCCGGCATCTTTCTGACGCTTCCAAAATGTTTGCGCCTTGCTTAAAACTTCGCCGGCTGGAAGGGGGGGCAGTTTTGGATTGAAAAGATAGTCTGTCTCGAGAAAACCTTGTTGACGAGCCAATTTTTGCATTGTATCAGAAGAGGCAAACTCAGCAAATTTTTGCAAGGCTTCTTGTTGTTCTGATGTATTCCAGTTAAAACCAACTAGAGGATTATTATGGGGAATACCAAAGGGGATAAACACGGTTTTCTCAAATCCGGGTACTTGTTTGAGCTGCTGATAATTTTGATATTCAAGGGGAAATGCTTGTAACTTATCCTTATCGCGGATAAAAATTTCTTGCAAGTCTAGCGTAGTGGTGGTGGTAATTAAGACCTGTTCTTGAAAGCCTTGAAAAACTGATTTGACTTGAGGCGATTCTAAATCGGCAATTGTGAGCGGTCTTCCGTCTGCTTGATGTCCTGCTGCGCGCCAAAAGATAGCGTAGAGTAAATTCAAAGCCGTAGAACTACTGTAGGGATTAGGGTAACCGACAGATATTTTGCCAGAGGCGATCGCATCGAGTAATCGATCGAAATTAACTTCGCCGTTAGGGGCTAATTGACGATAAACTCGCTCTTGAACGACAAAACCACCCAGATTGGGCACTAAACGAGCAACAATCGGAATAGTTTTAACTCCTTGACTTGAAAGCATTGCTACCCACAAATCATTAGAAGGAGAATAGCCGGCTGGTTGCACTTTGCCAGCAGTGAGAAAGCGAACAGCTGTACCCGAGGGGATTTTTCTCACTCCGACCTGAATAACTTGACCGGAATTAATAGTTTTTCTTTGTTGGTTAAAAGCTTGAGCCACTTCGACCAACCAACGTTCATTTTGCTTTTTGAGGTTGGCTTTTTCTGAAGAACTGAATATTTCAAGATAAACGATATTGGGGTTGCTAGAGGGTTGAGCTGCATAGAGGGGAAACTGTTCCAGGGGAGGCAGAGAATCCTGAATCCCATCGAGGGTATAGCGAGCAGCTACTCGATCTGGAATGAGGGCTTGAGCGACTGAAATCTTAGGCAGTAACTTATCCTGGAGATATCGATCTGCACTAGCAAAAGAATCTACCTTTTGCTCTGCTAGACATCCGATTAGCAAAGCAAGGCATAGTCCGATGATAAAGTAGAAACGCCGTCTTTCAACCATAACTAACCTCCGTAGATTGATGGTGATTGTGTCCCGATCCGATCTAAAACATTTTTATTTTCAGCAATGATTACTCGCAGGCTACTAGGTAAGGTGGTTTTTCCTCCCGATGCTTCTAAGGAAGACAAAAGTACCCGATCTTGTAACTGTTGTAGTAAGTCATGAGTTTCTTTGACTCTTTGACAACTGACTTGTAAATGCTCGAGAGTCAGATTTTTGTAAGTTTCAGTTTGCATTTGTTCTAAAGTTACTAAAGCAAAGGCAACTTGCTCGCAAAGAGATAAAACCGTGTAGAGCGTCTCCAATAATTCTGGGATTAAACTTGATTCTGTAGTGGCGATCCGTTGGGCAAAAATTTGGATTTGTTTGACTAAAATGACGGTTTGCTCCCAATCTCTATCGTTCCGTCCTTCAAGTTTTCGAGCTATATTTGCTAATTCGTTGTCAAATATTGCTACTTCGAGTAAGTTCGCTCCACTGTTGCCGTAAATCTGTCGAAGTTTCCAGATCCAAGCTCCAACCATGATAGCGGCGATCGCTCCCCCCACAATTAAGGTAATGGGTCGATTTCCTACCCAAATAATCAAGCTCAGATAACCTAATATTGCTCCGACAACTAAAAAATAGGTCTGAGGGTAACTCAGAATTTTTCGCCAAAATAATTGCCAATTCATTATGGTTTTATTATTGTTTGTTATTTGTAGCTTATTTTTGTCAATAAAGACTTTAATCAACAAGCAGCGCAAGTATATCGGATCGATTCGTAAAACTGATGGGGAATTAGAAACTCCGCCCGTCCACATGGCGGGGTAGTTCATTTAATACTTAATAATTAAAGTAACATTCGCTTTAACTTCTTGTTGGCCGCCAATTACTGGCGTGCTAGGATCGCTTCTTAAAGATTCGGTTCGCAAAGATACTGGTTGAGGTAAGCTTGGAGGATTTATTTGAATATTAATAATTTCTTTGCTGCTTAAATTCAAAGTCTTTAAAACAGTTTCTGCTTGAGCTTTAGCTTGATTCACTGCTGTGATTAAAACTTGTTTTTTGGCTGCTTCAATAGCATCTGAGCTAGCAATAAAACTTAAGCTATCGATTCGATTTGCCCCAGCTTTTATCGCTTCATCTAATAATTTTCCCGCTGCTTCGGTTTCGGTAGTAAAACTGAAATTATTAATGCCTAAATATCCAATTAATTCTCTATTTCCCCGATCGTATTTATAGTTAGGTTGTAGGCGAATTCCTGTAGTTTCTAAATTTTCCACCCGACGAGAGCGTAAAAAATTAACTAACTGAGAAGCACGCGATTGTATTTCCTTTTGAACTGCCGTTGCTGTTTTGCCTTGAATTTCAATCCCTAGAGAAATACTGGTAGAAGTTGTAGCAATTCTTTCTATTCCTGTTCCAGTGACTGTTAAAGTTTGTGAGATTGGCTCGGCAGCAAAAGCTGAATTGACAGCAACAATATTTAAAATAATATAAATAATTATGCTGATGCAAATAATCGGTCTCAATTTAATAAATCCGCTCATTGTAAAACTTGCTCGGCAAGATAATTAAGTTATTTTATTTATTTTATTATCGTTTAAATTAGTAAAATTCGTGTTTAATCAATAAGTTTTTTAAAGTTGTCAGCTCTTAATTAAATCAAAAGCGATTTTAGAGAATGTGCGAAAAGTATAATTAAAGCTATACCCCGGTAACAAGCACAATAAATTAAAGCTGTAGCTAGGGCGATTGCTAGTTGTGAAGGAGAGGCAATTGTTGAGGCCGCTGTTGCCTTGGTTGATAGTCAAGAAAAGTTAATTCCTATTCTTATTGCTTACAAACAAAAATATCCTCATGGGATTTTAAAGAAGAATAAAGTATTCTGACAACATTTCGCTCGAATCAACTATGCGATAAATATAGAATAAATATTAAGTGTATCTATTAATACATGTAAAACTGGAAAGTATTCAGTCAATCAATTAAAAGAAAATAGCAATTACTTTTTATGAGTAATTGCCATATATGAAAGAAGTTCGCCAGCCTTAACTTTCGTTTTGGTTGGCGAATATATTATAAAATTTTTTATCGATTGAATGACAATTAATTCAAGAAAATATTAGCTTTTCTTAAATATTAAAGATATTAGTTTAAGATAAATTAAATTATAATTACTAATGTGTATTTATTCAATTTAAGCTCAATAAATAGGCGAATTTATTATCTTCTATTGACGAATCAATAAGTCGCTTTGACGAGATTGAGCTAAATCTCGAATTAGAGAGATTCGAGATTGAATATAAGAATTTAAAAAAGCATCATCTTCAGGATTGAGTGGAACTGATTCCTGAATTTCTTGAATTAAGAATTGACTCAATTGAATAGGATCGAGATTGAGAAGCAGATCTGCTTGAGTATTTTCAATAATCGTCCAAATTTGTCTTAATCTGGAAGTATTCATGATTTTGATTTATTTGACAATGAGTTGATTAATTAAATATTTTTTGATTAGAACTATTGATGGTTTTAATAGTTTCTTCATACTATTATATCGCCACAAAATTAAATTGCAAAATTAACTTGACTTATAAATTTTACAATAAATAACAGATTAATTTTTTAGTAACAAATATTAAGAAAAGTCAAGTTAAGTTTATTTATTAAAATCATTAAAACAAGCGACAAAACTTCTGCCAGTTTCCTCCTTAATATATCCGAATACCGCGCTATGAATCAACAGGGAATTATTTTTAAAAGAAATATTATTTCGGTAAAAACTGGTAATTTAGCTTCTAACAAGGATTTGCCGTTGCCATTATCCTTTAAGGATTTTCCAGTACGTCGTAAACATAGATCTTTACCACTACGCAAAACTGTCAGGATATTTTTTTAGTGCTATTTGTTACTTGCTACTTACGAACCAGTAACTTTAATTCTCCTAATCCGATCCTGTAGAGCAATATTCTGTTTGCGGGTCAGCTTTTAGTGTAATTTAGCAAACTAAGCGATCGTTTAAATTAATAAAAAGAGTAAAAAATTAAAATAAATATGGGGATTTATAGAGAAATAGATCGTAACAAAAATTGACCGAACAACGAAACCTAAAACACTAACTAATCTCGAAGCAATCGAGCTTGTAAAGATAAAATTTTTAATTATAGACTTAAATATTGTTTTGCCATAAACTCAAATGAAAGTTTAAAGATCCTCTAAATAGTTGCTGGAAAAAGAGAATAAAGAACAACTGTATGCTAATCGACAAACCTCACACAAACACACACATCTATAATCGTTCGAGTACCATCAAAGCTAGGGAGATTTTTAAAGGTTTCAACTGGAAAATCTTTTCTATATTATTGGTTGCTGGATTATTGGGAGTAATTGCCATACTACCTTTATCCTTAGAAATCAGTCTGATACTCGCTAAAAGCCTCGAATTGCAACTTAGCGAAGAAACTCCACCAGTAGCAGCAATCGTCTTAGTTGGATTAATTCAAAATGCAATCTTTTTGGCGATCGCAATTAGTATTGGTTTGATTTTAGCTCCGCGACTCAATCTGAAAACACCAATTCTAGATCGCTATTTTGCTCCAGAGAAAAGAAAAAAAATTAAACCCCAAAATATTTTATTTCCTGCTCTCTTAACTGGACTGGGAATGGGTGTTTTAACGGTTACTCTAGATCGATTACTGTTCTCTTCTCAAAATATTCAGACAGTTTTTGGAGCAATTCCTTTATGGAAAAGATTGTTAGGGGGAGTATTTTATGGGGGGATTACTGAAGAAATAATTTGTCGTCTGTTTATGTTTGCAGTGTTTGTTTGGATCTTGGGGTGGTGGTGGAAAAATCCGAGCGGAAAACCGTCAAAAACAGCCTATTGGGTTGGAAATGCGATCGCCGCGCTGATTTTCGCCTGTTTACATTTACCGACGATCGCTTTACTCGCACCCCTAACTGCAGAAGTTATCGTGAGAATCGTTGTACTTAATACAATTGCTGGAATTATCTGCGGATATATTTATTGCAAACAGGGATTAGAATCGGCTATGGTAACTCACGCAAGCGCGCATTTTATTTTGCAACTTTTTGTTTGAATTTTAGAGTAGCAATTGCCAATTTTTGATAGTGTTAAAATTGCTATTTTTAATCTGGTGAAGAATTTACTAATATCCGTAAGGATCTTTTGGCGTGGGAATTTTTGAGAGGGATTTTGCGGCGATAACTAATTGACGTTTATCGCCATCTTCGTTGCTCGATAGTGTCTCGACGATTGTTGTCCCTTCTATTTCTAACCAGGTATCGGGGGGATAATTAGCGCGAGAGGTTTCTAGTTTAACCGGTAGAGCAACTGGATAAGCATCTACGGCACAGCAGGTTAAGATAAAACGGGTAATCATTAAATAGTTATCGTCAAGCTGGGGTAAATGGACGACAAAGCCAGATACTTTTACTTTTTGGTCTACATAGGCTTCTGGCTCGGGATATGCGTTGAGGGTGCGTATCCAATCGATCAGCGATCGCTCTTCGGATTTTACTGAAAGACGAAATGCTTCTGGTTGCGATCGCACTTCTGGCAATGATTCGCTGATTCCTCTTTGTAATGCTGTTTGAGAGGTTAATACTCCAGGTGCAATGAGCAGGCCGAGGATGGCGGTTGTTAAGAGTAAGGTGCTGCCTACTCCGGGGGGAAATAAGGCTAAATGAGCCGGATCTTCTTTTTTTCTAAATCTGTTTTTGTCTGCAATGAATTGTGCTGTTTTAATCGTTCCTAGAATTAAAAGAAAAATACTCGTAATTAAAACTAATCCGAAATAGTTGGGATGAATTAATAATCTTAAAGTCCCCGTCAGCCAATATTTAAATAATAGGATACCCCAGGCTAGGATTGCCAAAATATCTAAAATTGGCAAAAGATCTAACGATTTTCGGGGTTTCATTCTAATTGTTGAAGTCATCTTGAATCGTCAAAATAAATAAAAAACAAAGCTTAAGAGAAGGGCCGAAGTGAGTCAAGGAAAATATTATTAAACGAACTTTACTAGTATTAAAATTTAAAATGCTATTATATTTCTTTTTAGAAAAACAGACTGTAACCTAGGGTCAAAATAAAAGTTAGTTGGGCGACTAAAGCAAAGATATAAAAAATAATTCTCGGTTTAAAGATTGATAATAATAAACCCAGTGCTTTAATATCAATTGTCGGGCCGAATACTAAAAAGGCCAGTAGGGAACTAGTCGTAAAAGTTGAGGCAAAAGAAAGGGCAAAAAACGAATCGACTGTCGAACAAATTGAGACTATTGCAGCGAGTAACATCATCGCCACGATCGAACTAACTACCCCCTGACCTAAACTAAGTACAATTTCGCGGGGTACGAAGGTTTGAATGCTAGCGGCGATCGCGCTTCCGAGAATTAACATTCCACCTAATTCTCGCAATTCTGTGAAGACATTTTCAATGAAAGGCCGTAATGTTTTTGGTTTAGAATTTGGGTTTGATGGAATAGATGGGATCGATGTGATGGTGATATTTTTACTTACCTGTATGGTATTACTCAATTGCCCTAAAACTTTAGTATTGGATTGGGATAGTATGGGAGTCGGCTCCGATCTTTGAACGATCAATTGAGATTGTTGAGTTTCTTTTTTGTAAGTATTGAGTATTGCTAAACGTTTCGCTAAAGCTGGTTGTAAGAGAGATTGGGGATTTTTTTGCAAGCTAAAAACCCAGCCAATAAATGTGGCAATCAACAGGGAAAATACAACTCTGAGAATTACTATTTCCGGGCGATCGCCAAATGCAACCCAAGTTGACCAAATCACGATCGGGTTGATCGTAGGGGCTGCTAGCAAAAAGCTAATCGCTACGGAAGAGGGAACTCCCTGCATTAACAGCCTTCTCGCTACTGGAACGTTACCGCATTCGCAAACGGGAAACAAGAAACCGATACAACTGCCGATCCACGCTCCTAAAATTGGATTTTTGGGGATTTTATTAATGAGTCTGCTTTCGTCAATAAATGATAGCAGCGCGCTAGATAGAAATACTCCCAATAATAAAAAAGGGATCGCTTCTACTAACAAGCTCAAAAATAAAGTAAAGGCATTGTGCAGTTGATTAATCATAATTGACAGAGAAGCGTTTCTGTTTGTGAGAGGATTTTTAGCCTAAATTCTAGTTATATAGATTTTAGGTGCAATCGATAATTTTGGATCGCTTTATAAGCTAAATTTTGGCTGTGTTTTCTAGTTAGCATCTTAGTCTAACAAGTTTTTTTAAGTAGGGTTAAATTCTACAAAATCTACTTGACTGTAGGTCATATTTCTATCTACTGCGGAAAGAGTTTTATTGTTAGCGCGATCGCTCAATAAACAATCAATCGCTAATTTGGCTGCATCGGCGCGATGAATCATTCCAGCAACTTGATAATTTTCTGTGAGAATGCCGTTACCCGTAGCTGGTTCTGACTTTAAACCCCCAGGCCGGATAATCGTATAAGTAAGTCCGCTTTTTTGTAAATATTCTTCTGCTTTTGCTTTTGCTTCAAGGGCTTGTTTCAAAGTAGCAAGAGCTTCGGGTGGTAATGCTACGGCACTTTCTTTACTGCCGATCGAAGAAATCAGAATAAACTTATCAACTCGAGCTTTTTTAGCTCCGTCAATTAGGTTTTTATTCCCGGAGTAATCCGATCTAATCCCGTCTTGGTTTTTCCCGCCGATCGTGCTGATAACGGCTGTTATTTTTTCTGCTGTTAACATGGCTTTTTCTACTCGATCGGGTTGTAATGCGTCTCCGATTACTGTTTTTATCCCCATTTCTTCTAATTCTAATTTTGCATTTGAAGACCTTAGTAAGGCTGTAATTTTGTGGTTTTGTTTTACTAAATATTTAACTATTTCTTTGCCAACACCGCGACTAGCACCGGCAATAAATATATGAAATTCTTTTATCATGTATAAATAATTTTTGCCTCAATTAATATGTTGTTTATGACTCAACTTTTGCGATTATTGTTGCTTTGATTTTAAAGAGATTAAATTAAACGGAAGTTGCTATATTTTACATCACATTTTTAGCTAATTGTCAAGGAGAAATTAGCCTTTGCGATCTCATATCGGTTGAAAATTTAAAAATCAACTTTCAAATTAGCAAGACAAATACAATAAGCTGTTAATCATTTAAATTGCATATTATTAAATTAAAAGTAAAAAGATAGGATCTATGTACCTTCTGCCCTCTGCCTTCTGCCTTGCTGAGGTGCATTTAAAATGTATGATTGTTTTTTAAAATTTAACTAACCTTTAACTCCACTCCCCGTATCGCTGGGAATAATGAATTTTTGCACGAACAGAAACAAGAAAAAAATTGGCGCGATCGACATTACTGCACCGGCTGCAATTAAACGCCAATCTAAGGAAAACGTTCCGGCTAAGTCTACTAAGCCTCGCGGCAAGGTATAATATTCAGGGCTATCTAACACTAATAAGGGCCAGAGAAAATCGCCCCAAGAGCCGATAAAGACAAATATCGCTAAGGTTATTAATGCCGGACGAACTGCGGGAAGACTAACATACCACCACAATCCTAATTCAGAACAGCCATCGATGCGGGCCGCTTCTTCTAATTCTTTGGGAACGTTTAAAAATGCTTGTCGTAATAAAAATATCCCGAATGCAGAGGCTATATTCGGAAAAATCAAGCCTAAATAACTGTCTTTTAAACCTAATTTAACCGCAATTATAAACAAGGGAATCACGATTAATTGAAAGGGGATCGTGATTGTTGAAACTATTCCCGCAAAAATTAAATCCCTACCTTTAAAATTTAATCTCGCTAAAGGATAAGCCGCTAAAGAACACAATAATAAGTTCAAACCGACTGTTAGGGTGGCTACTAGGGTACTGTTAAATAGATAACGGCCGAAAGGATAATTTTGCCAAACAATGCGAAAATTATTTAATGTTGGTTCGCTCGGTATTATCTGAGGGGGAAAGCCAAAAATATCCTCCGATGGCGATTTTAAAGAAGTGCCGAGCAACCAAAGAAAAGGGAAAATAACAATAATGGCGATCGCCGTTAATATTAAATATATCCACAGGGTTTTTAGCTTTTTATTTGCGATCGAGGAGAGCATACCCAGTCTGAAGATAATTGTGTTTAATTCTGTTATTCTATAATCCCTTTTTTTAGCAAAAATATCTTGCCAAGTTCTCAAGCATTTTGAACTGGTATTGCTAAGAGTTCTTCAATCTTATCGATTAATTGCTGGGGATCGATTGGTTTGGTTAAATGAGCGTTAGCACCGACCATTTCTGTCCATTTTTTATCCACCATACTAGATTTGGAAGAACAAACTACAATCGGGATTTTTGCTATTTTAGGATTAGCTCTTAATTGTCGACACATTTGCCAGCCGCTCATTCCTTTCATAACGACATCTAAAATTATTATTTGCGGTTGATAAATATGTATTTGTTTGAGAGCCTCTTCTGCACTGGCGATACTGAGTACCTCAAATCCCTTATTTCGTAGAATAATCTCTAGGGATTTTCTATATAGAATACTGTCATCAACCACAATAACTTTAATCATTTAATTTATGTCTCGATCGGAATAATTTTTTGACTCTTTATTATAATTAATCAAATCTTCATAAAAAGTCTACAAAGGAATGATTAGTAAAACTAATATATAAAAACACTAGTTTCTATTTTCACATTTAACTGGCATTTATTAACCAAGATTTTCAATCAATTTAAAGCATAATACTCTGCAAAATTGTCACTTTGAAAATTAAGCAAGTAAAATTGCTTTTCAATCATTTTTTTTAAATTATTTGCCGATTACATGATTGGTAAATTATTTAATTAGATCGAAAAAGTTAAATCAAAGAGTTACTTTTTCGGATTATTTTAGAATCTGGCATTATTTTACCATTTAAGTAATTTTACGTAAAGAATTTCTTTAAGAAAGTTTAGCTTGAACCGGAAAATTAGATAAAAATGTATCTTAAACTACAAAAGTATCTAATGGAAAAAGGGTTAAAAAGAAACGATCGATCGATTAGCTACAATAACGATCGCCCTTAGCAAAACTTGGCAATGAAAGCGATCTCCTCGACTCAAACTACTCCTTTAATCAAAGATTCAGATCGTCTTGAAAACCGTCTTCAAGAAATACCGGCCGAACCAGGTGTATATTTCATGCGAGATCGCAACGAAAATATTTTATATATTGGCAAATCGAAAAAACTGCGATCGCGGGTCAGATCGTATTTTCGGGACTCGCAAAATTTAAGTCATCGTATTGCTAATATGGTGCGACAAGTCTGGGAGATTGAATTTATTGTTACCGATAGCGAAGCCGAAGCATTAGCTTTAGAAGCTAACTTAATTAAACAGCATCAGCCTTATTTCAACATACTTCTTAAGGATGATAAAAAGTATCCTTATGTTTGTATCACTTGGTCGGAAGATTATCCCCGTATTTATATCACCCGTAAAAGACGCAAACAACAACAAAAGGATAAGTATTACGGGCCATTTGTCGATGCGGGTAAATTACGCAATACTTTGGATACGGTAAAACGAGTTTTTCCCCTGCGTCAGCGTCCCAAACCTCTTTTTAAAGATCGTCCTTGTCTCAATTACGATATTGGATTGTGTCCTGGTGTTTGTCAACAGTTGGTTACTCCCGAACAATACCATCAAATGGTGCAAAAAGTAGCAATGGTATTTTCTGGAAGGACGGGAGAATTGATCGATATTTTACAAACTCAGATGGAAAAAGCAGCAGCAGAATTAAACTTTGAAGAAGCTGCTAAATTGCGCGATCGCCTCAAAGCATTAGATATTCTCACCAGCGATCGCAAAGTCGCTTTACCGGACGATACCGTGACTCGAGATGCGATCGCACTAGCAAAAGACGATCGACACTGTTGCATTCAATTATTTCAGATTAGGGCCGGACGTTTAGTAGGTCGTTTGGGATTTTTTGCCGAAGCGCGATCGAATAGACCCGGGGCTATTTTACAACGAGTCCTAGAAGAACATTATGCCACAGCAGAGGGGCCGGAAATACCTACGGAAATACTCGTACAGCATCCCTTACCTGACGAAGATATTTTGACAGCATTTTTAAGCGATCGCAAGGGTCGAAAAGTAAGCATAATTAACCCTCAGCGTCAGCAAAAAGCAGAATTGATCGAAATGGTCGAAAAAAATGCTTTATACGAACTAGAAAGAACTCAACGCCATGCCGATCGCACGATAAAATCCCTCCAAGACTTAACCGAAATACTCGATCTACCTGAATTACCAAAACGGATCGAAGGTTACGATATTTCTCACATTCAGGGTAGCAATGCTGTTGCTTCTCAAGTAGTCTTTATCGATGGAGTTGCAGCTAAACAACATTACCGTCACTATAAAATCAAAAATCCCGAGATTAAAATCGGTCATTCCGATGATTTTGCTAGCATGGCTGAAGTTATAAGTCGTCGCTTTCGCAAACAAGAAAATTTGCCAGACTTGATAATGATAGACGGGGGAAAAGGACAGTTATCTGCTGTAGTAAACGTCTTAGAAAAAATGGATCTTTTCCAACATTTAAAAGTAATTGGTTTGGCAAAACAGCAAGAAGAAATATTTTTACCTCACCAGTCAGATGCGATCGATACCGATCCAGAACAGCCAGGAGTTCAACTATTAAGAAGAGTGCGCGATGAAGCACATCGTTTTGCTGTTAGTTTTCACCGTCAGCAACGAATGAAACAAACCAGGCGATCGCGCTTAGATGATATTCCTGGTTTGGGTTTTCAGCGTCAAAAACAGCTTTTAGCCCATTTCCATTCGATCGACTATATTCGCGCTGCTTCGGTTCAACAATTACAAGAAGTTCCCGGTATTGGTTTGAGTTTGGCTGAAGAAATTTATAACTATTTTCATTAGGAGGAAATAGGGAACAGGGAACAGGGAACAGTAATTTATTGATTATTTTAGGATGAAATATATCCAATGGACGAGCAAAAGATAAAAGAGGCGATCGAGGAAGAAATAAAGTATGCGATCGAGCAGTCTAAATCTACTAAGTCCGTGTATATTCATTTTAAAAATATGCTAGAAATTTCTTTAGAAGAAATCTGCGATTTAGTATATCTAGAAAAACTCACCTTGATTAACTGTAAGTTCAAACAATTTCCAGCAGCGATCGGTAATTTAGTCAATCTTAAAAGTTTGCATTTAAACTCTAATGAAATGGAAACAGTTACAGCAGCGATCGGTAATTTAGTTAATCTCAGCTATCTCAATTTATGCAACAATAACATTGAAGAAATACCTCCAGAAATAAGCAATTTATCGAAGCTCGAACAGTTTCATTTAAGTAATAATAAAATAAAAAAAATTACTCAAGAAATAGGAAATTTAAGCGATCTCACTCGCCTCAGCTTAAACTACAATGAAATTATAGAAATCCCCACAAAAATAAGTAATTTAGTTAATCTAAAACATCTTTGTTTGACAAGAAATCAAATTAAAAAGCTTCCCGCAGAATTAGGCGATCTGAATTGTCTCGAGTATCTTCAGTTAGAAAAAAATCAAATTCAAAAAATTCCTCCAGAAATAAGCAATCTAACAAATCTGAGCCAACTTTCATTAGAAGATAATAAAATTGTCGAAATCCCCGCAGAACTGGGTAATTTATCTCGGCTTAAGTCTCTAGATTTATCGGGAAATAAAATCGAAAAAATCCCCGCAGAACTAGGTAATTTATCTCAACTCGAGGTCCTCTATTTATGGCATAATAAAATCAAAAAAATACCCCCAGAATTAAGTAATTTAGTTGGGCTTTGTAGTTTGGCTTTAGGAGGTAATAAAATAGAAAGAATTCCGGTAAGATTAGCTAACTTAGTTAATCTAAGAGAACTATATTTAGAAGAGAATAAAATCAAAGAAATTCCAGTAGAATTAGGTAATTTAGTAAATCTCGGTTATCTTCATTTAGAACAAAATCAAATCAAAGAAATTCCCGTAGAATTAGGTAGTATAGGTGACAGTGATGATTTCTGGCTAGATTTACATTTAGAAGATAATCCAATAATAGAAATACCAGTAGAGATTTTTGAAAGAGAAGGACTGCCTGATATACATTTAACTTATCATCCAGAATTAAAATTTATCCCTCAAGAAGCAGCAGGAAATATTATTATCAATAATGTTTCAATACCAGAAAAATATTGCGGTATTCCTTTACAAGAATGGCAACCTCAATGGCTAATTGAAGAAGAAAATGCAGAAATGAGACGGCTTTTAATCCAAGTAATTGGTTATGAAAAAATCTTGTCCCAATTACAAGCAATAAATTTAGATAATTGGCGAGAATATTCCTTATTTAAAATAGAACGAGAATTAGATATCGAACCAATTATTTTACTAAAAATGACTTGTCCCAGCACCAATAATATCCATATTTTAAGAGTACCTCCTAATATCAATTCAGCAAGAGCAGCAATAAAATGGATTAATTGGGGAATAGATCCAGAAGAATTTGAGACTGAAACTTAGTCATTACCCTCATTTTTGCGATCGCTATCTATTTAAAATTAATGTCGAGTATAAGCTTTCTCAAAGTGTGTTTTAATTTCCCGAGCAACTAAACTTATTCCTAGAGAAAATAGAGATAGTATCACAAAAGTTATTTCAATGTTTGAATTGTCTGCAAGTATGGCAATAAAAGCAAAAGCGATCGCCATCCCAACACCTATTTGCTTTACTTTAATTGTATTTTCATAAGCTTTGCTGCAAGAGCCGCAAATTTCAGTATGTCTTCTCAACCGATCTAAAGGTGCAGGTTTTTGGTCATCTTGAACCACTTCTGTAGGTGTTTTAGATGTTGTCCAACCTTGATAATAAGGTAAAGAATTTCCATACTTATCTAGCCAGCGACGATATTCAACAACAAACAAATCTGAAGTTTTTAGAGGTAAATAAAGTTCTTGAAGGCTTTTGCCTAATCTTTTAATTTCTTCTTGTTGTCCCACTACTAAAGATAGATCTTCTTCTACAAAATGGCTGCGATACCAATGCTCCATCCAACGAGGTTGTAATTTAAGTTTCCAGCCTGGTTTATTGGTATAATTCCTGATGATAATACGACATTTTCCTACACCTGTAGGAATAGAATACAATATTGCACCGGATATTTTATGGGGATAAACAATTCTGTAATTGACTAAATTAGGCGCAATAAAATTAAGATCCGTCCACTTAGAATTGCTCCCAATATTAATAGCATATCTACCTTTAAATCCTCTCTCGTTTAACTCCAAGATTTCCATATTTAAAGGTTGTGCTGCTTTACGCGCATTAAATGTTGCTTCGTGAGAAATAAATATATGAGAAGGATCGACTACATTTTCGATAAAATAACTTTGGTCGTAAGGTAAATCGAGGGTATAATCCGAACTAACGAAGTTGGGATCGTCCATGTCAGCAACAGTTGGAATCAAATTTTCATCTGCATCTTCTTGTTTACCTCTCCACATCCAAACAATTCCTTGTTTTTCGACGATGGAAAAAGATTTCACGCAACTATTCTGAGGAGTTTTTGCCGATCGCGGTAATTGAGGAATTTTAGTACATTTACCATCGCGATCGAATTGCCAACCATGATACAAACATTCTATTTTTCCGTCTAAAATTTGCCCATCAGATAGTTTAGCCGCGCGATGAGAACATCTATCTTGCAAACAAGCTAATTTACCTTCTCCATCTCTAAAAATTACAAAAGGTTCGTCATATAAAGAAAATCCTAACGGGCGATCTTTTGGTAAATCTTGAATGAAACTAATCGGATACCAACAGTTTTGCCAATTAAATTGAGTTTGGCTCTGTTCGATTTGAGAACTAGAATATATTTGAGTAGAATTAGGAGTAATTGTCATAAATATTACTAAGTTAAGGCTTATTTGTTAATATAATCATTACTAATTAAATTGCAACTCGAATTATCAGGAAAATTTAACAATCATCCTAGTTCGGTCGAGAAAAAAGGAAAATCTCATCGTATATTTTTATGGCTGGCGATCGCCAGATTATCTAATATTTAATCGAAAAATCAAACAAAAAATGGTAAAATCTTTTAAATCGCGACTAACAAATAAACAAACTCTCATAGGAACGATTATCACCTTACCCGCTCCAAATATCGCCGAAATATATTCTCAATTGGATTTTGATTGGCTTTGGATCGATATGGAACATTCATCCTTATCCTTAGAAACAACCCAAAATATTATCCAAGCAACAGATAAAAAATGCGCCTCTTTAGTGCGATCGCCAGATAACGATCCTATTTGGATTAAAAGAATTTTAGATACTGGTTGCGATGGAATTATTATTCCCCAAATCAATACAGCAACAGAAGCAAAACAAGCTGTTGCAGCTTGTAAATATCCCCCCGAAGGAATTAGAAGCGTCGGCATTAGTAGAGGTCAAAATTACGGCTTAAACTTACAAGAATATCTCGAAACAGCCAATCAAAATATTACTATTGTCTTGCAAATCGAACATATCGAAGCAGTGAATAATATCGATGCTATTTTAGATGTCTCTGGATTCGATGCAATTTTAATCGGGCCGTTCGATCTTTCTGCTAGTATGGGTATAATCGGACAAGTCGATCGCCCTGAAGTAATCGAAGCAATTAATACGGTTAAAAAAGCTTGTTTGCAAAAGAATATTGTTTGCGGAATATTTGCTAGTAATTCTCAAAAAGCGATCGCCGCCAAACAAGAAGGTTTTAGTTTAATATGTGTCGGTATAGATATCGTATCTTTGTGGAAAACTGCGCGATCGACTCTTGCTGAAATTAAATCCGATGATTAATCCCAATTCATTAAAGATAGATTCTGCGCTTTTGCCTTTTATCACCGAAGTGTAGCAACTTGAAACGGAATTGGTGTAATTAAGTATTTATTTCTCCCACTCTTCCCATCTCGTCTTTCCTAGAGTGGGTTTCCAAGAGATCGGAATATTCAGAATCCCAAACCGGTTCCGATAGGGGTAAAGTGACTGTAAATATCGTACCAACATCAACCTCGCTGCTAAATTCAATCTTACCGCGATATAAATCTACGCATTTTTTAACAATAGATAAACCCAGCCCCGTACCGCCAATGTTACCAACATTATCACCCCGATAAAAAGATTCAAACAATCTATCGCGATCGCCTTGAGGAATACCAATTCCATCATCTTTAATAATAAATTTGACCTGCTCTTTATCGCCAATTACTTTAAAATAAACTGAACCCGTATCTGGGGAAAATTTAACCGAATTAGATAGTAAATTCGCAATTATTTGACGTAATACTTTCGGATTCCACTTAAAATATTCCAAATTACCTTCCATTTCAAGTTCGATTGTTTGGCTGATTTTATTGTTAGAATTAAATTCTTCTACTATACTTTCCGTAAATTTTCTTAAATTAACATCTTGCAGCTCTAAGTCGATATTGTTGATATTTTCTTGCTCGAAAAATAAAACCTCTTCAAATAAAAATTTAAGCTGTCTTACTGCTTCTTGAATCCGTCTAAATATATTTTCTTGTTGTTCTTTATTTAATTTATTTAATGCTTTTTCAAGAATTTCCACCGAAGCAAAAATAATTGTCAAAGGAGTGCGAAACTCGTGGTTAATGATTTTAATTATATTGCTTTTAAAACGGCTAATCTCTTTCTCTTTTGCCAAAGCTTGAGATAGTTTTTGTTGATATTTAATTAATTGCTGGTTTTTTTGCTTTAACTCTTCAGTTCTAGCCTCAACTCTAGCTTCTAAATCTTGATTTAAATTATGTAAGAGTTGATTTTGTTCTTTAATTTTATTTTGTAATCTTCTTAATTTTATTTGATTGTCAATTCTGGCAATTACTTCTGACAATTGAAAAGGTTTAGTAATGTAATCTGCTCCCCCAACCTCAAAAGCTTTAACTTTATCGATCGCCTCGCTTAAAGCACTCAAAAAAATCACTGGAATTTCGGCAGTTTGAGGATTTTTCTTCAGTAGAGAGCAAACTTCGTAACCGTCAAGATCGGGCATTTTAATATCGAGCAAAATCAGATCGGGAGGGTCAAATTCAGCAGCTTTCAATGCTTTTCTCCCACTCAACATCCGACGTACTTCGTAACCTTCTCGACTTAAAGTCGTAAATAAAAGGCGTAAATTGTCTATTTTATCATCGACAATCAGTATGTCTCCTTTGTTGGTGTCATTTAAAGAGCTATTCATAGTGAGCTAAAGAGCTATTCATAGTGAGCTGAGTAAGATCGAGTTAAATTAATGGTTCGACTAAAGTAACGATCGCATCAAAATCGAGACGATCGACCATTTCAGTGAGATTATCGGATAAAGGTTTTAAATCAGCGGGAATAATGGCGATTGCTTCTTTAATACGAGCTTCTCTGGCCCCGATCGCCGCTTTATAAATATTTTCAAGCCATTCTCGAGGCATTTGCTCTATCAACGGTTGTAAGTCTTTTGCTGTTGTCGAATTAGCGAGGGAATTAATTAAAACTCTATTTTTGGCGATCGCCTTCTCTTCATA
>JASJCW010000079.1 GCA_030065265.1 Prochloraceae cyanobacterium
CTGAAAGTAAACCCACTTTAGCCATTGTTTGCCACAAAATAGTATCATTTTATCGGGTATCATTAATATCCCTTTTTCTGCAAAAGGTAGGAATTAAACTGGATAAAGAGGATTGTTAGTAATCGTTAGCAGTTCGATTAATTCCTTTCGCAGCCAATATACGGGGACTTTAGAGCAAAGACAGTTTATCGCTGCTGATATTGCCCCTCGCGTAGCAAAATCTTTTAATTGAGATAATTTGTTTTCTAAACAGTATATTTGTAGTGCCATCCACTTTGATATATTATTAGTGCTGCTGTATCCTTTGGCGTTTTGATAATTAAAATTCTTGGCTAGAGTTTTATAATAAAAAGTTTTATTACTAGACTTTGACAAAGTCCTAATAATTTGCTGAGTTCGATTCACTGTTGTCTAATTTTTTATTGTGAGTTATTTTCATAATAATTATTATATTTAGCATTTTGATGTTTGGACTTTTTCAAAAGCTATTTAATCGAAAGTATAAAAAGGTTAATAAATCTATTTGTCAGCAGGCTAACAAACCACATCATCGCAGAACAAAAGAAGTTTATGATGTTCTAGATAGAGTTTATTTTGCTGGTGCTACTTACGATTATTTAAACGAGCAGATCAAGGAAATTACTGGCAAGAATTGTTCGAGGAAGTTGATAAGTAAATGGAAGCTTATAAGAGGATATCGCTAGGATTAGTATTTTTACTTTTATCTTGCCAATCGGAGGTAAGATCCGATAAAAGTCAGATTAAAGAGCAAGTAGAGCGAGAGACCATACCTTTAGAAATAGATAGCGATCGCTCTAATTCTTCTTTACCTCGAAGTATCAAAATATCGATGAAACTTTACAACCCTCAAGATTTGAAGGTTAAGGCTGGGGATAAAGTAAAAGCAGGGCAAGTAATAGGCGATCGCTCAATAGATCGCAATAAGCTGCTTTATCAAAAGTCTCAGCTAGAAAGAGAGTTATTGAATCTGAGTATAGATAGCCTCTATGTTCCCATAATGCCGATAGGCAATTTACCAACACCTAACTATCAACTTGAAGAAACTAATATAAGCTTGGCAGAAAATAGATTGAACGATGCTCGATTGAAAGTAAGCGATCGCTTAGATAAGATATCCAAGCTCAGATCTCTTAAATCGAACAACAAAATAGATCTCGATAAAATTATTCAGCACGAGCAATCGCTTTTAGCCAATCTCGAAGCCAAAGTAAGAGAAGCTGCTATCAAAGTCGATCTAGCCAAAGCTAGGTTAGCTAAAGCCAAACAAGATAGGCGATATCAAGAATATTTACATCAACTAGAACTTTACAAGCGCAGCGTCAATTTATCTTATCAAAAGTTGGAGCTAGCCAAACAATTCGATAAACTAACTTATCAAGCTTCTCAACTAAAATCTCAAATCCAACAACTAGAGATTCAAATATCCCAACTAGCGGAGGTAAAATCGCCCTATGATGGCACTATTAAAAAGGTTAAATGGGCCGGGCAAAGCGATAATGTTATTAATGTTGTCGTTACTTTGGCAGTCCAAGATATTAGCGAAACCTCTTCCTTGTCTCAATAGCAGCGATGAATGTTTGGAAGTTTTAACTGAGGCTGCTATTGCTAATTCTTATCGTATCGATGCCGTTCAAACTCAGATTGATATTATTGATAGTAAGGATTTAGTTATAGGCGATCGCATTGAATATGTCGAACGTAAAAGATGGGTTAATTTCTTTGCTAACAATCCAGTCGAAATGCCATTTAAGTTAGTAGCTAATATCTTTGGTGGTGGTGACTTACAAAGAGATAGAATAGCGATCGCAGACTTGGAAGTAAAGCAGGCTACATTACTATCTAATAAAGCTAGATTGTTAGCTAACGTTCAAGACTACGAGTATAAATTAAGAGAAGATATCTTAGAGTTATTGATAGAATACGAATCTAATAGTAAGGCTAAATTTTTAATGGAAGATAGGCTTGACACTCTAGATTTTAAATATCAAGTCTTCTTGGTTGATTATACTAAAGGACAAAGTAATACCGATAAATATCTATCTTTTTCATCTAGAAATGCCGATCTAGAATTTAAACAGTATGCGATCGATAATAAAATTAGTTCTTCTATAAGAAAGCTAAAATATCTAACTGGCTTTGAGTGAAGTCAGAGGTCAGGAGTCAGGAGTCAGAAGTCAGGAGTAAACAATTTAATATCGATTCAATTAAAGTCAAATTAATGAGAGCTATTACCAGCTTAAACAATTTTGCTTTTTTATTTATGGCTGCAAAGAAAGCGATATTATTATAGTAGAGATCGAGCTTGAGATTAACCAAATAAAGTTTATGTCCCATCTGATTAGTGTTGTTATTGAAAAAGACGAACGTGGCTATTATGCTTATTGTCCTCAATTAGAAGGATGTCAGTCTCAAGGTGATTCTATTGAAGAAGTTAAAGCAAATATTAAAGAGGCGATCGAGCTTTATTTATCTACTTTATCCGAAGCAGAAAAACAAGATTTATTGAGTCAAGAAGTTTTAACTATGAGTGTAGAGGTTTAGATTGCCAAAACTTCCCAGACTTACGGCAACAGAAGCAGAAAAGCTTTTACTCGAGGCTGGCTTTATTTTAGCAAGAACCAAAGGCAGCCATAAGATTTATATCAAAGATAATATTAGAGTCGTAATTCCTTTTCATGCTGGCAAAATTTTACACCCCAAGATTGTCAAACAAGTTTTAAAGGCAATTTCAGAAAGTAATGAATAAAGCAAACTTTAACGAGCATTGGTAATCTTTTATTTGTTTATAAATTGTTTATAGACTAGATTGAATGAAGCGATCGATTGTTGTTTAACTATGTTTTATAAGTTTCGTTTTATCTGTATTCTATTATTGACATTCACTCTAATCTCTTGTAATAAATCTTCTGTCAAAGAAACTTTATCCGAAGTATGGCAAGTAAAAGCAGGTAGCGTTTATGATGGCGATACTTTTAGAGCAATCAAAGGTGATAAAGAATTAAAGATTAGGATGTGCGGTATCGATGCTCCTGAGAAGAAGCAGCAATTAGGAATTGAATCTAGAGATTATCTGAGATCGCTACTTGCTAAAGATGGTGGAGAAGTAAGCTTAATTATTACCGATACCGATCGCTACGGTAGAACTGTAGCTGAGATATTCGTATCGGATGGCGATAAAGAAATATTCGTTAATGGTGAAATGGTTAGGGTTGGCTTAGCTTATGAATACGAGCAATATTCTGACAATTGTCCTAACAAAGAAGCTTTAGATACTGCCAAGAAGATAGCCAAGTCTAATAAATCTGGTGTTTGGTCTAATCCTAACAGCATCTATCCTTGGGATTGGAGAAAGAAAAATAAATAAAAAGCTCTGCTCTAATTGAAAATATTGAAAAAGCTAACTATGAGCAAAGAAAAGAACGATAAATCAAAAAATAAAGCTAAAGATAAACCAAAAGCTAAATCACAAAATTACTTGATTGGTTGTCCTAACTGCGGTGCTGATTGGGAGGATGTAATTGGATGTTCTAATTGTGGATTACATGAAAGAGATTGGTTTACACCTTAATCGGTCGAGTTAAATTATAAAGAAGCGATCCGAAATAAGCTATCTTTAAAGAAGATTTTTGTAAATACACAAGAAATTTTCCGCATGAGTAGCTCCTAGGTTCTGAATTTCTTGAGGAAAATCATTTAAAGCTACTATCTCGCCTTTAATACCTAATTTCTTCGCACCCTCAGCAGCTCCGGCGTGTAAATAAACCATTGTCGGCTGTATATTTAACCATGCTCCTAATCTTCGAGCAACATCATAAGCTGTGGTAGCACCAAGTCCTCTAACTCTATCGGTAACTGACTTAACCCAAGAATAAACGCTCTCGAAATCTTTAAAATCATTTGGTTGAATATTATCAGCTAAAGAAACTTTTAAACCTAGCTTCAGATTATGAGCAACTCGACATTGGTGAGAGTGCATTTTTTCATTCTCGAAGCGCGATCGCCATGCTCTAGCTAGAGCTTCCGACCAAGTAATATTTTTATCTCCCCACCATCTATCTTCTATGTCATAGGAACTGCCATATTGTTCAAGATAATCAGCAACCAAACTAGCTAAGTTGCTATTATTAGAATCGATTTTTTTGCTGCTACAGCTAGAAATCTGTTTTTTAGTCTGACATTTTTGAGGTATTAAGTTCATTTTGATTTTAAAGTAGTGATTATGCTACACGTACCAAAGCGCACCGAGCTTGCTCGGATCTCTTCGAGATCGCAAGCTTAAAAGTTATATCCAAACTTAAAGTACCCAAAATATATTTTTAGCAATATCTTTTTAGATATTTTCTTAGAATCGATCGATCTTATTTAAATATCAAAATCTAGTAGAGCGATCCGCGTAGCGGATCTGAGCTTCGCTCAGCACGCTCTTACTAAAAAGGTTCTCGCTGCGCTCGGCTGTTTAAGATCGTGGCCCCCATTCGCGGTCGCCCCCTCGGGGGGCTGCTGTCGGTGCTTCGCGCCCCCCTATCCCCCCAGAGGGGGGAACTTCAGGTTTCTCCAGGATACCGCCCACATTGTCAAGGCCGTTCGTCCTCGCAAACTTTGGATGCGCGCTAGTTTTTCTTTTGCTGAGGTGCGCGCTTTTTTATATTTAATAATTGCTGCGGGCGGCTCCGCCATTGACAAGCCACGAAAGGTTATCGCAACAACAAAATAAGGCGGTGCGAAAGAAAGCGTTCTTTCGTTTGGTTTTTTTTCGTTATGTTGTTTCCTGCTCGTGTTGTTTCTGTTTTGCGTCGTTCTGGCGTTGTTGGCTTCTCCGGTTCTCGTTCGCTCGTGCCTGATGTTCTGCGGTTCGTTGTGGCGTTCGTGCGTGCTGAGGGTGCGGAGGTGTTCGTCGGTTGTGCGCGGGGCGTTGACGGTTTCGTGCGGTCTGAGTTTCCGGCTGAGCGTTTGCGGGTTTTTGAGGTGCGGGTGCGTTCTCGGTCTGGCTTTGCCGAGCGTTCGGTGCGTTTCGTGCGCGCTCTTGCTGGTTCGGGTGGCGTGCTGGTGTCGTTTCCGGGTCGTGCTTGTCCTGGGGTGTTGAGTCCGTCGGCTGAGGAGTCTGCTTGTTTTTGCGGTTCGGGTTCTGGGTCTTGGGCTTCGCTGGCTTTGGCTGCGGGTCTGGGGGTGCGCTGCTTGGTTTGGCTTCCTGCGGGTTTAGTCGTCCCCGAGCGTTTTGGCTTCGTCTCCCTCGGTCGCGGTTGGTGGTTCTTCGCTGGCTAGCGGTTGCTTCGGTCGGGCTTTGTCCCGGCCTTTTGAAGTCAGAAGTCAGAAGTCAGAGGTCAGAAGTCAGAGGTCAGAGGTCAGAAGTCAAAAGTATTTAATTGCGGAAATGTTATTGATGCCAAAGTAAGGCGATCTAATTACTTTGATGTTAAACCAAATTGGTATCGATCGCGCGAGTCTAATTAGCTCCGTTAGCTTGGTTAGCAGAAACTAAGAATTTGGGGCGGTTACGCCAACTAAATACCAAGAATAATATTAGAACGATCGCTAATAATCCGGCAGTTATCGAAATTATTGGTTTATCTAAATGTCGCACAGCGATCGCAACTATTGCCCAAACAAACACTAGAACGAAAGTAGTATCGAATCTAACTACACTTATGGTAGCGGCAACTGCTCCAGCTAATAGCAAGGCAATAAGAGTCCAAATTGACGGGCTAATTCCCCAACCATTCCAACCTAAATCGTAGAGTACAATTGCTACATTAACAATAGTTGCTACGCTAATCCAAGCCAGATAGATAGTCAAAGGTATTTGTATAAACCATTTATCTTGTCCTGAAATTCTCTTTTTACCAATTCCCAGTCGCAGATAAACCATAATTAAGGGCAATAATATTGCCAGCATTGCTACTAGAGAAAGCAAAAAGAATCGAGATAGGAAACAAAATACCCAGATAATTTGAGCCGCACTACTTACTACTAATAAATAACCAATTCGATGTAGTAATAAATTTTCTCTTTGACTGGGTAAGGCTTGATAGATAGCGAAGCTAAATAAACCCAAATAAATTAGTCCCCAAATCGCAAAAGCATAGTTAGCCGGAGTAATGAGAACATCTTTAAAGAGGTTAGTAGAAATTTCTCCAATAGTCAGTCCACCGATAGGATTTAGATTGGCGACAACATTAATGGTAAAAGATGCAATAATAGCGAAGAGATTGGCAAAAACTCGCAGCATATTTCGATCTAATTTCATCTTAATTTCCTCCCTGGAAACTTTATCTTTTATCCTACCTCTCCAGGAAAGTTGGCTAATTGAACGTCTTGCACCAGCTAGCTCCCAGACAAACAAAATAAACAAAATAAATAAAAACTTTCAGTCAGATTGTAGTAATTTGGTAATCAAATGGAACATTTAGAACTAGCACTGGCTGAACTTCACGAATTTAACGATCGCTATAAAAATAATTTGAGCTGGCACGAGCGATCGCTAATAAATAAATCTATCGATAGTTTAGAAGAATTGGTTTATAAAATCAGTTTAGATAACGAGATTACAATCAATCAAAACATTTTAAATCGAGTCGAATTTCCTGAAATCAAAGAAGAGAT
This sequence comes from Prochloraceae cyanobacterium, assembly GCA_030065265.1. Taxonomy (GTDB): domain Bacteria; phylum Cyanobacteriota; class Cyanobacteriia; order Cyanobacteriales; family JASJDA01; genus JASJDA01. The sequence goes on from JASJCW010000079.1 coordinate 6,622, forward strand.
TAGGCACAATCTCAAAGAAGCGATTGCAGATAAGAAAAGATATGATTTGGCTAAGAAATTAGAATATCTAAACTAATAAATATAAAAAGCTTCTCTTCAAGGGAAGCTTAAATAACTTAAACTATGAAAATAATCAATCGAGACTTACTAACAATTGAAAGCGGAATTATAGCGCATCAAGTAAACTGTCAAGGTAAAATGGGTGCTGGCTTGGCTCTTAAGATTAGAAAGAAATATCCAGAAGTTTACGAATATTACAGGCATAATATACCCAAGCGTGGCGACGTTCAAATAATACAAATATCACCTAAATTATTTGTAGCTAATCTAGCAGCTCAGCAAGATTATGGCAGAGTAAAAGGCAAAAGATATACTAACTATGGTGCTTTTAGAAACTGTTTAATTAAAATTAGAGCTATATCTAGCGATCGCAACTTGATTCCTTATCTTCCTTACAAAATAGGTTGCGGTCTTGCTGGTGGCGATTGGTCGATGATATCTGGTTTTATCGAAAGACATTTACCAGATGCTGTAATTTGTAAACTAGAATCCTAATTAATCTATTTACCTGGCTGCTGAAGCGATATTTCTAATCTTTAGTTCGTCAGGTAAATTAGCGATCGCATTACTTTAGATTAATCGAAACGTGATATTAGAAATACTTCTTAATTAGAGACATGGCAGCAATCGGTTTTGAAATGAAGTTATCTAAATATCGTGGTCGCATTCGCTCCGTTGTCTTTGAACCCCCCCCCAAACCCCCCTCAAGGTGGAGTTCATGGTCGCTGCGCGGCTCTCTCTCAGGCTTTCCCATTTTAACTCGAGCAGTCAAGACGCATTTTTGTAGATATTTTTTAGCGGATAAAAATGACTTATATTGACAGCTCCCGTTCTTTTAAAAGCAAACTGATTGAGGTTTAAATTATGTTTGAATTTGCTTTTTTTGAATTGAGTTTATTTTGTTTAAAGTTAGTTTCAGAACAGGAGTATCAAGAGTATTTAGATACTATTTTACCTTTTTAGTTTAAAGACTAGGGATTAAGTTCCCTAGTTATTCTACTATTTTTATTTGGTTATAAAAAAAATAAATCAAATAAAAAGCTTCGCTTAAATTGAAATTAAAAATAAAAATAAGGAGATTAAAATGTCCAAAGTAAGAATCGATTTAATGCCAAAATCTTTAAGATTAGAAACTTTTGCAGAAGCAGAAGCAAATAAAGCTAAAAGAGCTTGGAAAAAGTTATTATTCAATATCTGCTATTCAATAGCTCCCAAATATTGGAATAGATTATACAGGGAAAAACAGTTATTGACTCAAGCAATGGCTGATGGAAGTATCGATGCTCAAAGAATCCAAAAGGATAAAGATTGGACTGAATGGAACGAATACAGTAGAGAACAAATTAAAGTAATTCGTAATTATCTCTACAATCAAGTATTAGCTAATGCAGATATCGATGAAGTTACCGAATTTGTAAATCAGTATATCGATCCAAATATCAGTAAAGAACAATTAGTAGAGAATGCTAAACTTAACTATCAAAAGTATCAAGAATCGCTTAAAAATAAACAAGTTACTCAGTATTACGATAATTATAGACAACCTAGTTGCGATGAATTAATACAAGATTACTCTGAATCAGAAAAAGATGAAATTACTGAAGAATTAGTAAAAGATTACCCGCAATTAAAGCAGGTAATTACCGAAGAAAGTGATTTAATCAAGGATTTCGACGAACAATTATCAGATCCGAAATATGTCAGCACTAAAGCAACAATAATTGGAAGGAATGGCGAACATATTCCGTGCTGGTTGCAGCTAAATCAAGAAACTAAACAAAGAATTGTAATTGCTAAATGGTCTGGCGCACTAATCCAACGTAGAGCATCAGATTTTAAAGTCAGTAAATCAGATCGAGGAATACTACTGATAGCTAAACCTAAAAAATAAGTAAATTATAAGGTCGGCTAGTCCGGCCTATTTATTACCCAAATATTCGCTGAATTTACCATTCTCAGATTTACCAGTATGTCTGAAGCGATCGCTGCTTAGAAAATAGCAGTATCTAACCTCATTTATGTTAACAGCAACAAGAACAATTCCTAAAGCTAAAAGAGCTTCCTTAACTCTAATAACTAACCATTCAGGATGAATATATTCTCCTTTGGGATAAGTAATCATAAAATGCTTTTTGTTTTCCCGATCGTTAAATATATTTACCCAGCCACAGTTACAGCGATCGAGGAAAGCTTTAGTTTCAGCATCGACAGAAAGTTTAATTTTGCCAAACAAAGACATCGCTAAGTCTCTATCTAGATCGTGATTCATTTATACTAATCGCTCAACAGAAATATTATACCAACAGTATTTAAGAGATCGATCGCTCGTCGGGCGGGGCAGCAGATTTTTATTTTTATCGATTCTAAGGTTGCTGCCCCACCACTCCTCAACTCGCAGAAAAATATCGCAACGCTCTAGTTAATTAACAAGTAATTACTATTAATAAACAACCAAATAAAATAAATAAAAAGCTCCGCAAAAGATAAATTCATAAAGGAGCATAAAGATGATTAATGCATTAAACTTATTATATTCTAAATCCAGTGCAGCCCGAATATTAGGATTAGAATATAACGATATTGAAAGAATAGAAATCTGGTCTAAAGTAATTTGGGTTAAGCCATTTAATCGCAAAGCTTCAATGATATCTAAAAAGGTCTTCAAGCAGCATTTTGTAGATATTAGAAAACAGCGATCGCTCTCTTTACAACTTACAGAACATCTTTACAATTCCAATGCTTTTACAGTACGAAATCCTCGCAAAGATACTCACTATACAGTTTATCTGGTTGAAGATGGTCTTGAATGCGAATGCGAAGATTATCTAAATCAAATTCGATTTATTGGTAAAGCTTGCTGCAAACATTGCTATCGAGTTCTCAATCATTTAGGTCATCGATCGCTTGCTGAATATTTAAATGATAAATCAATCGCTTAATCGATAGCTGGAGGTAACTTTAATTAGTTATCTCTATAAAAAAAACAAATAAAAAGTTTCACTGAAAATGTAATTAATTAGGAAAAAAACTGATGTTCATTAATGTATTTGAAGTCCCAGAAACTAACGGAATTATGTACATACCTGGCAGACCCAGAGAGTACAGAGCTGACTGTAAAGCTGGAATGTTTAAGATAGGAGAATCGAAAATCACAGGCAATGAATTAAATATCGAAATCTTAAGCTGCGATACTTTTGAAGCTGAATTATTTAATTATCCACGTCAGCAATGGTTACAAATTATCTTTGTCGATACGGATAATATTGTCAGTCACGTACTGTTTAAAAACGAATCTCTCGACAATTTTATCGAAATGTTTAGAGACTTAAGTAAAGATAAAAAAGCGTTAGGAACTGGCATCATCAAAGCAACCATGAACAAGCGAGGTCGTCGCTGCGCTCCTCGTGCCGCTTTCGCGGGGCGAGCGATACAGGAACTTACTATGCTGTCGAATTTAGTTGGCAAGAAAACAAACCAGAACGAGTCAAAGAATTGAGTAAATTTCTTCAAAGCAATCGAGTTTACTCGGCACGATTCAACGAAACTCTAGCACAAGCACAAATAACAGCAGCAGAACCAAAGAAAATCGAACAAGTAGAGGAAACTTCAACAAAAGTAAACGGTAAACGTTAACAAGTTTGGGGGATTAATTTCCCCCTTTTAAAGTATCCAATATCTGAATTTATAATTGTTCGATCGCATTCCAAGATCGTACTAAAACACTGCTGACTTCTGACTTCATTGCCAAGGTAAAGGAACTTCTATAATCGAATTGCTCCCAGCTTCAGAGTAGCCGACGAACAAGAAATTATTCCTAATGTAACTATGTAAGGCAATAAAACCCTCTCCGTTATCAATTAAATAGCTATGGATTCCCAATTGGCTGACTCTTTTTCCAAAGCGATCGAACATAGCATTATTAATGCGATCTGCTGCAAAGCTATTAGGACATTTTATGCTTAAAGTCTTCTTACCCTGGCAAATAACAAAGCTTAAATCGCAAAATAGCAGCACTAACCTCACATTTTCTGGTGCGGCTTCAATAAATTTATCCAATACAATTTCATCTATCATAGCGATCGCGCAATACATAAATACTAAAAAATTATCTAAATAAAAACCTTTAGGGCAAGTGAAGTAAACAAAAATAATCAAAATGAACTATTTCTCAAAAGACCCTAATTACGTTCCTAAAAACCTAATCAAAGAATTAGAAGAATACGAAATCTTAGAGCATCCTGCTTTTAACTTTGGCGATAAAGTTAAATTAATCGATCAGTCCAATCCAGATCCAACTCAATGGCAAGAATACGTCATCGTTGGTATGATGCATGACGGAATGCGCTATCGTAATGTCGATGCTTGGATTGCCGATGCTCCCGAATGGCAATACTGTATCAGAAAAGCTAACGGAATGAGCGAATCTAAATGGGTAGCTGAAGAAAGATTGACTCTCAATACTCTTAATTTACAAGGTATCGAACTGGACGAAGAACCTTTCTAAGAATCTTTATAATCCAGTTCCAGCAATAGATTCAATAACTTTTCCTACGGGAGTAATCAGAAATTAACTTGAGACTTTATCCCGTAGGAATAAAATCTGAAAAGTCAGATACAGCAACAGATACGAGAAATAATAAACATAAAAACCTGCAATCTAGATGAAAATACAAACATCAACTAAGAACGTAGCTCGATCGCTAAATTAAAATGTTACAAATCAATTAAAGTGGAGACTTAGGTTGATGAATTCAGAACAAAAATTAATAGAAAAATGGCGAGAATTACCTTTAGAGAAACAGCAAAAAGTGTTGCAGTTTGTCGAATCGCTTAAAGAAGATAAATTAGCAATTAAAGAACGTCCTTTTGGGCTTTGTAAGGGAGAATTTACCGTTCCCGATGATTTTAACGCACCGTTACCCGATGAGATTTTAGATTTGTTTGAAGGTCAATGAAGCTTCTTTTAGACACTCATATATTTTTATGGTTTATTAGTGGTAGCGATTTCTTATCTCAAAAACATCGTCAAGAGATTGTCAATTTAGACAATGAAGTATTTTTGAGTGTTATTTCTGTTTGGGAATGTACGATTAAATATCAACTTGGGAAATTACCATTACCTGAATCTCCTGAAATTTATCTGCCGAGAGAAAGAAAAAGACATTTTATCGACACTCTCACTATCGATGAAAAGACGATCGCACAATTAATTAAACTGCCTCCACTGCACCGCGATCCTTTTGACCGTCTTTTAATCTGCCAAGCCAAAGAATACGATCTAGTTATGGTGACTCAAGATAAGGCAATTTTAGCTTATTCTACGCACCGCGTACACGAAGTGCAGCGAAGCTAGCGGATCTCTTCGAGATCGCCTTTCTTAGTTAGTTATAAATTTAGTAATGGCGATCGATCTCGATATCCATTAATTTAATAATCTCTACAATCCATACAAAGCAATAGATTTAAGAACTTTTCCTACGGGAGCGAACAATAATTGACTTTCTACTTTATCCCGTAGGAACAAAACAGTAAAAACCAGACAGAGAAATAAATACAAGAAATAAAATAAATAAAAACCTTCAGGAATTGTGAAATTAATTAGAAAATTAAAATGACTAATAACAATTCCTTGTGGGGTCAAACAAATCAGTTAGAAGATTTAGAACAGCAATGGCTAGAAATAGATCTTTCTTATCTCCCAGAATCGGAAAAGGAAAAAGCTCGATCTGAAATATTCCAAGAATGGATCGACAAAGCTGAAGACTGGGAAGCTAAAATCGAATCCTGCGGCTATGCTGCCAAATGTTTGGAGAAAGAAGCTGAAGCAATCGCTAGTATGATAAGCGACCTTAAAAGCAGACAGCAAAGGAAAGAAGCAGAAGCTAAACGACTCAAAACTTACATGATGATGGCGATGCAGTCTCAAGGTATAGCAAAAGTAAAGGGGAAGTACAGCACTATCTATACCAGCACATCTTCATCAGTTCAATTGAGTTTGCCTATCGAAGAATTACCATCAAAATATCACAAACAAAAGATAGAAGCCCACAAACAATTAATTAAAAAAGACTTAACCGCAGGCAAACCCATTAAAGGAGCAAAAATCGAACAAAGAAGTAGTTTGGTAATTAGAATCAAATAGCAATTAATAGATGGCAGTCTCCTTAATTGGAGATTGTCACTAAAAAATGTAAAAATTTCACATTCTACAAAATTACTACTATTTAATAAAGAATTTGCGCTAAAATTAGAAACTACACTTCAGCAATAGCATTAAATTACTATCTTTTAACAAATAATTCAGGTTAATTGCATTTTCTTCTAAAATATGTATCCAAATAGCTATTTTAGAAACACAAATGATAATCTTAAACTATAAGACTCATAATAATAACAAATCAAAAGAAGATTGGCAAAATTCTCTCATTAATCACTTCATTGACATGGTAAAAGCTTCTGATGGAGATTTTAATGTTTTAAAAAATCTTTCTAATTCTACCTATGACCCTGAAAGCGTTCAAAAAACGATCGAATTCCTTTCTAGAAACCCTCAAGGAAAAAGAGCTTTTCAAGAGCGTCCGCGATTAGAAAATGTCGATTTTGAAAAACTCCAGGCTTTAGAGAAAAATACTCTCGGATATTGTTATGCCAAACACACGATCGAGAATAATCTCAAAACCCTTCAAGGCAGAACTGTTAATAACGATTGCGATTTTTTGAGAGCGCATATAAGTGAAACCCACGATATTTGGCACGTAGTAACAGGTAGCGATACGACCATTTACGGAGAAATTCAACTAGAAGCTTTTTGCGTCGCTCAATTCTCTACTTCCAGATTTTGGTTGTCATTAGTAACAAAAAATCTGTTTAAAGCTATGTTATTCGATATTGAAGTCTCTTCTGGATATATGGACGCTTTAACTAACGGCTGGTTGATGGGCAAACAAGCAAAACCACTTTTTGGATTAAGGTGGGACGAATTATGGGAAACTCCTTTGAACGATTTGCGCGATTCTTTAAATATTGTGAATCCGATCGATTAATAAGTGTATTGACCCATTCCTGAAGTGATTTGGAGTGGATCGATACCCTTAATTTTTTCAGCACTGATAAACCCATTGCAAACAAAATCAGTTCATCCATACACACAATGTTAGAATTATGTCAATACGAAACTCCTAGAATGTTTTGTTTGGATAAATCTAAATACAAAAGAGAAATATCCCTCAAATAAAAATAAATTTTTCTAAAAGTTAGATTGACTTACCCTCTGAGCCAAAGAAATAAAAACTTGAACTAAATCAGCATCAGAAGAACTTTGCAGGCAAGAGCCTATCTCTGAAGCGAACAAACAACCGTAAATAATACTAAAATCTAACTCCGAAGATTGAAGTATTTTCTTTACCAAAATAGACCTATCTTCGACAGAAAGTTTGTCAATATCAGATTTAATGCGATCGACATCAATTAAATTGTTTTTTGTAATCATGGAACGGCAATAACTTATGCTAAAGCCTTATTCTTAGAGTCTGCTTCAATGACAATTTCTGACCATCTATTACCTAAAGCACCTAAGATTTTGGCTATATCTTCTTTATCAGCATTACCAATAATAACTTCCCAGTCAATGTTTTGTTTATCACAAAATACTGAAAATAACCCCAATTCCCTCCAATATTCTTTTTGAAAATCTTCAGGCATTGATTGGATCAATTCAAAAAATTTAACTACCGAGATATCGCTATAACCATTTAAAAAACGGCTCAACAAGCTAGTTTGCAAACCGGAAAACTTGCATATTTGCCTCTGAGAATAGTTAAATCTATAGTCAGCATTAACTTTTTTGAATATTAATGCATATTTGGAAATTTTATTGTCAGCCATTGAATTAAATCTTAATATAGCAAATATTCAATTTTATTCTAAAATTAGAACACTGCAAATCAAGGAAGATAGGTTATTTGTCCCGTTCTTAGACTAGGCATTTACATCTAAGTCTAGCAGTTCGAGCAATTTAAAACCATTAAGCAAAATTAACCGTTAGTTTGCAGTTTTAAGCAACTAGTTAAGTCTCGATTGGAAATTAACAAGACTAGATATATCAGACGTGCAGTCGAATGTCAGTAGTTAATTATAAATCGACTTTCAGCTTAATAAAAATTCAACTCCAATTTGAAAGACGTAAAAATGAATGAAAGATTTTTAAAGCTAAACCAAATAAAAGCAGAAGTTTGGTCGATAGAAGCTGCTTGTTTAGCATTTGAGGTTCGGGTAACAGCAGAAGTCTTGGTAAATGATGATGAGGTATTTTCGTGAGCAAAAGAAAAATTGGAGAAAAATTTTGTCCCATAACTGCTAAAAGAGCTAGGGACTGGTATCAAAAGAAATACCTTTCTACAGCAGGATATCTGCTAATTATCAAAGAAATTCTCCGACCTCCAGGAGTAAACCTCAAAATCGATAATGTTTCTAAATTCTGTGCTGAATGGGGCATCAGTCGAGCAGCATTTTACCGAGCATTAAGCACTCTTAATGTTAATAACGACGGAAGCTGGGAAACTTCTGGATCGATAACACTCTCAACTACATCCGAGCAAAACTGTTCCAGGAGCGAGAAAAGTGTCTCTCAACCGGACAGTTGTCTCACGAACGAACAATTGTCCCAGGAGCGAGAAAAGTGTCTCTCAACCGGACAGTTGTCTCACGAGCGAGACGCAAAATCCCACGAGCGAGACACAGAATCCCACGAGCGAGACACAGAATCCCACGAGCGAGACACAGAATCCCACGAGCGAGACAATCGAGCTTCAAAACCAGCTCCCAGTAAGGATTCTGAAAGGCCTCAGACTATTCAGACTTATACAGACTTTATAAAGACTTTCTCAGACAGCGAGAGAGAGGAGTTTTTTAATTCAATAAATGAAATACAAAGACAGTATCTAGAAAATAATTGGCAAAAATTTCTAAATTATTGTTTCTCGGAATGCGATCGCCTTCCCATACCACCCACTCTGCCCGAATGTTTTATTCGCAAGCATTTTCTTGAAATGGCCCGCAAATTTATTAGGTGCGCGCCGCCGGATGTAGCACAAAAGATTACAAAGAAAAAACGAAAGCATCCATACATAGAAGAAATGCACAGGCTAGAAGAGGAGCTTAGCAGGCAATGAGAGAGACTTTTTCCGAAGAAATGAAGAATTACCTACCACCACAAAATATCGACGCAGAGGAGTCAATTTTAGGCGGTATTCTCCTAGACCCAGAAGCATTAGATCGAATAATCCACATAATTAAAGTTGATGCTTTTTACGTTCAAGCACATCGCCATATTTATCAAGGGGCGATCGAGTTAAACTCTAAAGGACAACCGACGGACTTGATGACGGTGACGACTTGGTTGGCAGATCGGGGATTGCTCGATAAAATTGGGGGAACTGCTACTTTAGTCAGGTTAGCAAGTCGGACAGTATCGGCTGTCAACATCGATCGCTATGCGGAGTTAGTGATGGATAAATATCAACGTCGTCAATTAATTTCGTCAGGACATGAAATAATCGATTTCGCTCACGATACTGCAACGGAATTGGACGAAGTTCTCGATAAGTCACAAAAGAAAATATTTGAAATCACACAAGGGACAAATCAAAACATCGAACATAACTCCGATATTAGT
>JASJCW010000080.1 GCA_030065265.1 Prochloraceae cyanobacterium
CTGGAAGATTTAGGCTTAAAAGCTAGTGCCAGTTTGCAAAAAAATCGACTTTTAAAAAATAAAAAATATAGCCTAATTTCCCGTAAATTTAAACCATTTAGTTCCTAAATTTGTCGCACCTCAACCCGGCCGTTTTCCACTGCTTGCTCCGTCCTTAATAGGCGAGGAGGTGCGCTTATAGGCAGTAACTAGCCCGGGCGTTGCTTTACTTTAATTCTCGATAATTGCAATTGGAAGAGTCACAAGTTGCTGGAAATACGAAAGTTTAAATTAATCTTTGGTATCCACTTATACGGTTTCATGAATCAGTCAAAAAAAGAATGAATTTCTTCTAGAATTTTGAAAAAAATATTTAATTTTTCCGTTTAATGATTATATTTTTTAGTCTTCATAAAGATTTTCTTTTTGTTTCTTAATAAAAAAGATCGAAGATTTAAACTATAGAAAGAATAAATAGAAAAAAATAGGTTAGTTGTAATTAAAAATCTAATGAAAAATGCAATTCTCGATCGCAGTCCAATCATCGAGCAGTTATCTGATGGACTAACTATCATAGCACAACAAATGCCTGTTGAAGCAGTTAATTTAAATTTGTGGATTGATGTTGGTTCGGCATTAGAATCGGATCGAATTAATGGTATGGCTCATTTTTTAGAGCATATGGTATTTAAAGGAACCGATCGCCTTGAAAATGGCGAATTCGAGCGATTAATTGAAGAAAAGGGTGCGGTCACCAATGCAGCAACTAGCCAAGAATATACTCACTATTACATTACAACTGCGCCTAAATATTTTGCAGAATTAGCACCTTTACAGTTAGATGTAGTCTTAAATCCTAATCTTGCTGAAGATGCTTTTGAAAGGGAAAAATCAGTAATTTTAGAAGAAATTCGCCGTTCGCAAGACAGTCCTTCCCGTCGCAGTTTTCAGTTAGCAATGGAGACTTGTTTTGAAAGTTTGCCCTATCGTCGCCCCATATTAGGTAAAGCGGCAATTATTGAAAATCTGCGATCGCAACAAATGCGAGATTTTCACGATTATTACTATCAACCTAAGTCTTTAGTCGCTTCAGTAGTCGGTAATTTACCAGCCGAAAAATCAATTAAAATTGTGGCTGAAGGATACGAACTAGTTAAAGGTAAAACAATTGCACAAAATCAAAAAACAATTTCAAAAAAACAAAATATTTTACCGGCTGAAGCTCCTTTTAATTCAATTGTACGTCGGGAATATAGCGATCCAAAATTACAACAAGCTCGTTTAATTTTGCTATGGCGAGTCCCAGGAATGGCAGAATTGGAGAAAACCTATGCTTTAGACGTATTAGCGGCAATTTTAGGACAAGGGAGAATGTCTCGTTTATTTCGAGAGTTACGAGAAGATAAAAAGCTAGTCGATCGAATTAGTGCCAGCAACATCAGTCAAACAATTCAAGGCTGTTTCTATATTTCGGCAATGTTACCCTCAAAAAACTTAGCTGAAACAGAAAAAGAAATAATCGATCGCATTAGAAAAATACAAAACGAACCGATCGCAACTAAAGACATCGATCGGATTCGCACTAAAGTAGCTAATCGCTTTATTTTTGCCAACGAAAGACCGGCTAGTAGAGCAAATCTTTACGGCTATTATTATTCTTTATTTCGGGATTTAGAACCGGCTTTTAAATACTGCGATCGCATTCAAGCTCTAGAGGCTTTAGATCTGCAAGAAGCGGCTCGAGAATATCTCAATCCAGATGCTTATGGAGTTGTTATTATTCGGCCAGAAATAACCAATTAATCAGTAAACAAATTAAAATGTGGACGCAAATAGCAGTAGAAATATCGAAGACAACCCAAGCAAAATTTACCGTAGAACAATACCATTCTGTGAGCGGAGGTTGCATCAATCAAGGCTATCAAATTATCGGAAAAAATCGCAGTTATTTTGTTAAACTCAACGAACCAAATCGAGTAGAGATGTTCGCCGCAGAAGCATTAGGTTTAAAACAAATGGTTGCAACTAATACTATTCGCATTCCCAAACCTATTTGTTGGGGCGCGACAGACCGAAATAGTTATATTGTTATGGAATGGTTAGAATTTGCTAGGGGCGATAATAAATCCTTTGAAAAAATGGGTCGTCAACTTGCAGCAATGCACAGAGTTAAAGTTAGTTCTGATTTTGGTTGGGAGGTTAACAATACAATTGGAGCTACCCCACAAATTAATCTAAAAACAGCAAATTGGGCCGATTTTTTTGCTGAATGTCGCATCGGTTATCAAATAAAGTTAGCAAGAAGAAAAGGCGGTAATTTTTCTAATAAGATAATTGAAGTAGTCAGAAAAAAATTAGCCGACAGAAAACCGCAACCTTCTTTAGTACATGGAGATTTGTGGTCGGGAAATGCTGCTGTTACTATTGATGGCGATCCGGTAATTTTAGATCCTGCTACCTATTGGGGCGATCGCGAGGTAGATATTGCCATGACTGAAGTTTTTGGCGGGTTTCCGGCTGCTTTTTATCGCGGTTATAACGAAGAATGGGAATTAGATTCTGGTTATCAGCAGCGTAAAATCATCTACAATCTCTATCACATTCTCAATCATTTTAATCTTTTTGGTGGCGGTTACGGTTCTCAAGCTAATCGGATGATTTCTCAAATTATGGCTTAAAAACAGCAAAGCGATCGCTCTATAATTCAATCCAAACTAGGATGCGATCGCTTGCTGTAATTGCTAAATTCCGGTTAAATACTTACGAAGATAGCCAAATTCTGTTATGATGGCTTTTAACGAAAACGCTTTTTCCGACGAGCTACTGCTTTGCGTTTTTTCTTCTCAATTGGGGTTTCAAAGTGACGACGGCGTTTAATATCTGCAAAAATGCCTGCTTTAGATACCTGACGCTTAAAACGGCGTAAAGCTGATTCTATATTTTCATTTTGTCCTACAACCACTTGGGTCATTCAGTTTCCTCCTATACGTGCAATAAATTTGGAGATTGTTAGATCTGGCTAATTTACCAAAAGGCTCAATAACAATCTCACTATATTATCCTGGTTCTAGAATCTATAATGATAACAAACACAGGACTAGACGAACTACTTATTTTCCTAGAGCAATCAATCTCTATTTTAAGCAAAAATCGACGTTATTATATTCTATCGTTACTGACTTACTCTGCCAATTTTCCTTAGCATTAGTGTAAAAAGTGACGAGTTCCAGTTGTCACCATCACTAAACCTAATTCGTCAGCAGCCTTAATAGAATCTTTATCTCGGATCGAACCTCCAGGTTGAACGATCGCCGTAATTCCAGCAGCAGCAGCAGTACGTACGGAGTCATCAAAAGGGAAGAAACCATCGCTAGCTAATGTACCCCCTTTTGCCTTATCTCCGGCTTGTTCTAGGGCAATTTTAGCCGCACCGACGCGATTCATTTGTCCCGCACCAACACCGACAGTAGTCAGATTTTTAGTCACGACGATCGCGTTTGATTTTACGTGTTTGGCAACTTTCCAAGCAAACATTAACTCTTGCATTTGTTCGGGAGTGGGTTGCTTTTGCGTTACTACTTGCCATTTTTCGGTATTTTCAACTATTTCATCGGCTGTTTGAACTAACAAACCTCCGGCGATTGCTTTAACAGTTTCTTTCAATCCTTGCTGCAATTCTGGAAGTAATAATACTCTTAATTTAGATTTAGCTGCTAAAATTTCTTTTGCTGCTTCATCGCATCCCGGTGCAACTACGCATTCTAAAAAAGTTTTTGTCAGTGCTGTTGCGGTGCTAGAATCTATTGGCTGATTTAAAGCAACTATACCGCCAAAAGCAGAAATCGAATCGGCATTAAAAGCATTTTCATAAGCTTCGCTGAGGGTTTTCCCTACCGCTACCCCACAGGGATTAGTATGTTTTAAAACGGCCGCTGCTGGTTTTTCTGGGTCAAATTCGGCAATAATACGGCGCGCTGCTTCTAAATCTACTAGATTATTGTAACTTAATTCTTTTCCCTGAATTTTACTTGCTCCAGCCCATCCCGTTGCTATCGATCCGGTTTGATACCAAGAAGCACTTTGGTGGGGATTTTCCCCGTAACGTAAAGATTGCAATTCGCATCCAGCGATACTATAGTAATCGGGCAATTCCTTTTCAGAATTAATCCTCGCAAAATAGGCAGATATAGCGCGATCGTATGCTTGAGTCAGAGTGAAAGTCGCTCCTGCCATTTTTTGCCGAAAAGCCAGACTTATTGCTCCGTTTTCAGCCCTCAATTGCTGTAAATATTCATCGTAATATCGGGGACTAGATAGCACTGTTAGGTTAGCAAAATTTTTCGCTGAAGCTCTCAACATTGCCGGGCCGCCAATATCTATTTTTTCGATCGCCTCTGCTAAAGTGCAGTTAGGATCTGCGATCGTCTGCTCGAAAGGATATAAATTTACTACGACTAAATCGATCGCACGAATATTATTCGCTTCCATATCCGCAACATCGGAAGTTAGATCCCTTCTCCCCAAAATTCCGCCATGAATGCGAGGATGGAGGGTTTTAACTCTTCCTCCCAATATTTCAGGAGATCCGGTATAGTCACTTACTTTGGTAACTGCTATTCCTGCATCTTGTAAGATTTTCGCAGTTCCACCGCTACTGATTAATTCAAACTCAAATTCTGATACTAATTGACGGGCAAAATCAACGATTCCCGTTTTATCAGATACGCTCAGCAATGCCAGACGCTTCATTTTATCTAGCCTATTTTATCCTCAATTACCCTGCTATTATCGCCGCGATCGCTCAATATCTAGAACAAATTCACTATCTCTTTGCGATGTTATCTCGATAAAAAATTTAATTACACTTTTTTCCTCGAGAAGATATCTATTAGCGCGATCTGGTTTGACAGCAAACATAATTTAGATATTCAAAAATAAAAAAGGAAGCGCGATCGCACTTCCTGCTCAAATATCTAAGTAAACGATTCAGTTTTTATTCAGAAAGAATATTTACTGATGTGGCTTCAATTTCAAGATCTTCTGGGGTTGGATCTCCTTCTTGTTCTGCTTCTCCTTCGTGGTCTGTTTCTAAACTAATAATTCCTAAAACTTCTATCTTATTGCCCGGGCTTAATTCCAGATCGAGATCGTCAATTTCAACTACAATTTGTTCGCCAGTTTCATCAGCAATCACATATTCATCTTCACCAGGTTGCTGTTCGATTACCGTGCCGTATATGCGTACTTCTGCACCATCTTGAGGATTTTGCAAAATTTCAGTAATACTAGTTCTATTTACACTAGCTAAAGCGGATAATGCGATCGAAAAACTACCTATAGTTAGAACGGATATAGTACAGATTTTGAAAAGTGATTTCATGATTTAAATCAAGAAAAATTAAAGAAAATTTAACTAAAGTAATCATACTATAAATTTTTATTGAGTCAAATATTTTTTACTAAGTAAATTTATCGGTTTATTAGAATTGTAGAGTTTTTGTGATTTTCTCAAGGACAAATTGCTCGATCGGAAAATATTCAATATTGAATCTGGTTGCTCGTAGTTTTTTCAGAAGCAATCAGGATTCTAGCAAGTTATAAACAAGTAAATTCAAGTTTAAATTAAAATTAAATTATCAAAACAACTAAAAACTGTAACAGTCGAGTCGGCTCGTTAAATGTTGCGATTAAGTTAGTTTTAACTATTAATTAAAAAGGTTTAATTGATTTTAGCTACCAGCTCAATGCTATTGCTAAAAAACCAGTAATAAGTGTTACTAGAATTGCTGTTTTAGGCAAATAAGGAAGTGGATCTGAAAGGTTAAAAGTTAGACAATTCATCTTTTTACTTCTACTTATTTGAGAATAAGAATTATCATTAAGAAAAAAAAGAGACGGCGGTTTAGTCTACAAACAAAAAGAAAAACTAAAACTTTATAATCCAATCTATCAACCAATTTTTAATTCCGATCGGATATCAGAACAACTAGCAGAACTAGAGCAAGGCTATTATTGATAATATTGGCAACACAATAAAAACCAGAAATAATGAGATAATTTTCTCTTTTATAAAATATTTATGCTTCTTTTTCTTGCAACAGGACTTGACAATAACCGATTAGTTGTTCGATGCGATCGCACAATGTTTTTAACCTAGTTTGGCGGGTACTTGATTGACGAGCCGATCTAAAAAAGAGGAGATCGTTTTGTAAAAGCCTGACAGCGCGATTAATTTCTATTTGAACTGAAAGCCAGCGAGACGCGCTCGCTCCGTCCATTCCTTCTTCAGTCAATTTCAGAGCGCGATGGTTAAAGATCTCCTTAACCAAAGCATATTGTTTTTCTAAAGAAGGTGAATCGATATGGGGAGCAATGCTAAGATTTTGTAACTCTAGCAAAGCTTCTAAAAGTTCGCGATAAACGCGATCGTGCAATTTAGGTAACATTTGTAATGGGTTTAAGTTAAAATTTATATAAATAATCTTGTTTTTATCGTTAAACTCGAGGTAGGTAAAATCAACAGATCGATCTAGAGTTTTAAAACAAATAATATTTTACTTACCCCCATAAAGTACCAATAATTTTAATTGAAAATAATCTCAAGTTAGTCGAAGAAAACAATCTTCGAGCGACCGTTAGTAAAAGAGATTTTCACAGTTCTAGAACAGAAAGTAACCACAAACTCACTTCCGTCGATCGAGCATGAACCCACCATCAAGTCTTAGAGAGCCGCAACAAATTGAATTTGAGATCCCCGAATGGCTTAACCAATGTTTGCTAGATCGGAGTAGCGATCGCCACAATGAAGATAATAATCTAATTTGTCTCGCTTTTGAATTCGCCTATGAATTACACCAAAAACAGTATCGCAAATCGGGAGAACCTTATATAGCTCATCCGGTTGCTGTTGCTGGCTTGCTCCGGGATCTCGGAGGAGATAATATTACGATCGCGGCGGGTTTTTTGCACGATGTCGTCGAAGATACTGACGTTACCCTCGAAGAAATAGAAGAGCGTTTTGGCGATCGGGTCAGACTCTTAGTCGAAGGTGTGACTAAACTGTCTAAATTTAACTTTTCTAGCAAAACCGAACTCCAGGCCGAAAACTTCCGCAGGATGTTTTTAGCAATGGCTAAAGATATTCGGGTAATCGTGGTTAAATTAGCCGATCGCCTCCACAATATGAGGACTTTAGAACATTTAAAGCCAGAAAAGCAAAAAAGAATCGCTCGAGAAACTCGAGATATCTTCGCTCCTTTAGCCAATCGTTTGGGGATTTGGCATTTTAAGTGGGAACTAGAAGATTTAGCTTTTAAATATCTCGAACCAGAAGAATACAAAAAAATCACCAACTTACTCTCTGAAAGAAGGAGCGATCGCGAAGCAAGATTAGCCAAAGTCGCCGAAATTTTGCGCGATCGTCTGGCAAAAATAGGCGTTAATGTCGTCGAACTGAAAGGTCGTCCCAAACATCTCTACGGCATTTATCATAAAATGCAAAGACAGCAAAAAGAATTCAATGAAATATTTGATATTGCTGGAGTCAGAATTATTGTCGATAAAAACGAAGACTGTTATCGTGCTTTAGCCGTAGTTCACGATGCTTTTAAACCAATTCCGGGGCGATTTAAAGATTATATCGGCTTGCCAAAAGCAAATCTTTATCAATCTTTACATACAACAGTTGTCGGTTTACAAGGTCGACCTCTAGAAGTACAAATTCGCACCCAAGAAATGCACCAAATTGCTGAATACGGGATCGCAGCTCATTGGAAATATAAAGAAACTGGGGGATCTACCTTTACTAAACTAACTCCAGAAGATGAAAAATTTACTTGGTTGCGACAGCTATTAGATTGGCAAAACGACCTCAAAGACGCTCAAGAATATATCGACAGTCTCAAAGACAATTTATTTGAAGATGATGTTTATGTTTTCACTCCTAAAGGAGATGTAATCGTCTTAGCTCCGAGAGCAACGGCCGTAGATTTTGCCTATCGCATCCACACAGAAGTTGGGAATCACATGAAAGGTGCGAGGATCAACGGTAGGTGGTCGGTATTGGATCGGCAATTACAAAACGGCGATATTGTTGAGATTATTACCAGCAAAAACTCTCATCCTAGTTTAGACTGGCTCAATTTTGTAGTCACTCCTTCGGCCAGAAATCGCATCAGACAGTGGTTGAAGCGATCGCATCGAGAGCAAAATATCGCTAGAGCCAAAGAATTATTAGAAAAAGAGTTGGGTAAAAGTGGTTTGGAAGCGCAATTAAAATCAGAACCGATGCAGAATGTTGTTGCTCGATGTAATTATCAAACTACAGAAGACTTGTTAGCTGGGTTGGGTTATGGCGAGATCACTCTAAACCAAGTAGTCAATCGTCTTCGCGAAGCAGTTAAAGCGCAGCAAGTTGAAAAAGAAAGCGAACCAGAAATAGAATTAACACCTCAAACGCCAGTCAGAGATCTCAACGCTCATAAAAATAGCAAATCGCCAATCATCGGGATAGAAGGGATGTTATATTACATCGCTGGTTGTTGTAACCCCCTTCCAGGGGAAGCAATAATCGGTGTTGTCACCCGCAACGCTCGGG
Organism: Prochloraceae cyanobacterium; assembly: GCA_030065265.1. GTDB lineage: Bacteria > Cyanobacteriota > Cyanobacteriia > Cyanobacteriales > JASJDA01 > JASJDA01. The sequence goes on from JASJCW010000080.1 coordinate 8,576, forward strand.
GTATTGCAATTCACCGTCAAGGATGCCCGAACATAGAAAAAGTATTGGGCGATCGGCTCATTCCAGTGAGTTGGAATTCTAAAGATACTAACACCCGACCCCATACTTACGCAGTCGATATTGAAATAGAAGCGATCGACCGAGTAGGAATGCTGCGAGATATTTTAGCTCGTTTGAGCGATGAAAATATTAACGTCCTTAATGCGGGAGTAAAAACTAGCTTTGGTAAACCGGCTTTAATTTCTTTAAGTTTGGAAGTTCAAGATTGTCAGCAATTACAATGCAGTATCAAAAAAATCAGAAATATGAGCGATATTCTTAACGTTCGTCGCTTGAGTGAATTGGGTGGAAATTGCTAGATTTCTCGAACTGGAATTAAAGCGAGCGATAACAGTCAAAATTGTTACCGATCGCTCTTAAATTTATACAGCAGCAGGCTCTTGAACTGGATAAACGCTTACTTTTTTGCGACTTTTATCTTTGTGTTCAAAAGCTACGATACCATCAACTAAAGCGAATAAGGTATCGTCGTTACCGCGTCCGACATTATTTCCAGCATGAAATTTAGTACCGCGCTGACGGACTAAAATGTTTCCTGCTCTAACTACTTGGCCGCCATAACGCTTAACTCCCAAGCGTTTGGAGTTTGAGTCGCGACCGTTGCGGGTACTGCCCGTTCCTTTCTTATGTGCCATAATTAATCGTCTCCTAAATCTTTATTTATTCTATTCTGAAGCAACTTCAGCCGGTATTTCAGTTTCTTCTGGTGCTTTTTCCAACTCTACGGGTGCATTAGCTAATACCGTACCGTTCAGGCTAATAGAGTTAATCATCAATCTAGTTATTTCCTGACGATGTCCTCTTTTTTTTCGGGTTTTCTTTTTCGGTTGCATTTTATAAACGATAACTTTGCGTCCTCTGAGGTGTCGCATTATCGTACCGGTAACCGTCGCTCCTTCTAAATAGGGTTGACCGACGTTAATATCATTTTCGTGGCGGATCAATAAGACTTTATCGATGGTATATTCAGAGTCTTCATCTGCGTGAAGTAGTTCGAGATCGTAAAATCTACCCGGTTCTACTTTGATTTGTTTGCCGCCAGTTTCTATAATTGCATAAGTCATTGAAATTTCTCCATAAATTGCCGTAAGGGTAGCTGAAATTTAATCTGGGATTCATTTTCCAGCTTTTTAGATTTTCCCACCCGTTCCGAGCCTAAATTAAACACGCAATTAACTATTATCTTTTAAATCAAGATTTTAGTCAATAGGCTGAACGAACAAAAAAAAGACGGTCAACTAATATATGCTGTAGCGATCGCCGATTTCCGTCTTTTTTATTGATGATGGATCTATTTAATTTGGTGTTAAGATAACGTGCATTACACTAGAGCTTTGCGCGCTCAATTCGTCTAAGTTAGCAACATCAGAAAGTTGATCGACGATGCTTTCTAGCTTTTCTTTGCCTAACTTGAAGAAAGCTCGTTCTCTACCTCTCAGTCTCATCGAAAATTTTACTTTAGAACCGTTAGATAAGAACTTGCGTGCTTGCTTGAGCTTAGTATTCAAATCTCCAGTATCGGTACAGTATCCTACCTTTAATTCTTTAAATGCGTTATCAACTTGTTTTTTCTTTGCTTCTGCTTGTTTCTTTTGTTGGCGATATTTAAATTTGCCGTAATCGATTATTTTACAAACTGGAGGCTCAGCTTGGGGGGCTATTTCTACTAAGTCTAATCCGTCCTCAGTAGCTATAGCTAATGCTTCTTCTAGGGTTTTAATGCCGAGTTGTTCGCCGCTATCCCGGATCAGTCTAACTTCTGCCGCTGTAATCTTATTATTGATTTTGTATTTTTCTTTTTGTTGAAATTGTTTAAATGATTTATTTCTTGTGGGCTTTCTCAAGATGCTCTCCTAACGTTAATTCATATATTATTATAACATTTGCGATTCGGAGTAAAAGTTTAAGATATTTAAAAAATTTTAAGTATCATCTAAAAATTACTTATTTTTCCAGCTTCTACGGCAAGAATTTGCGAATTTTCTAACCAAAGATCGGCAAAAGAATCTATATGAGTGGTAGTAATTAAAGTTTGAAAGCGATCGCCGATCGCATTTAGTAACTGCTTTTGACGATTGGGATCTAATTCTGCTAAAACATCATCTAAAAGTAAAAGAGGGGCTTCTCCTATTACTTGTTCGAGGGATTTTAATTCTGCCAATTTTAAGGCTAAAACTAAAGTTCTTTGCTGGCCTTGAGAGCCGTAAGCTCTAGCGGGTGTATTATTAATAAATAATTCTATTTCATCGCGATGAGGCCCGACAATAGTAGTACCTAGTTGCTTTTCTGCCATTCTGCGCTGTTGGATTTTTGTTAAAAAAGCTTCTTTAACATGGATTGGATCGTCTTCTAACCAATTAATATTAGAAGTATAAACAATATCTAATATTTCAGTTTTGCCGCTAATACTGGCGTGCCATTCTCTGGCGATTGGGGTTAATCTTGCTAAAATTCTAGCTCTTCTTCTAGTTACTCGCGAACCCATTTCTGCTAATTTTTCATCCCAGATTTTTAATTGAGATTCTTCTAAATTTGTGCTTGCAGAATCTCGATCGCGCAATAATTTTAATAACGCGTTTCTTTGTTTAATAATCCGCTCGTATTGCTGCAAAATATAAGCATAAATCGGCTCTAACTGGATCAATAAGTTGTCGATCCAATTACGACGACATCCCGGGCCTCCTCTAACTAAATCTAAATCCAAGCTGGAGAATTGCACTGTATTGAGGCTACCTAAAAAATCGATCTGACGGCGCAAATTTTCCCGATTTAAACTAACAGTTCTCCTTCCTTGACGGCGTAAAATTATGCCTAATTCTAGAGTGCTGTAAGCTCTTTTTATGGTAGCTTCGATTCGAGCTACATCGCTATTTTCTTCAATCAAATCGCGATCGCGCGGAGATCGATGGCTTTTTAAGGTGGATAATAATTCTACTGCTTCTAGCAAATTAGATTTACCTTGAGCGTTATTTCCTACTAAGATAGTTTTTTGAGCCGTAAACTCCACCTTTCGATCTGAGTAATTACGAAAAGATCGCAAGTGAAGATCTTTTAAATACATATATTATCTCAATTATATTCAAAGATATTATTCTATCTTATGGAGAGGGGAGAGCCAACTTACCAAAAATTTTATATAATTTATGCAGAAAATTGTTATTAAAAATTTTCTCCTTATCTGGTAATTTCTGAGGCTGTATATCTCCTTAAAATCATGGTAAATTTTTAAATCTATGCCCAAGTTTTGAGAAATTTTTATTCTTTGTTTTTTATTACTTTTTTTCTCTATATACTCGATGAGTATAATTTTTTTTAAAATCTTATTACTTGCTAGATATATTTAGTAACAAAATATTTTTTGTCCGATCTATTAATATCGCCTTTATTCGTTGCGGCTTATAATCAATGACTACGATCCTTACAGGATGCGATCGCCATCATCTCGATCTAGTGTAGAGTTTACTTTACTTTTTTGTTACTTAGTATAGCATTTTACTAGTATTATTTTTTTGAGGATGATATTAATAAAATACCCAAAAATATTGCCTGTTGTCATTTCGATCTCATTTTATTAATTAAATCTAAAGAAAATATGTTTAATTTGAAAATAATTGACAATAACTATATCGGTTTTTAAAAATCGATCTTATTATAAAAACGTAATATTTATATTTTGAATGAGAATAGCAAAAATAGAAAATGAAAAATTTCAAAGTAAAAAGTATTTTTTTAACAATTGTTTTTTTTAATTGTTTTTTTACAACTATTGCTCGTGCCAATACTGAAGCAGAAAGAATTGAAAGCGATCGAGCTAGTTTAGAAGCGAAATCTAATATTTTACTTGGGGAAAGTTCAAAATCAAATCGAGGAGAACGTTATCTAAATCGAGCCAATCTTTTAGTCGTCAATGGCAAATGGGATTTAGCTTTAGTTGATTACAATAAGGCGATTCAAGTCGATCCCAATTTGGCTATTGCTTACTCTAATCGTGGTTTTGTTTACTACAATCAAAATAAATGGAATCTAGCCCTAGCTGATTATAATAAAGCGATTCAAATCGATCCTAATTTAGCTGAACCATATAATAATCGCGGTTTGCTTTACTATAAACAGAAAAAATGGGATTTAGCATTAGCTGATTTTAATAAATCTACTCAAATTCAGTCTAATCCTAATTTATCTTTGACATACTCTAATCGTGGATTTGTTTACTACAATCAGAAAAAATGGGATTTAGCATTAGCTGATTTTAATAAATCTATTGAAATTAATCCCGATCTAGCTGAAGTTTATATCTTACGCTCTTTAGTTTGGATTGAGTTAGGAAATAAATCGCGATCGATTGAAGATTTAAAAACTGCAGCAGAAATATTTCAGCAACAAAATAATCTGGCTGGTTATCAAGGTGTTACCTATATGTTGAAAAAACTCAGCTAAAATACTATTTTTAATTTTAAATTAAGATTATTTCTTAGTATTGCGATCGCCTTTGATTTTGTTTAACTGTAGTTGTTGAATAACTGCGATTTTTAAGTTTCATATCATTCAAATAAAATATTTGTGCGATAATCAAAATATAGTAAATTTTTCTATTTTTTTAATTTTTTTTGATGGTGACTGTTTTGAAGTCACCAAATTTTGATTGAGAATTTTAAAGTTATTTAAATTTTTGACTTGAGATGCTGTCGATCTAGTTGCAATCCCTGAGAACAATTTTCAAACCTAGAGATCGAAACTAAGTATAAATCTGTAGATTTATTAGTAAAGCAAGATTTATTATCAATAGACTCAAACTTATTGAGAATGAGTGAGGGAAGTCTAAATTTTTTTTCAGTAATTTAACTGATTGCCTATATATTAACTTTACGCAATAATAATTTTGGCTATTGAATTTAGTTATTTCATTAATAAAAATACGAAATACCAAAAAGAGTTTTTGATGAAATTTATTCGTAATTAATTTAATGCGAATAGTAAATATTGAGTAAGTTGAGAAACTGTTTCATTCTAATCTTTGCAAATTTAACTCCTGAAATATATATTCAATCGAGTTAAAAAAATAAGTGTAATTCAAAGTCTTAATAGCTACAAAATCCGAAAATTTTTATGATTGACAGATTTTTTTGAGGATCGAAACTAATGAAAAATATAGCAAGAAGAAACTTTTTGAAATATACTGCTGCAAGTATTGGAACGGCTTCTCTAATAACAGCCACACACAATATTAATTCTGCTTCAGCTAGAGAAAAAAATCTCACAGCTCGAGTCAATAATTATGCCGATATGTCTCCTGATGAAGCTATTTCCGAATTAATGAACGGAAATAAAAGATTTGTGGAGCAAAAGAGTATAAATCCCAATCAAAGTAGATTGAGATTAGCAGAAGTTGCAGAAGGCCAAGCACCGTTTGCTTGTATCTTAACTTGTTCTGATTCTCGAGTAGCCCCAGAAATAGTATTCGATCGCGGATTGGGTGACTTATTTGTAGTCAGAGATGCGGGAAATATTGCTACATCTGGAGAAATTGGCAGTCTAGAATATGGGGTATCGGTTTTAGGTGCAAAAGCTATTGTTGTGATGGGACACAAAAATTGTGGTGCAGTTCAAGCCGCAATCAAATTAGGAAGCACTTCAGGTTTTATTGCTAGTATTGTTAATGAAATTTTGCCAGCAGTTGAAATGGCCAAAGAAAAAGATGGCGAATTAATACAAAATACAATTACAGCAAATATTTTATTACAAAAAAGTAAAGTCCAAACCTCGCCAATTATTTCTCAATTAGTTAAAGAAAATAAAGTAAAAATAATTGGTGCTTACTACGATTTGGAAACAGGAAAAGTAGATTTAGTTAGTTAACGATCGAATCGATCGAGATTATTTTTGATGAGAGGAGAATAATGCCGATCGCGCTTTTAGCCTTCTAATTCTCCTTCCATGACAGTCGCGATCGCAATTTCAGTCTTATCGCGAAATTCTTTAATGCTGACGTTTCTTAAAAACCAAATAGCCAGCATCATTCCACAAGCTTGCATTGCAAAAACTAATCCGTAAGCTAATATCGGAACTTCAAAAATAATTTGACCTAGATTAAGAACTGCTCCACCAACCATTGTCGCTATTCCTCTGGCCATAGCTTGAGCTAAACCCCATGCACCGATGAAAGTTCCAGCAGTTTCAGCAGCAGTCAGATCCAACATTAAACTAGTAGCACCTGCGGTAATTATTCCAGAAAAGATTCCAAACAAAAATAAGCTAAATTTAAGCAAATTTTGGTTGACATAAAATCCTGAGAGAATTATCAATAAAAAACAAACTGCTACCCCCAAACAGCCAAATTTAGTCGTATTTTTTTTACCCAAACGAGGAACGATCGCAAATCCCGTAAACCCAATCCCGATCAAAGTGCCGATCCCGTAGGGAATATTTAACTTAGTCGTCTCAGCAATAGACATCTTGAAAACTTCGCCACCATAAGGTTCTAAGACTGAATCCTGCATGAAAAGGCTAATAGTAAGAATTAGTAAAAAAGTAAAAAATATTCCCGTTTGGCGACTGGCTGTTAATATTTTTAAAGCTTTTCCTAAATTCATTTCTTCTTCTCGATCGCTTGTTGAAGATCGATCGTAGAAGCGAGAATATTTTTTTTCTATGCCCCAAATAGCCAATAAAGATAGCATAAAAACAATTCCGGGCATGATAATAAATATTGGGTTAATTATGCTTTTCAATTCAGAAATATTTAAAAGTTCGCTCGATTGACTCGAATCAAAAGCTGTATTTAATAATGTTCCCGTAATCATTGCCCCGACAACAATCCCGATCATCAACATCGACCAAACTACACTAATGAGTCTAGGACGATTATCTTCATCGGAAACGTCTACCAATAAAGCAGCAAAAGGAGTAGATCCCGCACTCAAACAAATCCCATATAATGCAAAAACTAAAGCTAATAACCCAGACCAGGCATAACTTTGACCGTTTAGACCGACTGTTTGCCAACTCAGGCCCAATTGCCAAACAACTTGCAAAGCAAGAAAAGAGAAAATAGTAAATAATGCCGTACCGATCCAAATATAGCCCGAACGATGGTAGCCAAAAATGGGTTTAGCATCCGATCGCTGGCCGAACCAAATTCTTGCCGGACTAACAAACTGATAGGTTGCGATCGCACCGGCAACAATGAATGGAGCAATTTTTAATTCATCGATCGCAACTCGATTGATTACTCCAAGAGTTAAAAGGGACATAATTCCCAGTCCCATTTGATACAAACCAAGCCGAAACATTGTGAAGAGATTAATTCTCGGCAGCTTGGAATCGGAAAATTTTTCACCCATAATTTTGCATTATTCCTTTACCGATTGTTGCTGTTATATCTTTTAACACTATGACACGATTTAAGTTTTTGCAGCAAACAATTTCTGAAACTGTTATCTTTCTCTAAAAATAGTATTATAATTGTTTAATTTAATAGGAAATAAATCACTTTTTGGGCGACTCGACTCTAGCTTTATCTGAGTATTGCAAACAAATAGAAGCAATTAATAATATTTTAAAGCACAAAAAAATTGCAATGACTCTTGTTATGCTGTAAACCAACAGAGTTTGTGAAAGTCAGATTTACCTGCTTCTGAATCTACTCAAAGTTTATACTTGCAGTCAATAATTGTTTGGTAAAATCATTTTTTTACAACTGTTTTAG
>JASJCW010000081.1 GCA_030065265.1 Prochloraceae cyanobacterium
GTTAACTTGAAAAATGCGGTTGCCATTGCGTTAATCTCAAAAAGTAATGGTTGATTTTGAAACGAGGCTTTTTGCCTCGTTGGATTGTTAATTAATCGTTAAAGCTAATTAAGTTGATTAATTCCGTATTTTTTGAGATAACGTTCGTACTGGCCTAAGCAATAACCATTCCAATAATGCGAATTAGTTATCATCTCTGGGTCAGGATCGGCTGCTATTATTCGACCTTGCCAATCTCCTAGTGCTATAGCCTGATTTTTTTGCATCAATTGGCTCTGTTCAAAACCTACTTTGAGTTTTGTTTGGTCTTGTTCTGGCTTAATTACTTGATTTAACATTAGAGTATGAACTCCATAAAGGAGTAAGAGTTTATTAATAGCGATCGCAAAGCTTTCTTTACGACTGGCGATCGCCTTTTTTATTTTCACAGTCAAATAATAACATATTGACTGGTATACCACAACATAAACTCTTCGTATTTTAATCAAAATGATGTTGCTTTTGAGAAGGATACTTGATATACTGATGCTGATAATTATGCTTGGTATACTAGAGAAAAAGACAACTGCGGTATAGATTGCGTTATGGCAAATTCAAATCCGATTACGGATCATCTTGTTACTCCTTTCCCTCGTTTACCGGGAGCAGATGAGCCATGCGCTAGAACTCCTGTACAAGTTAAAATCCCTCAAAGTCATTACGAAAAATGGATGAGTTTACCATCTAATGTAAGGAATCAATACTTGCGGGAAGCGATCGCCAAAAAAATTCAAGAAGAATTCGATCTTGAAGATGTTCAATCTGCATAAGCAAAATTCAATAAATTCGCTATCATTTTGACTCCTAATCCTAATCTCGTTCGATGATTAATTCTCTTGAGGAATTACGTTCTTTTTTGGTAGATACAATTTTAGAAAAGTCTCGGTTAGCTGTTTTAGAGATTAGTGGTCTTGATTCTGAAATTCTGGCAATTTCAATTGCTCCTGAATCTAATCTGTTAGAGTGTTGGCAGTTAATGCGCGAAAAATTGGCATTAACTCAGCGTTGGCCTGTGATAGTCTGCGGTTGGGACGGTGGCAACTGGATTAATTCTATTAGCTTTGAATTTTCTCGCCATGTTTTTAACAACGAATCGACTCAAAGCTTAATTAATCGTGCCGAGCAATTAGATGTCGAAGCTTTTTTTCACCAGCAAGCTAACACTAGAGACGAATGGTGGACACCGATAACTATTAATCAAACAATTAAATCTGAACTTGAATTAACTCGAAATCAATTTGGTGCTGCACCTTCTCAACAGCAATTACAATCTTATCTTGATTCTCAACGAGGCGATCCACAACTGGCGATCGAAAGCTATTTATTCAATTGGGAATTGCAATATTTTCCCCAACAAGCTATTTCTTCAGTCCCAAATGACTATTGGGATTGGTATCAACCAGAAAATCAATTTCTAGCTCTGGCATTATTACCAACTCAAGAAAGTTGGCAGACCTTAGTTTATTTACATTGGTATGCAGCAGAAACGATTGGTAGCGATCTGGCTGCTGCGATTTTAAAGTCTTGGCAATCTCGTTATGGCGCAGAAATAGTTGCTCATTACGGAACTATGCTTCAATTGCTCAGCCAAAAGCGACCGATTCAACCTCAATTAGCTTTTCAATTAGCTTGGCAACAATATACAATCGCTCCTTGTACTTTGGCATTACCTGGTGTTTCGCTCAGGGATCATGCTAGAGCTTTATTGCATCAATCCAAATGGTTTTTACATGAACGTCCTTGAGCAAATCTATTCTTCTTAAACAATTGTTAGAATCATTACAGGAGTTGGCTATTGACATTAAACTCTAAATCTGAATTCAAAGCCAGAGTGTTAATTGAGCCTCAGATCGATTGATTGAAGAAAATCTCTTAGAAGACTTTCTCCATCAAGAGCTTCAATCCGCCATCGATGCCCTCGAAGACGATGAGGCCAAAGTATTATGCTTGCGTTATGGTATTGACGATCTCATTTTCAAAACTGTCGCTGAAGTTGCACAAATTTTAAATTTGACTCCGAAGATGGTTGAAAAAATTGAAAGAAAAGCCCTGCGAAAATTACGTCATCCGGGTCGCTCTCAATTGCTTAGAGCTTATCTTAATTAACGAGATTTCTAAACAACATTAAATTCTAGGCGCACTTGCCTTTCGCGATATTCCTGCACCGATCGATTATCATTACGATTTGAGTTTGAGCAATATTCCACTCAAATTCAAATCGCAGATCAATTAGGAACATCAATCGCAACCGTCTCTCGTACGAACTTTGAAGCTAACCGCAAAGTTTGAGCCTCTTAAGCAATCTGTAGCTAATGCTCAAAACTAAAATATTTATTTTTTACGATCGATTAAGATATTTGAAATTTGAAATTATCATACTTGCAATGAAAATTTTAAGTAGTGGGAGTTAATGGGATGCGAAAAGGTTTTAAATCTAAAATAAAGGCAAAGATAATTGACCGGGAGTGACGTGAGATTGTCGGCGATTGTGATACTCCAAATGACAGCCCGTACAAAGTGGAATTAAATTTTCAGGGCGATTATCTTCTGGTAAATAATTACTATGATGAACTGACAAAGTTTTAATCATTCGCTCGCTCGCTGCGAGTAAGATCTAATGTATCATCTCCTGGTTTAAGACACTGCATTCCACATTTTCGACATTTCCATCCTGCATCATTTTTAATATTTGTAGCGATTTCTTTCCAGTTGCTAGGATAACGATTATGTCGAGAATATAAAGGCATAATTTTGAGTTAAGATAGCGATTGCTAACTATTAATTTTAAAGTAACCGTGTCCGAGCAACTAAATCAAATCCAAGCCAGCAATTCGCTATCAGCCGTCGCAACAAGGTTTATTGATGAGTCGAGAAGCATTAATAGCTTGGAAACAAAGCATTTTTAAATATCAGCAGCAAATCAGAAATAATCCCACCCCGCAGCAAAATCAACTATTCAACCTCAACAATGCATCTGGCAGCTTCCAAGATATCGATCCGTTTTCATTGAAGTTGCATACTTCCCTTTTCTATCGAATGCCAGAACCACAGAATTTAGTAGATGGCATTGATACGGGCTGCATTTATTTTATTATCGACAATACTTTACCAGTTTTACTTTATGTTGGTGAGACGAAACTAACTGCAACAAAGAGATGGAAAGGCACTCATTATGCCAAACAGTACATTTTAAATTATATTGAACTGCATAGAAAATATAAATTAGATGTAGCAGTAGTTTCGGCATTTTGGCATAAAATCCCGCCAGATAAAAAAATGCTCTTAAACTGGGAAAAAGAATTGATCGTAAAATGGAGATCTCCATTTAATAAAGAGAGTTGGCAGTTTTACGGTCAACCTTTTGGGAAATAAAGCTATCTATTATTTGGCGGCCCAAATAAGTTTAACATCGTATTTTTTAACAGTTAAATCTGAAGTAAGAACGGGAAAATTTTCTAAAAAAACTGCAAACTGTTAAGATTATTTGGCAGTAGCAATAACTTCTGCGAGATCGGATCTAGTTGCACCAATAGAAAGTAAGGTTTTAACCAGCAAATCTATTGATACGCTCGGATCTCCGGCTTCCATTTTGGCTACTCTTGATTGGCTCGATTTAATCCGCTCTGCTACTGCTTCTTGAGTAAGTTCTTTTTGAGTCCGTATTTGTTTGAGATGCTTGGATAAAGCTAGTTTTAATTCGATGTAAGCCGATTCGTCTGGAGTAAGATCCAAGAAATCTGCTGTCGAAGCAACTCTCCACCCAGCATCTTCTAATTTTTGCCTTTTTTTTTCGTCCACGATCGCTTGTCTCCTTAAATCGAGTCGTACTGAGATAATCTTTTTTGACAGTTATTAATTACTTGTGATGGCGTTTTAGAAGTAGTTTTATTAAAAACTTCGAGAATAATAATCGCATCAGAATCGATGCGGTAAATAATGCGCCATATTTTATCGCAATCGCTAATCCTCAACTCGTGACATCTTTTGCCAATACTAGGCATCGGCCGCGATTGGGGCATCGATAAGTTTTCTCCATCTTGAAGTTGCCTGAGTAAAAAACCTGCAGTAATTCTAGCCTCACCAGAGAAAGGAGGCGTTTTCACCTCTCCATTTAACCAAACCAGAGGTTTGCAAGTTCTATCGCTCATTTTCAATATATGTCATATTTGATATATTAGCAGTTATTTTTTTTGGCAGCGCAGAAGTGGGAATCTAAACAAGATCTGGGTAAAAAAAAATCACGTTTGGCGGAGTTCTTGGACAAAGATTCGATCTTTGTTATTAAATTCGGTATTGTTCATTGCTTCTCAATCTTTACTTATGGGATGTTGTAAGCTAAACCATCACTTGCGGATTTTCATGAGATGAAATCTAGACTTATAAAACGTCGCCACTTTCTAGGCTTAACTTTAGGCTTGGGTCTCTCATCGTTTAGCTCAAGATTGAAAGGAAACAGCTCAACAAAAGTCCCCTCTGTTCTCATCTTAGGAGCTGGTCTATCAGGTTTGTATAGTGCATTATTATTAGAACGTGCCGGATTCTTAGTCACAATCTTAGAGGGACGCGATCGTATTGGTGGACGAATTCATACTTTAAAAGATCTCCCAGGCTCTCCAGAAGCCGGGGCCCAAGGCTTAAGTAATTTATATTCTCGTTTATTATCTTTAGGCTCTCGTTACGGCATTCAATTTCAAAGACGACAAAGATCGGCTCGCGCCAAAATATTGTTCTACATCGACGGGAAAGTTGTTTCACCCGCTCAATGGGCTTCCTCTGATGTCAATCAACTTTCGCAAGCAGAAAAACACATTTTGCCACCTCGTTTAATGACTCATTATTTACGTCCTAATAATCCACTTCAAAATCGTGAAGATTGGATCTCATCTCAATATTGGCAGCTCGATATTTCCCTGGCAGACTATTTGAAGAGTCAAGGAGCTTCAGATGAAGCACTCAGGTTGATGAATGTCTATCCCTTCTCGATGAATCAGATCGATTCGGCCTCGGCATTATGGGGCTTGAGAAACGATTTGCTTTCTCAAAATCCGACCTCAAAACCGATGCGGATCATTGGCGGTAACAGTTTGTTACCAGAAACCCTGGCGGCGAATCTTTCATCCTCAATTTATTTACGGAAAATTATTGAAGAAATTCGCAGTAGTAGCGAGCAAGTCACAGTTTATTGTAGCGACGGATCTTCTTATTCTGCTGATTATGCACTTTGCACTTTGCCCTTTTCTATTTTGCGTCAGATTAAAATCGATCCGCCAATCAAAGGAAAGCAGAAAGAAGCGGTGAATAATTTGCCCTATACTCGGGTTACTCAAGTCTATTTATCATTTAAAAGTCCCTTAAAAACAAGGGAAAATATTCCTTTGAGACTCTGGAGTGATTCAATTTTAGAGCAGATCTTTCCTGTTAAAGACGAGCAAGGAAAAGTAAAAGGTTTAACCATCTGGGCAAATGGAGACAATGCCGATCGCTTAGATTGTCTTTCTACTCGTCAAATTAGTCAAGTCGTCAAAAGTCAATTAGCCAAAATCAATCCTGATTTAACCAATATGGTCGATATTAAGCGAGTAACTACTTGGGGTAGCGATCCCTTTTCACTTGGTGCTTATTCTCATTTTGCGCCTGGACAGATTTCTCAATTTTCAAACATAATGGCTCGACCTTGGCAACGAATTTATTTTGCTGGAGAACATACTGGAATTATTGCTCCCGGTATGGAAAAAGCTTTGGAATCTGCCGAAAGAGCGATTCAAGAGTTGTTAGCAATAGTTCGGTAAAAACCTATTTATTAAACTCGCTGCGAGGTCGTCTAAAGCGAGTAAAGTGCTGCAAGCGGGGTGAAGGCAGAAGTAAGAAGCCGATTTGGTCAGAAGGTTAAATCCCCTGTTCCGCGAGTTATTAATGTAGCTTTATCGAAGTATATGCGCCGAATCGAAAAGATGGTGAAGGTAGCAACAAGTTGCCACCTTCACCCCTCCCCTTCCCCTAATACTAGACGTTCTAGTCTGAAAATTGAGCAGTTGTTGTCGGGCCGCCAGGGTGAATAGCAACCCACTTTCCGCCCACTGCCCTACCCACTGGAGGACGTGATGATTGTCGGTCTCTGAAGACATTTCAGCCGTCCGTCCCTCTGCCTTACGGATGAAGCCCGTTAAAATTTATTTAAATTCTCGCAACAAATTGGAGTAATTTGGAAGCTTAATCTTGGGCAATTCCAATTAACTACTCTGCCAGAGGCGCACCGCGAAGCGGATCTCTCCGAGATCGCACAACTAACTAACCGCACTAAACTTTACTTAGATAAGAATCATCTTGAAAAACCACCGATAGAGATTGCAAGTAAAGGTATAGAAGCAATAAGAGATTATTTTAGACAATTAGAAGCAGGAAGAGATTACCTTTACGAAGCCAAGCTAATCATAGTCGGAGCAGGTGGTGCGGGCAAGACAACTTTGGCGTTGAAGATTATTAATCCTGAATATAAACTTAATCCTCAAGAGGCTTCAACAGAAGGAATAGATATTTTAAAGTGGTCTTTTAAGACTATCGATAAAAACGGGGAAGAACGAGAATTTAAAGTAAATATCTGGGATTTTGGTGGACAAGAGATCTACCATACGACCCACCAATTCTTTTTGACAAAACGCTCGTTATATGCATTAGTAGCAGATACGAGAAAAGAAGATACAGATTTTCCCTATTGGTTAAATATAGTCGAATTATTGAGCGATCGCAGTCCTTTAATAATAGTCAAAAATGAGAAAGGCGATCGTTCTATTCAAATAAATGAACGTCAATTAAAAGGACAATTTGAAAGTTTAAAAGAAAGTTTTGCAATCAATTTAGCAAAAATAAGTAAGACTAAAAGTGAAGGCGATCGATACAAAGAAATTCTAGAAAGTTGTAAATATTATTTTACAAAGCTCCCACATATAGGCGATGTTATACCAAAAACATGGAAGCAAGTTCGGGAGACATTAGAAAATGATAAACGAAATTATATTTCTCTAGAAGAATATTTGAATATTTGTCAAAATAATGGATTTGAAAAAGAAAAAGATAAACTTCAATTAAGTGCTTATTTGCACGATTTAGGGGATATATTACACTTTCAAGAAGATTTTGTTTTAGAACAAACAGTAATCTTAAAACCAGAATGGGGAACTGACGCAGTTTATAAAGTCTTAGATAATACGACAGTTATTAATAATCTAGGGCAATTTAGCGATCGAGACTTAAGAGAGATTTGGAAAGACAAACAATATGCCGGTAAAAGAATAGAATTGCTGGGATTGATGAAAAAATTTCAGCTCTGCTATGAATTACCCCAAAAGAAAAATAACTATATAGCCCCGCAACTACTCTCCTTAGATAAGGCAGAATATAGATGGAATAACGATAATAATTTATTACTTCGCTACGACTATGAGTTTATGCCAAAAGGAATAATAACTCGTTTTATAGTAGCGGTACATTATTTAATTGAAAAACAGCAGCTAGTTTGGCGTAATGGAGTAATTTTAGAAAAAGATGAGACTAGAGCTGAAGTTATAGAATCTTACGATCGCAGAAAAATATTTATCAGAGTATCAGGAAAGAATAGAAAAGAATTAATGACGATAGTTACTTATGAATTAGATAAGATCCATAACTCTTATGGGAATAGATTAAAAGTTGACAAATTAATTCCTTGCAACTGTAAAACGTGCCAAACTAATAAAGTTAATAATAAAGATCCTTATTTTCATAGATTTGATAATCTTCGTAATTTGTTAGCTAAATCTATACAAGTATCTCAATGCCAGATAAGTGGAGATTTAGTAAATATTTATAGCTTAATTGATGATTCAATTGGTAGAAAAGGGTTAAGTTCTTCACAAACTCAAACAAGAATAGATAAGGCTTATATTTTCCAAGGTAACGTAGATATTAAACGAGATAGCTACGAAGCGATCGCTCATGGCAGTGGCGATGCTGTTGCAGCACAAGAAGCCACAAATAAGAGTAAAAATTTAAATGTAGAAGCAGAAAGAATAAACAGTATTACTGGTGATATTACTGGCGAAAACGCTAATATTGTCAATAGCAGTGGTGATAATGCTACTTTCGATTTGAGTCGAGATAAAGCTGATGCTAATCAAGGTAATATTGGTGATACAATTAATCAGGATAATGCATCAATAACTAGTGAAGAAAAAAAATCTAATAAGATTTTTCCTTGGCTAGAAAGAAAAGTAGCATTTTTAGCAGCAATAGCAACGATACTTGCTTTATTTGTTGGGATTTGGAATGCAGAAATTAAAGAATTCTTTGATAATTTAGGAAAAAAAGAGATCCCCGAACAATCTCAACCAAAATAAGAGTAAACATTTCAGGTGGAAGGAATTACATCGATCGCTCACTCTTTGCATTACTTCATGCAAAATCGTTGCTTCTTCTTTAGTCATAAAAAATCTTTAAAAGCTTCACTCAAAGTTGCGCGCAGCGCATTATTCAACTCAGAGAGAATCTATTTAAGTAGTCGGACAATATTAATGGCTGAAAAACATAATAATACGCGATTGCGCTCGCGTAGCGCAGCCGGAGGCTGATCGGATATTATTATGTTTTTATTCTTTAATTATAATTGAGAAAAATCTCAAAGTATAATTTCACTTCTCTTTTTAGGGGAGTCGGCATATATTTCTGCTTCTAGTGCATAAAAATCCCAGGTTGGTTTGTTTTCACTTCTCTTTTTAGGAGCATCGGCATATATTTCTGCTTCTAATGCATAAAAATCCCAGGATGGTTTGTTTTCACTTCTCTTTTTAGGAGCATCGGCATATATTTCTGCTTCTAATGCATAAAAATCCCAGGTTGGTTTGTTTTCACTTCTCTTTTTAGGTGAATCGGCATATATTTCTGCTTCTAATGCATAAAAATCCCAGGTTGGTTTGTTTTCTACTTTAGCAAAATCACGAGATATTTCTTTTTCTAGTGGGGGAAAATCCGAGCAGCAATTATTAATTGTAGCTTCTTGTTTAGTCATAAAAATCCTGTAAAAGCTTCATTTAAAATTGCGCGCAGCGCATTATTCAACTTAAAGAAAACTAAGAGCGATTAATTCTCAAAACTGTGATATTTATAGCTCAAATTTCACACTTTTTTAAACGATTTAAAAAAGTTTTAATCCAAGATACATTATTAATATCTAAATGATTATTAGGGTGAGACAATTCAATATAATTATAGGGAAAATAACCGGGAGAAAAGATTGTTTTTTTTAAGAGATCTTTTTCAGCCCCAAGATTTTCCCAACCTAATTGAGCATTTAAAGCTTTTAAATCGTAAAGAAATTCTTGATAGATTGCTAATTGAATGCTGAAACCAAAGAGATCGCGCATCAGGTGAAAAATAATCTTCGATCCCAAATTACGGGTTGATTTAAGCTGGTTGTAATGCTGGAAAATTGAGGATGAAATTCGTTGATTAAGATGTTATTGTCTACCGGAGCAATGATACTGGGAACGATCAAAATGCAAGAACGTTTTGAATTTAGCCACTCGTCTCCAAATAGTTTACTTACAGAAATATTTTTCCAATCACTTAAGCTGTAAGTCGTAACAGTTTCATAAGTCGTACCTACAGGTATAGTGATTTCGATCCATTGCTGAAAATCAGGAATATCCCCAGTATTACTATGGACGAGTTTTTCTAGCATTGCTAAAGAGTAGTTTGCACCGCAGTAAATAACTGGATATTTTTCGTTCCAGCGGCCAGGATACAATTTAGAACCAGTTCCATCAAAAATAGGATACCGATTATTATGTACTCCGATTCTATAAGCAAATAAAGTACGGTTGGCAATCGACGCACTCACGATCAAGCTGCCGATCCGAACATTAACCGACCGAGAAGCTGCTCTACCTGTCTTGCACCTAATTCGCTCAGACTCGCTTCAAAAGGCACGCGATCGTCAAGCATCGGATGGGGCTTCTTCATAAATTCTCTAGCTTTATCTTCATCACCCCAAACTTCGATCGCAAAAGCAAAAACCCTGGCAATTCTTTCGACTTTTTGACTTTCTTCGAGATCCAAAGTAGAACCTTCGTTTTGCCTTCTAATTAAAGTGCTACGAGGCACTAACTCGTAGTATTTTGTAACTTGTTTGGGATAAATGCGATCTATTACTCGAGCAATAACCTCACAAGGTAGTCCTTTTAAAACTACTTTTTCTAAGTCGCGATCGCTTTCAACTTCGACTCCTAAAACTGCTGTCCCACCCAACATTTGAGCCGTAGAAATAGAGCTAATAGACATCTTTTTCTGTTTATATGGACAATTCTATTGTACCATCTGGACAAAAAAATCGCTCTTATCATTCAAACTACTCAAAATAATTGGTTCAGCCGCTTATTTCTTAAGAGTGAGTGTTTGAATTTTATCGATTTCTGTTGAATAATACCCAATTTTAACGCTAAACAGCTTATCCCAATTTTTAATAAATAAGGAGTTCGATCGGGGCTTAAAAACCTAAAGAACACAATCGGATGTAAATATCTCGTTGATTGTCGCTAAAGGCCCTTCTACCGTGCATTATGCGCTCGTTATCTATCATCAATATATCTCCTTTTTGCCAATTAATTTCAACAGTAATTTGCTCGGCAATTGCGTTAAGTTCCGAGATAATCTCTTTGCTTATTTCTGAATCGTCATCAAATCTAACTAAATTTCGATTTACTGCTTGAGCTGGTAATAAACTGTTAATAAATACTAGATCTTCTTGGGAGCGGCTCGGATAAACAGCCGGACAAGTATAAACTCTGCTCATCGACTCATCTTCATTTACTTTTACTTCGAGGTCGTTATCAAGACAAATTTGTATTGCAGTTTTAATATTTTCGGTTTTATATCTGATTTGCCAATCATTTTTGCTTAATTTACTTGGATATTTTAATTTTTTTTGTTGAAATAAATTTTTGAGAGAATCGCTAAGTTCTTTATAAAATTGTTTGCCATCACAAACTATTGTTTGTCCGTCTTTGAGCGGGGGTTGATTGCAATAGAACCAGATCATAGCTGGATGGTGTTTTTGATAGTACATTTCTCCGTGTAACTTAATCGCAGAGCTAAAATCGTTAACAGTTAATAAGCTGGGATTGCCGTTTATTTCTTGGCGTTTTACATATCCTCCTATATAGTCCATAAAATCGGCACTTAAGGAATTGCTAAATTCTAAAAACTCATCACATTCAGCTTTAAATCCTCTAAAAAGCAAAACACCGTATTCTTTAAATAAGTCAATAATTAATTGTTTATCCACTTGGAAAATATTAATTTTGTCGGAGTTGATAATAATTTTACCGAATTCTTTTGCTAATGCTTTTACTTCGATTTGGGCGGTTAAATCCATAATTATCTACCTAAATTGATTCTAATTTGCAGAAAATCCGATTACAAAAAAGTTTTCTTTGATTTTAAACAGCTCTTAGAGCTTAACCAGTAAGATAAAGGATCGGATAAAATGTTGTTAAATTCTACTAAACTTTAACAGTTTTTTTAACTTTTATGAATACTAACAAGCCAATTTGCGTAACAGGCGCGTCTGGATTTATCGCGGCTCATATCGTCGAACAATTATTATCCAAAGGATATCAAGTTAGAGGAACGGTTCGCAATGCCGATAATCGCCAAAAATATCAATATCTTTACGATCTCGATCGCACCAACAAAAGACTCGAATTAGTTTCAGCAAATCTACTTGAAGCGGAAGGATTTAAATCGGCTGTAGCAGGTTGTGAATATATCATTCATACAGCTAGTCCTTACGCTCTAAACGTTAAAGACCCAAAAAAAGACTTATTAGATCCGGCAGTAAATGGAACTCGTTTCTTGCTAGAAGCTGCCATGAATTGCTCGGAGATTAAGAGAATTGTTTTAACCTCTTCGGTTGCAGCAATTACAGACTCTCCATCTGGCGATAAAGTGTTAACTGAATCGGACTGGAACTCGAAATCGTCCCTAAAACGAAATCCTTACTATTACTCGAAGACCGCAGCAGAACAAGAAGCCTGGCGCATCGTTAAAACAGAAAAACCATTATTCGATTTAGTTGTTATTAACCCTTTTGTGGTTATCGGCCCTTCTTATACGCCAAAATTAAATACTTCCAATCAAATATTGGTCGATATTTTAACTGGTCAATATCCAGGCATAATGAATTTAACCTGGGGGATGGTTGATGTTAGAGATGTAGCAAAAGCCCATATTTTAGCAATGGAAAATGAAGGGGCTAGCGGTCGTTATCTTTGTGCTAACCGAACGATTACAATGAAAAATTTAGTCGAACTTTTATCAAACTTAGAACCAAATAATTCCCAAGTACCTAAGTTTAACCTGATTTCTCGTCCTGGTAATTTACTGATTCGCTTTGCTTCTTATTTTCAACCTTTAGGAGTAGGTAGTTATCTCAGAACCCATATCGGTAAAGAACTTAAATTTGATAATGGTAAAATCAAGCGAGAATTAGGGATAAAATTTATCGACTTAGAAAAATCGATTCGAGATACGATTGCCGATTTAAAAAAATGGCAACATTTACCGAACTAAAAAAGGACGTTGCTGAGATTCAGTATGAAATGCTAAGTTGCAAATAAAATGCAATGTTCTAGATAACCCTTTTCTGTCAGAATGGGTTGATTTAACTAGTTTATGCGATCGCAGGCAAGGATTAGATTGAGCTTTCAACCCAGAGTGAGGCAAGTGCGTTAATTAATAGCTGCTCTTTACTCTTCTGCTTCAAAAGCTTCTTTTTCAGCACCACAGACCGGACAAACCCAATCATCTGGTAAATCTTCAAAGGGGATTCCCGGTTCAATCTCGTAATCTGAATCGCCTATTTCTGGATCGTAAATATAATTACAAACCGAACAAATATATTTTTTCATGTCGTTTTGGCTAGGTGTGGCTCTAATTTCACGATAAATAATTATTTGAAATTTGATATTAATTAGCGCAAAGGATTCGACTGATTGGATAGCTACTTAAAATAAAGATAGGAGCAAAGTATTAAATCTTTGTAGGAAGGTGGTGGAGATGGTATTCAACAATTTAGGAGTTAAATATAGCCATATTGACTTAGAAATAGAAGCAATTCTGCGTTTTCGTCGGATCGTTCCTTTTCTTTCTCCTGATTGCCACGTATTTCGTGAACTAGAAAAAAATTCTACTATATTGTGTCTAGATTTTGCTGCTTGTCCTCAAGAGCTAAACATGAGTCGGGAAGAATGGCAGGGATGGGGAGAGCTTTTGGTATATTCATCTCATTATTTAGGTTTAGCTGATTCTTTGGCTTTTAAAATTGGTAAACGAACTTTGAGCAAAATGAATTTAAACCAATTTATCAATCCGCAAGATTAATTATTAAGCTGAAAAATGAAGCATTCTAGCGTCAGTAAGAGCGAGAGGGATTTGATTTCTAAAATCGAAAATATATTCGATATGTAAAATGCGACTCAGAATCGATAGCAACCCAAAATCCTGTGCTGATCAAGATGTCAATCTATTGCCATGCTTTGATGCTAAGCTGGCTATTTCCAGCAATTACTGTTAAATTCTCAGAAGAAATTGTTTAAATGATTAGAATTGAACTGCGCTATATATCAATCGCAGTTTTTTTTGTTAATTTATGTGATACTTGCTAGATCAGCTTTCTATTAATTCGTGAGTACAATTAAAGTAATCGTTTTCAAAATTTAAAGTGTAGTAAGGAGTTATTCCTAGATTGAGAAGAGTTGATATTAAGAAAAAATCGTTCAAACAAGAAGAAAAATATAAAATCAACCGCAGGATTAAAGCAGAATCAATCAGATTAATTAGTGAAAAAGGGGAACAAATTGGCATAAAACCAATTAAAGAGGCTTTAACTCTAGCTGAAGAAGTAGGATTAGATTTAGTTGAAATAGCACCAGATGCTTCACCCCCAGTCTGCAAATTAATTGATTACGGTAAATTTAAATATCAACTTCAAAAGAAAGAAGCTGAAGCCAGAAAAAAACGCACAGATAACGCAGTCAAAGAAGTAAAGATCGGTTATCGCACAGATGTAGGGGATTTAACGACGAAAACGAATCAAGCTCGTAAATTTTTACTCAGTGGAAATAAAGTCAAAATTTCGATGCGTTTTAAAGGTAGAGAACGAAGTTTCATTCATCTCGGACAAGAAAAACTCAATTTAATTTCTGAAAAATTAGCAGATTGCGGTAATTTAGACGAAAAAAGCCCCTTTAGAGGGGGACAAATTTATTTAGTCTTGTCTCCGATTAAAGTAGAGTCTAAAAAATAACTATTTTCTATCAGTAAAGCTTGGCGATCGTAAAAGGATCGCCAAATACAAGCAGAGTGTATCGCTCTAGCTAAAATATGCTCTTGTCTTTAACTCATTCCAATTAATCGGCTTTATCAATACTTCAGTTACTCGATTTGATATGCGATCTATAGTCTCTTGACTCAAATCAGCATCAGCAAAGACTAAGATATTGCCTTTGAAATCTATTTCTTCGATAAGTGCAATGCTGGGCGAGTCGGCTGTTGAGATATCGAATATTAATACATCTATATTATCCAGAGATTGAGGAAGCTTGGGAATAGTCGTAACTTGAATGTTATCTGGATTTATTTGCAGATTAATAATTAGATCGGCGGTGTAACGAGATGCGCGCTGAGCAAGGCTCAGATCCGCGTCGCGGATCGCGATGTCTTCTCTTTCGAGGATTATGAGTAGAGTGCGATCGTTATATGTTAATGATTGTTTTGATTGTTGAGTAATTCCAGATTCAATCTCTGATTCTTTCAATTTACCAGTGACTAAACTAGACAACCAGGCTAATAAATCTACTTGTTCTGATAAAGATAAAATTGTTGCATCGGTTTTTAATTTAGAAGATAAATTTTCGCGAGCTGTAATTTCTTTTAAATCAAGATAGATTAATAGTCTTTCAATTGTCCAATTTTTTTCACGAGCGATCGCAGCAATTGTTGCAATTGAGATTCTACGAGGATCTATTGCTCTTTTCTTTCTGACCCAAGTGCCGACTGCACTTTCACTAACACCAAGTTTTTTGGCTAGTATTTCTTGAGTTTGAGTCGAGAGTAAATCTCTAACTAGATTTTTAAATTTATCTAGGATTGTTTCTTCTGATTTTTCTAAAATCCCTAGCCGTTTTACTAGTTCGTCTGCGGATAAGTTGGCGGCTTCTGCTATGCGAACGAAAAATATCAAGTCGATAATCGCTGGATCTACTTTACCTTGAAACCAAGGTGTGAGGGTTGATGGCTTGACTCCTAATTTCTCGGCCAACTTGAGTTTAACACCATCACAATCTGCTAAAAGTTCCACCAATAGGCTTACTTGAATTTATCCAGCTTTTCAAGAATATCTATTCAACGAGTTATTTTTTTCATAACTCAAACTTAAAAACAAAAACCCCCTGCTGCTCTTGCAACATGGGATCTAAAACTGTAGTAAATATTATGTCTACCATAGCAAATACCAAAGTGCGATCTCAAGGAGATCCGCTTCGCGGTGCGAGTCATCGATCGCACAATTCAACCTTTTTTCCCGATTCAGCCTCAAATTCAATAGACATTTTCCACAACGCGCTACTTGCCGCTTTGCCGAAAGCCGAGCAAATACTTCGATATAACCGCAACGTTGGCCGAGGTCGAGTATTTTGGGCTTATTATGTGACATCAGAGGGAAAGAAATTTGCCACATTCATCTCTCCAAAGGAATTTAAGGGATATAAATGGCTCAACAACCATTCAAAAGTAGTCAATCTTGAAAACGGTTCAACCTATCAAGTAACGAATAGCTACTGCTCATGCCCAGACTGGAATAACCGAGTACGGACGGGCAAGAAAAAACAGTGCAAACACCAAGCTATGCGGGCCGAACATATTGGAATTAACCTGAGCGATAGTCTACCGAGTGTTGCAAAACCTGAGCAACTTGAAAGATTGCAACCTCAGAATATTCAACCTAAACTTGCAAAAGTTGAACAAGTTGAAAGGGTTCAACCTCAAAGACGAAGATCTAAGCTTTACGCGGTTAATCCCAATATCCTTGAAGATGGTTTTACCCTCGATAAAATCGAAGATTCTACCGATACAAAATATTACCTCAAAGCTTGGTACAAAGCAGATGCATCAGTTACGCCAATTTTAAAAACCCTTGGAATAATAACTGAAACGGAGCGAGGTTTCCTTGTTACTGGTGCAGATGAAAAATCTCAAGCAACCGTCCC
>JASJCW010000082.1 GCA_030065265.1 Prochloraceae cyanobacterium
AAAGCGATCGCGATCGCAGTCTTAGTTAGATATTTATTTATGATTGGATAGGAAGAAAAATTTTTCTTTGCGTTAGAAAAAAAATCACCCATAAGGAAGATTGCAATTTTAGCATTCTCTTTTTTCCTAAAATTTTTGTTTGCGTCTTAAGACACAAATAAAATAAAAAACCATCTAACTATTTTGGAGGATGCGATTAAGTCTAAAGATAGTGTTTAATAAAAACTCGACAATAAATTACTAAATTGCATAACATTTATTAGGAATAGGATTAATGTTTTTGTTAAGAACTTGTTTAATGTTTCTGTTAAGAACTTGTTGGAAAAAAGATCGGACATTTATTACGGCAGGTGAAAAGTTGATTTTTTTAACCTAAAAGAAACCAGAAATCGATCGACTCAATTAGGTAAGCATAAACGAAAATTGTAAACGGTAAAGCAAAGCTGTCTTTTTATTCTTAACGAATAAGATTTTTGCTCCTGCTGTCACGTTTAAAAGCGTAATGATTTCCGTTATTATCAATTTATTTTAGAGAATTTTCAAAATCGCTTTAGAAAATTTTGCACCACAAGATTTATTAATAAATAATCTTGTAAATCTAGAATGATGATTATTTTTCTATCTAATTTTATCGATTAAATTACTCTTTTGTTTTACTGAATTTAAACTTTTAAGAATTTTTAAGGAGATTTAAAATAATGATTTCAATAGATCCAAACTTTTATGCTGGTAAAACTCTTAGTAAATCTACTGTCAATTTCAGCAACGCACTGCTCGAAGGTTTAGCTTACAACTTTAATAGCACTGTATTTATCGGCACTGAGATGGCCAATGCTGACTTCAGCTCGACAAGAGGTACTGATGGAAATCCAATTCTAGATGCTGGTGGAAACCCAATTAACTTTGCTACTTTTGTTAATGCAGAAATGCGCGGTGTAGACGCAACCGGTGCTAAGTTTACTGGTGCTAATATGGCAGGTTTAAGCACGAACGGAACTGTTACCACTTTTGCTAAAGCAAATTTTGATTACGCTAACTTGAGTGGCGCAAATTTGGCAGGTGATGGTAGTGCGATCGACTCAGCTACTGGAGTTATTACTGCTCGAGGTAATACCGTTAGTTTTGAGGGAGCTAGTATCCAGAATGCAGACCTTAGTAATGCCAATATGAAGGCTGCAATCCTCAAAGATGCTAATTTATCGGGAAGCAACTTAACCAGTGCCATGTTAGAAAGCGTCATTTTCTGGAATACGGATATGACTGGCACTACTTTAACTGCGGTTAATTTTACCGATGGGTTGATTGGCGGTAATACTAAGTTCGATCTAGCTAACCTCGACAATGTTAGCTTAACTGACACTAGAACTGGAACTACTGGTAGCGTTAGTTTCAAAGGTGCTAGTATGGCAGGCTTTAGTATGGAAGATACCAGTTTAAGCAATCCTGATTTTAGTGCTTATGTCGATTTAGCAACTGGTGAAGTAACTAAAACGAATTTAGCAGGAGCAAAACTGACACAATCCAATTTGGTTGGAGCGAAATTTAATGATGCGATCGCAACAGATGCATTTTTTACTGGTGCAGATTTAACTAAAGCTGACTTTACCGAAGCAGATATTTCCGGTAGTAATTTTGGTGGTTCGACTTTAATTGATGCAACTTTTACCAACACAACTGCAACTTCTACTCGAGCAAATCCAACTGGAACTAGCTTTAATTTAGCTAACTTAAGTGGTGCTACAGTAACAGGGTCTAATTTCAACGGAGTTCAAGCATCGATAGCAAATCTAACTGGGGCTACATTTACCACAGATTTAAGCAATCCTCTCCAACCAGTTGAGACAACAATGGTGGGAGCGAACCTCAAAGAAGCTTATGCTAATGATAACAACGATGGTATTCAGGGTAACGAAACTTTATTCCAAGGGGTTAACTTAGATAAAGCAAGTTTAGAAAAGAGCAAATTTGCTGATACTACATTCGCTGATACTCAATTAACAAATGGAGGGATCGTATCTGATGTGACATTTAGTAATACTGTCTTTGAGGATGTTGATTTTTCGGGTACTAAATTTATCGGCAACTCTCAATTTATTAATGTCACACTTAAAGGGACGATAACAGGATTTGATGCTACTACCCTACTAGATACTACCGGAATAACTGTCGATGCAACGGCTCAATTAGTTAATACGATTGGAATTTAAACCTATAATTATTTAACGATTTACGGAAAAACCGCCCGATCGCCAGGCGGTTTTTGATTTGCAAAATGATTTTTACCGATCTGGATCGGTAGAAGTTTCAGGAGGGTTTGAGTCTTCTTCTTGTTTTTGTTCGGTATTAGTCGGTTGAGGATCGACTTCTTTAGATCGCTCGGGAATTGGAGTAATGAATAAAACCAATCCAGAAACAGCCAAACTTGCCAAACCCAAAGCTGCGGGGGCACTTCTTTTCGTCAAAGGTTCGTCAGAAGTCCGATAACGTCTGGGGAGGGGTTTTAATTTAAGTTGGAGATCGGGAAGAGTCAAGCGATCGGCAAAAAACTGATCGATCGCTTCAACTAGATCGAATAATTGTATGGTTGTCAGTTCAATTTCTACTTTTTCCTTATCTGGAGGCTGCCAGCTCAAACGATGTAAATTTTTATTATCAACTTGTTCGATCTCGATTGTATTTGACCTATCTTTAGGATTCGGTTTAGGGTAGCGCAAACCACTCAAAAATTGCTGAGCGTAATCGCTAATAGATGCGATCGCATTTTCAAAAAATTCTTTTTCGCCGCTCAAAGATGTCTCTAAACCAAGAAACTTGAATTCCGCGCTTAAAATTGAATCAATCGCTGGCGTATCGCTACCGGATTCGCTCGAACCCCCTTCTTGGCTCATTCCCGATACGGTTAAAGTGCAATTAGGTAAAGTATATTCTCGTTTAATTATCATTTTACTTCTCCATCAAACAGACTATGCCAAAGTCTTTGCTTGCCAGAAGTTCCGGTGCAAAATAGTAGTTGACTTAAAAGAGAAATCGCCAGATCGTCTAATAATTCTTTAGAAGAGAGATAAGAGTCTATCTTCGCGCGACGAGGATTCATCCGACTCTTGAAATGAGCGCGAAATCTTTCGAGATAATCGGATAAGCGAAAATGTTGTTCTAAAGCTAAGCCTTTGCTTCTAATATGCTGTTCGGCTAAAAGAAGTTCTCGAATTGAAACGGTCAATCTTTGAGCCATTTTGCTGGCGATCGTAACCAAAGCTTTTGCTTCTTCAAAAGTAAGATTATTTCGAGTATAGGAGCGTCGCCAGGGATTGCTGCAACGCAAACGCCAAAGAACGACTCGATTTTTAATCAGCGATCGCAATCCTAATTCTTTGGCTAACTCTAGCATATATTCCGATCCTCCCAACTCTAAAGCTTCGATCGCCAGGAGGAGCAAATCTATTTTTTGTTGAATTTGAGGCGAACATACCCCTTTTGAAATGGGTATGTCCGGTAGGTCTTTAACAATATCTTCTTTTGAGAGAGAAGCAGAACTAGAATCGGGCATTACGTTTATATAATGACTCATGGTCAGGCTTTTACCATATTTCGATCGACTAGACAAGGGTGGCTTTAAAGTTTAGCAAAATAGAGGATCTCGAGAAACTTTTTTAAGCTGAAAGCAAAACAAGTTTTATTAGTTTAAGTTTAATTGTCGGATTTAATATCTTCGAGTCTGAAGATCTCTTTTATCTCGATGTTATTCACTTTTTATCTTTAGCTAAATAATCAATTCATAAATAAAACAAAAGCTCTCAGAAAATGGTAAAAAATTCTGTCAAAGTAAACAGAGACTTAATTTAAAGCTTAATTATAATTTCTGCGATCGCCAAGAAATATTATGGATTTAAAATCATTAATTCGTGACATACCAGATTTTCCTAAACCAGGAATTGTTTTTCGAGATATTACCACTTTATTAAACGATCCGGCGGGTTTGCGCTATACAATCGATACTTTAGCCGCTAAGTGTCAAGAGCAAAATTTAATTCCCGACTATATCGTAGCAATGGAATCGCGGGGTTTCATTTTTGGCACTCCTCTAGCATATCAACTAGAAGCAGGGTTCATTCCCGTTCGCAAGCCTGGAAAATTACCAGCCGCAGTCCATACTGTTGAATACGAACTTGAATACGGTAGCGATACTCTAGAAATTCATCAAGATGCCGTCCAACCTGGCAGTAAGGTTTTAATTGTAGACGATTTAATCGCAACCGGCGGCACTGCTAAAGCAACCGCAGAATTATTAGATAAAATTGGCTGCGAAGTTTTGGGTTTTAGTTTTATCATCGAGTTAAAGAATTTGGCAGGTCGGCAAAAACTCCCTTCACTGCCTATTATTAGTTTAGTTGAATATTGATGAAAACAATTGGGATAAAATCTAATAGTAAATTAAGCGCGATCGCAGGAATATTAACCAACGAAACATTTTTATACGTCATTAAACGGCTTTTGCAAGGAATTTTAACCTTATTTTTAGCTTCTTTGCTGAGTTTTATCATTATTGACCAAGCTCCTGGGGATTTTCTCGACACTCTCAAGGGAAACCCAGCTATTTCCCAAGAGCAACTCGATGGCTTAATTAAACTTTATGGTTTAGACCAACCCTGGTACGTTCAATATTGGAGTTGGTTGGTGGGAGTAGTCACCCGTTTTGAGTTTGGTTACAGTTACTACTATAAAATTCCGGTAACTAGCGTAATTTGGCCCCGAGTAGGAGCGACTTTATTGTTAGCTGTTGCTTCAATTTTCGTGACTTGGGCGATCGCGATCCCGCTAGGCATTCTCAGCGCGGTCAAACAAAATACTCTCCTAGACCGAATTTTACGCACCCTCAGTTATATCGGCCAGGGTTTTCCCAGTTTTATTGCAGCTTTGTTGTTATTATTTTTTGCTCAATCGGTCAGTCCTCTGTTTCCGGTGGGCAATATGGAAAGTATTAACCACTCAGAATTATCTCGTTTCGGTAAAATTATTGATATTGGTTGGCACATGATTTTACCGACGATCGCCCTTTCCCTAACTAGTTTTGCTGGCTTGCAACGTTTGACTAGGGGCCAATTACTCGACGTACTCCGTCAAGATTACATTCAAACCGCCCGCGCCAAAGGTTTGCCGGAAAATCGGGTTTTCTACGTTCACGCGCTGCGAAATGCGATCAATCCTTTAATTACTTTACTCGGTTTTGAATTTGCCAGCTTGTTGAGCGGCTCTTTTATCGCCGAATATTTCTTTAACTGGCCTGGTTTGGGTACTTTGACCCTCACAGCGGTTCAAGCAACCGATACTTATTTAGTGATGACGAGTTTAACGATCGGCGCGGCTATGTTAATTATCGGTAATTTATTGGCCGATTTATTACTTAAAGTGGTAGACCCTCGCATAACTTTAGATAATCTCAAATAAAGCTATAAAAATTATGTTAGCTTCGATTCACTATCTGATTCGCTCCAAACAAGACGGTCAATATTTAGTTGCTCGCGTCAAAAACTCCCCAGAAGAAGCAAAACCGGCTCGCTACTTGTTAATTTTTACAGAACAGTACGACGCTTTAAGTTATTTGAACGCTCACGCCAAACAGATGAGCGATCGCTTTGCCGTCGAATCTTTAGCCGGGACTCAGTTGAAAACTCTTTTAAAACGCTGGGGATTTGAAGGTGTCGGTTTAGTTCGCGATCCCCTCGTGCCAGAGATCGACTTTATGTTAAAAGATTCGACTAATTATTTTTAATCTTAAACTTGAACCTGTCCCTAAAATCTGGGAAAATTTACCAAGGTCGCAGGAATATTGCTGTTTAATCAAATATTTGCAATCTAAATAAGTGAAGAGTTAAGAGTAATGATGAATCAAGATTCTTTCTGACCTCTGAGCTTTTCCAGTTTAGCGAGCGTTTGCGAAAGTGCTATTTTAGTTAGCTTTCCCCGAGCAGGTTCTATGTCTAGAAGAAAAAAAAAGTTTTCCTGCGGTCACAGAGGCTACGGTCAAATTTGTCACAGATGCCAACAAGAGCAGGTCGATCGAACAAATAAAAAACAACGCAAAGATAGCTGGGAAGAAACCTTCGAGCGCGATCGGATTGATTTGAGGACTTTACCTAAAAATGTAGTTATCAAAGCCCGCAACATCATTCAAGACCTCGAAACCAAAAAAAGCTATCTCGATTTTCGCGGCAAAAGATTGCGTCACGATCGCTTTGCTATTAGCATTCCAGTAACTCGCAAATATCGTCTTTTATGTCGCGATCGCGGCAGTTTTCTCGTTCCTGAAGCTGTTGTTTCCCACGAGGACTACAATGTTTGTAAACCGGGTGGTTAAAATATTTTATAAAGTAAAGTTATGCAAATTTATCTTGACAACAGCGCGACAACTAAACCACGGCCGGAAGCGATCGCTAAAATGCAGCAAGTTATGGGATCGCAATGGGGAAACCCTTCAAGTCTCCACAGTTGGGGCATAAGAGCGGCCAGCATTCTCGAAGCAGCAAGAATCAAAGTAGCCGATTTAATTAACGCTCCTTCAGAATCGATCGTTTTTACTTCTGGAGGCACCGAAGCAAATAATTTAGCAATTATCGGTACGGCTAGATCTTACAAAAATCCGCAACATATAATTATTTCTAGCGTAGAGCATTCAGCAGTTGCAGAACCAGCAAAATTGTTAGCAGATTGGGGCTGGCAAGTAACCCGTTTACCAGTCGATCGCACCGGTAGGATAGATCCTCAAGATTTAAAAAAAGCAATTCAAAAAAATACTGTTTTAATTTCGATAATTTACGGACAAAGCGAAGTCGGAACGCTGCAACCGATCGAACAGTTAGCTAAAATCGCTAAAGAAAAGAATATTTTATTTCACACCGATGCAGTACAAGTAGCCGGCCGTTTGCCCCTCGATGTGGAAAGATTGTCCGTAGATTTACTATCTATTTCGGCCCACAAAATTTACAGTCCCCAAGGTGCGGGAGCATTATACGTCCGTAAAGGGGTCAATTTAGTCCCTTTATTTGGTGGTGGGGGTCAAGAAATGAATTTGCGATCGGGAACTCAAGCATTACCGGCGATCGCCGCTTTTGGAGTAGCCGCAGAAATGGCTGCAGCAGAAATCAAGACGATTACCCCCAATTTAATTAATTACCGCGATCGCCTCTTCGATTTACTCTCCGATTCCCCCTATCTCAAACCTAGCGGCGATCGCATCTATCGTTTGCCCCATCATGTCAGTTTTGTTTTATCTCCCGATGCAAAAATTCCAGAAGCAATTACGGGTAAAACTCTAGTTCGTCAGCTCAATTTAGCTGGTATTGCCATTAGTGCTGGTTCGGCCTGTCAGAGCGGGAAATTAAACCCGTCTAAAACTTTATTAGCTATGGGTTACGATCCGATAACCTCTAAAAGAGGGATTCGTTTGAGTTTGGGACGAGATACCACCGAAGCCGATATTGATTGGACTGCGATGGTCTTAAAACAAATTCTCGCTCGCTCGATCGTTCCTCCTTTAGTTACCTCAAGAGGTTAAATTCTCACAATATTTAATTTTTTCGATCTTGCTAGAAAATAAACTATTTAATTGTCAGTTAAAATTTAGATTATGTCTCAATTTCCTCAAAGTCTTGAAGAAGCGATCGCCCAAGCTCAAGTAGCGACAACAGAAGCTCTCAATTCTGGCTATCAAAGAGTTCAAGTCGAGTTAGTCATTCCCGAAATTGCTCTCCAAGCACAAAGTCTTGCCAAACAGTTTACAATTTTGTTTGCCAGTTACGGATCTGGTTTGAAAGTGCTTTTTGCCGATACTGGGGCTGCGGCTTTAGCTCGTCGCGATTGGGGCGAAACTGAGTTTAAGGTAAGCGATATCGGTACTTCTCGATCTCCAGTCGAGCGCAGAATGAGCGATGACGATCGGCTTTTTCTCGTCGTCTGTCCTTCTTCTGTAGAAGTCGCTCAAGTCGAAAAACTTTGTAATTTAGCTGGCGATCGCCCCGTCGTGCTTTTGATTCCTCAACTAGAAGATGTTTCTATTGTTGGCATTGGTTATGCAGCCAGACAACTGCGAGACAGGTTTATCAGCACCCTCTATTCTTGTTATTATTTTCGCCCCTTAGACAGTGCGGCCGTCTTGCGTTGCCATCCTAGTTTATGGCAGGTTTGGCTCGAAAAAGCTGATGATGAATACGAATTAATTGCTGAAGATAGCGAGAAGCCGATGGGAGAAGCTTTAGAAAATATCTTAATTAAAGCAACTAGCCCGACCAATTCCGATGGAGATAATAATAGCTCCCCTCAGCCCAAAAAATCTGGTTTGTTTGGCAATTTGCAAAAGTTTTTACGCGCTTTAAGTCAATAAAAGCGATCGAGTCAGGACGATTTGAAGTTCTGACTTTTGTTAATTTTTATTATCTAAATCGATACAATATTTTTTTTGTGCTATTAAAATTGCGAGCGGGCGATCGTAATTATTGAAAAACAAGATTTTTTTTAATTGAAGATAATATTAAAACGATCGTTATTTTGCTCTAGAGTTAAATTAATTAGATTGCAAAATAAAAGAATTCTTAAAGATATTCAAGTTCGTGCAACTGGATTTAAAGCTAACGTCAATTTCCTTTACGTAGTTCGATCTAGTTGTATAAAATTATTTTAATATATAAACTAGAATACCTAAGTAAATAAATTTCCTTTAAATAAAAAAAACTAAAAATATAAAGATATTATGAATAATAAAAATCCCCTTAAAGCTTATGCTACTCACGGATTAATTGGAATAAACTTGCTCTTTTTTGCCGCACAATTCACTGGAGGAACTAACGATCTAAGCACTTTATATCAATTAGGTTTGGGGCCTCAAGCAGTCTTAGGAGGTCAATGGTGGCGATTATTAAGTGCAAATTTCCTTCATTTTGGTTGGGTTCATCTATTCAGTAATATGCTGGGCCTTTATTTCATTGGTAGATTTGTCGAAATTAATTTGGGAGTGCGTCGCTATTTATTAGCTTATTTTATTAGTGGCATAGGTTCGATGCTAGCTTTTACTATTCTTGCAATTAAAATGGAAGCCACTAACCAAATTTTAGTAGGTGCATCGGCTGCAATTATGGGTTTAATCGGCGTAATTTGTGCAATTTTTTTTCGGATTTGGCAAAGAAAAAAATCTCGTTACGCCTTCAGACGTTTGTCAATTTTACTATTTACAATCGGAGTGCAATTTGCCTTCGATCTGGCAATGCCAAGAGTTAGCTTTTTAAGCCACGTTCTCGGATTGGTAATTGGTTTTATTACTGGTGCTACTTTATTAAACGATAAAGACTTTAAGGTTTAAATCTTAAAAATAAATCGGCAGCTCTTAAATTTGTATTGAGAAGAATATAAATAAATGCAGTCCAAAATCCCTTTAATTAATAATAAAAAATTATTAAAACAAGCACTAACTCACAGATCTTATCTTAACGAGCATCCCGAACAAGAAGGAGATAACGAGCGTTTAGAATTTCTCGGAGATGCAGTTTTAGGTTTTACGATCGCAGAACTTTTATATCAGAATTACCCAGAAATGAGTGAAGCACATCTAACTCGTTTGCGCTCTAAATTAGTCGATGAAACTCAATTAACTAATTTCGCCAGAGAACTCGGTTTAGGTAAGATGATACTCTTAGGTAAAGGTGCGGAAAAAGATAATGGCAGAGAAAGTCCTTCACTATTGAGCGATACCTTTGAAGCGATCTTAGGTGCTTATTTTCTCGAGTCGGGAATTGAAGCCGTACAAAACTATATTAAACCTCTATTTATGCCAGTAGCGGAAAAGATTCTCACATCAGTTCCCGAAGATCGCGCCCAAAATCTAGTAGACTTGAAAAATAGATTTCAGCAATGGGCCTTGGCTGAAATAGGAAAAAATCCGATCTATGAAATCATCGCCGAATCGGGCCCGGATCACGCTAAAGAATTTACCGCGCAAGTAAAAGTTAATAATAAAATCTACGGTACTGGAAAAGGTCGTCGCAAACAAGAAGCTCAAAAACAAGCAGCAGAGTCAGCTTTAAAAAGTCTGGGAATATTGTAAATCAGAATTTTGCCAAGTTAATATTAATGCTTCACTTCGATAATAATTAAAATGACAAAATTAAGTTTTTGCGCGATCGCCCTTAATGAAGAAAAATCTTTACCTCAATGTCTTGCGAGTGTTAAAGATCTCGTCGATGAAATAATATTATTAGATACGGGATCGAGCGATCGCACTGTAGAAATAGCCGCAAGCTTTGGCGCGAAAGTATATCATTTTAAATGGTGCAATGACTTTGCTGCGGCTCGTAACGAAGCTTTAAAATATGTAACTGGAGAATGGGTTTTAATTTTAGATGCTGATGAAGTTCTCACTCCAGAAATTGCTTCAGAAATACGATTAGCTACAGCTAAAGAAGATAATCTTGTAATTAATTTAATTCGTCAAGAAGTCGGCGCGCTACAATCACCTTATTCTTCTGTTTCTCGTTTATTTCGTCGTCACCCGCAAGTGAAGTTTAATCGTCCCTATCACGCTTCAATCGACGATAGCATTCAAGAAATTTTAGAGCGAGAAAAACACTGGGAAATAGTCGATTTATCTGCTGTTGCTATTTTACACTATGGTTATCGACCCGAGGCGATCGCTTCTCTGAACAAGCTAAATCGAGCTAAAACTGCAATGCAAGGATTTTTATCCGCAAATCCCAACGATCCTTATACTTGCAGCAAACTAGGTGCTTTATATTTACAAATGGGTCGAGAAAAAGCCGGTTTTAAATTACTCAAACAAGGTTTAAAATCAAGTACGGCAGATGCTCCAATCTTGTTTGAATTGCACTATCATCTTGGTAATTTTTACAGCAGATCTTCAACGCCAGAAAAAGCTTTAAAACACTATCAAAAAGCAATTTCTCAACCAATTTTACCGTTATTAAAAATAGGTGCTTACAATAATATCGGCAGTATTTGTCAATTATCAGGAAATTTAGCAGCAGCAGAAAAAGCCTACATAACAGCTTTACAAATAGATCCTAATTTTGCCTTTGGCTACTACAATCTCGGCAAAATTTACAAGCAAAAAGGTCTTTTTACCGACGCGATCGAACTTTATCAAAAAGCAATTGAATTGAAGCCAGATTATGCTTTTGCTTATCAAAATTTAGGGGTTGTTTTCTTGAAAATCGGTCAATTACCTGAAAGTATTACCGCATTTCAAAAAGCGATCGCCCTGCATCAAAATCAAAATAATCTTGCAGAAGCAAATAAATTAAGTCAAAAATTACAACAAATGGGTTTTGCTAAAATTTGATTAAAATTTATTACAATAAATTCATAAAGGTTGGAAAAGTATCTCTTGAAATATTGCTATGAATTATCATTTGGTTTATGACGGTAACTGCAATCTCTGTGTTGGTTTCGCTCAATTGTTAGAAAAATTTGATCGCAGTTCTATTTTCGATTACATTCCAATGCAAGACAAAGTAACTTTGGAAAAGTTTCAAATCACTGCTGAAGACTGCGAAATGGGAATGATTTTAATTGATGCTGAAAAACCAGAAAATCGCTGGCAAGGCAGTGCAGCAGCAGAAGAAATAGCTCGTCTGTTGCCTTTAGGAAAAGCCTTTATTGCCGCTTATCGCGCTTTACCAGGAGCAAAGTGGATTGGCGATCGCACTTACGAACAAGTGCGAGACAATCGTTATCAATGGTTTGGTAAAAGAGATTCTACTTACCACTCTAACCGTCCGTTTGGTTGTAACAATCAATAGCTAAGCTTTTTAGCATGATTATTTAATGAAACCCCCGCTATTTTCGCGGGATCTCGTATCGGATTAGACGGAATCGGGATCTTGTTGTAAAGTATTAACTAAAGCATTCGTACTTTCTTCCCGATTTTCAGAGCTAAAAGCTGCAAAAATAGTAGTAATGATTCTCGAAGCAAAAGAAGGTTCTTTGTCTTCTTCTGATTCTACAGATTGTCCGCAAACCTCCCAAGCACCCCAAAAGTGATCGTCAAAATCGTAATAACTCATTAATTACCTCTAAACTTTATGTTGTTTCAAGGATTCCCAGAAAAATATGGCGATCTTACCTGTAAATGGCGTAACATTCTGACTTAAAATTAAGCCAAAAGTATAAAATTGTTGAAACAGGTTCGATATATTCCTAGCTATTTGAAATTCGGCTTCTCCTTTTTGTAGAAATATTAAGGAAGTACGGTTAAACGCCCGTAGCAATTAAGCCGATCCGATAATAAGCTTAATTCCTCGATCGCAACCACAGATCCTAAATCTAATTGAAATTCATTTAAATTCATATTTATTAATCCTGGAATTGTCTCAATTTTGAGCGAATAAAGTAATAAAGTTTGTGGGTTAGCCAAGGTGAGACCACTAACAATAGTAAGGGGAATATCTTCTCGATCTGAATTAATTAAGTTTCCTTCAATAATTAGTTTGTTGCGTTCTATTGCAAGTTGTAACCATCGAATTTGAAAATCTTGTTTAAACTCAATTAAATTTAGTAAAGATCGAGTTGCCAACAAATCAAAGAAAAAATCTGTTAAACCTGCAGATAATAGTGGAGAACTAAGAGAACGATTTAAGTCAGTTTCTTGTAACATTACTTTAGCGATAACTGAAATCGGTTCGATAAGACGCAAAGGTTTACCTTTAATAATTTGACCGATATTGATGCGAATATTGTTCCCGACCAATTCAACTTCGCTTAAATGAATTCCTTGATAGTTAG
Source organism: Prochloraceae cyanobacterium (assembly GCA_030065265.1). GTDB lineage: Bacteria > Cyanobacteriota > Cyanobacteriia > Cyanobacteriales > JASJDA01 > JASJDA01. The sequence continues at coordinate 12,784 of JASJCW010000082.1, forward strand.
CACTGCTGCTAGCAAGAAATATATTAGGGATATAACCACCGATAATTTGGCGATCGCTTCCGTTAATTTCAATACGGAGTCGATCCACTGTTTCAACCTGGGATCTCAACCAGAGTTTAACCGCAGGAGAAAGAACTTTACTAATAATATTACTTGGCATGGAAGAAAGGGTTCAAAAAATTTTATCTCAATGGGGTATCGCTTCGCGTCGTCAAGCAGAAAAAATGATTTTATCTGGACGAGTAAAATTAAATGGTATTGTAGTCTCGCCAGGACAAAAAGCCGATCTGACTCGAGATACCTTAGAAGTAGATGGAGAATCGATCTTAACTGGCGATCGCCCCGAAAATATATATTTATTACTTAACAAACCCGTTGGTGTAGTTTCTACTTGTAGCGATCCTTTTAATCGCACGACGGTGTTAGACTTACTTCCAGAGGATTTAGCTACAGGAAAAGGCATTCATCCAGTCGGAAGACTCGATGCTGAGTCTACAGGTGCATTACTGCTCACAAATGACGGACAATTGACGGTAAATTTAACCCATCCTCGCTATCACATCGATAAAATTTATCAGGTTTGGATTAAAGGCCGCCCTTCTAACCAAATTATCGAACAATGGCGCAAAGGTGTAGTCATTTTAGAGCGAAAAACTTTACCGGCTGGGGTTAAAATTATCAGGAAGAAGAAATATAGAACCCTGTTAGAAATCGTTCTCAGAGAGGGCAGAAATCGTCAGATTCGTAGGGTTGCCGAACATTTTGGCTTTGAAGTTATTTCCCTCCATCGTACTGCGATCGGGCCGGTTAAATTATTATCGTCCAGGCCTGATTTGAACGTATCATCGGGTAAATATCGTTTTTTAACTCAAAAAGAGATCGCCAAGTTAAAAAGTAAATTTAAGTAAAGAAGTTATAAGAAGTATTTTGAAACCTATCAATTATAAATTTTTTATTAACAAACTTAAAATAAAGCAAGATGTAAAATACTTCTTTGATACGATTCAAAAGCTATATTAACTAATCGAGCGATTTTTTTCAGTATTTAAAAAAGATGTCTTACTAGCGGAAAAGATTATGAATAGAATTTGGCGATCGTACCAAAATAAAATCGATCTTTATTCGTTACTGGGATTTGTGGGTCTGGGGATTATTACAATTGCATTCAAACCGGATTATTCCTTTATCTTATTAGGTTTATTATTATTAACGATCGCTCCGATCTTTTGGTATTTATTTTTATGGTTATGGGTCAAACACGTTTTAATCAAAAGGATAAAAAAACGGATACAATCAACTCCAATTCCGACAAAATGCTCGGAATGCTATTGGTATTATGGAAAAACCGATCTGAAATATCTTTCTTTATGTAAGATATCTCCTTATCCAAAGCATAAATGTCTAGATTTTCAGTATAAATGAAAAAAAGAAAAATAGCAGCTTTTTGTTTGGGGGGATTTTGCGGACTGTTTTTTTTGATGTTATTTTTTAGTATAATACCGAGAAAATGGCACAACAAAAGCTCCGACGAAGAAATTTGTTATGCTAAAATTTGCGTCGCCGATAATGGTTTTCATAGCGACATTTTGCTTCCAGCAGACGATCGCACCTTGGATTATAAATATTTAGGTTACGGTTGGGGCGATCGCTTTTTTTTCATGAAAAATCCCGAACAAACTGGATTAAAAGACAAAGCAATCGGGGGATTTAAAGCTCTTTTCTTGCCGACTGCTACGGTGATGCGAGTCAGCAAATATAGCCGCCTGCCGAAAAAAGTAACATGCATTAAAATAAGCGAAAAAGATTATTTAAACTTAAAAAAATATATCGAATCTTCTTTTGAACTGTCTGAAAATGGCGAGAGAATTTTTATTAAAAAAGATCTGCACTATCGCAATACTTTTTACGCTGGAAAAGGGATTTATTCAGCCCTGCGAAATTGCAATTCCTGGACGGCAGAAGCACTAAGAAAAGCAGATCTTAACACCCCAGTTTGGGGCGGGTTTTCTTTTTCAATAATGCTCTATTTAAAAACAAATTGCCGCGAACGAGATTGAATTTTAGAATAGCCCGATCGCCTGAATGATTGCAAGGGCTGGGATGGTTGTATTTATAGCAACTGAACTAGAGATTAGGACACTAATTGTAAAAGCAGAGAATAGTTAGTAGGTAGTAGGTAGTAGGTAGTAGGGTTACAATGAATGGAAAAATCAAGGAGTCTTAATTTAAATTTATTAATTCTGCTTGACCAACACTAATCACCGAAGACCCCTTTCTTGGTGCGCTTTTTTTCTTCTATCTCGGGAACAAATAAAATTGTCATAACCTTTGCTTCGACTGCTATATAAATAATTTTATCAATGCGATCGCCACTAAAAATAAAAATCGCTAACATAACAGTATAAATTATTAGATTAATACCGATATTGAGCAGCAATTTAAACATAAAATATTCACCTTCTGCCCTCTGCCCTCTGCCCTCTGCCTTCTGCCTTCCGCCGCAGGCGGTTAAATATAATCTATAACAAAAATTAGGGTTATGAAAGTTTCACCATTAATATTCGTTGTTCCCGCAGCTACTGTCTGTATGGTAGCCACGCCTGCATTAGCAGCACCAGAAGATGTCATTCTTGATTCGACCGATACGATTTCACAATTTGTTAGTTCCAGGCGAAGCAAAGAGCGCATTCCCCCGCAGATAATTCGTCGGGCCAAAGGTATTGCTATTTTTCCAGGAATAATAACCGGTGGATTGATTTTTGCCGGCACTAATGGGGAAGGGATTTTAATTATTAGAGACAATCAAGGACGGTGGAATAAACCGGTCATTGTTTCGATTTCTGGGGGGAGTTTCGGTCTGCAAGCTGGCGGCAAATCTACCGATGCTATTTTAGTCTTTATGAGCGATCGCAGTATTCGCAAGACCTTACAGAAATCCTTTACTTTAGGCGGAAACGTTTCCGTTGCAGCAGGCCCTGCGGGAAAAGATCCAGTTAACCCGACAGATACAGATGCAGATATTTATTCTTATACCAAAAGTGAAGGTTTATTTGCCGGGGTTGCTCTTGAAGGGTCTAAAATTGCTTACGATCGAAGAGAGACTCAAAAGCTGTATCGACGACGCAACTTAGACGACTCTCGAAGGGCTTTAAACGATCGCACCTTGCCAAGCTCGCCAGCTATTAGAGAATTACAGCAAGTTCTCTATGACGCACAAAAGTAATCCCATTTCTATTAGTGGGTCTAGGTAGGAGGTCAAAGAGGTCAGCAATAATAATCCTTTTCAACTTTTTTCATATTAGTTAGATACAGTTGGTAGATATTTTGCTAATTTTGAGAAAACTTCTCTTGCCTTCTGCCTGCTTGCTCCGTCCTTATAGGCAGTAACTGCCACGGGCAGTGCGCTTCTGCAAACGAAAATTGTAATTGATAGAACGAATAACTATAAGCTTGCAAGAGATGTATTTCGAGGTAAAATAACCCGACAACAATCCGACAAATTTCCAACCGCTTGGCGATGTTTGGCTAAATGTAAAGGAGTGCGTTCGGGACAAATTTTACGGACAAAATTGTAGCGAGCCGTATTGTAAGTTGCGCTTCTAAAATCAATTTTCATTTGCGCCAATTCTTCGGAGCGATATTTTGCTAAAGGTTTCAAAGATTCGTCTAACAATCTTTTCTGGTTCTTAACTTTTGGGGAGTTTGAGGGGCTATAAGTCCCGCGCTGTAATCTTTGATTCAGTGTCGGGATACATGGACACCTCAAGCAAACTTGAGGGTTCGATGCCCGATAAGTTGGC
>JASJCW010000083.1 GCA_030065265.1 Prochloraceae cyanobacterium
AAAAGATCGAATCCTTTTTGGATGTGTCAAACACCCACTAATACGTCGGATCATTTTGAGATCGTTCGCTTTACTTAATCCAAGATGTTTTCTCAATATATTTAACGAAGCATTTGCATCAGCATTAATTAACTGACCAGTTTTAGTGCGATACAAACCTCTTTTGATGCGTTTACCGCTAAAGGTATATTTTTGAGGATCGTTAAGATTATATTTGGGAATCTCATCACCATCGATTGCACTAGCTTTAGAGGTATAAGATTCTTCAGTTTCAATGTATTCAATTCCTACTGGCTCACAGAGGCTTTGCAGCTTGGAACGTAAAGTAGATAGAGGAATTTGGACAAAATTTTGATTGTTGCGAGTGCCCATGTTGGCATTAAGTTTAATACCAGGATTGTAGCCCACAACTATTTTGTTAATTCCCGTATTTAAACATCGATCGATAATAAATCGAACGGATTTATTTAAATAGTCTTGAATTTGATGCTTTCTTCGGTCGAGTAATAAAGCTTGTTGAAAAGTAATATCTTCAATGCCTTGAATATCTTTAATTGATTGAAGTTTAGCATTACGTTTGTTATACCATTGATTTAAGTTTTTAAGTCTTTTTCCATCAATAATAAATGAATCGCCCTTAGTGCTAACACAAGTAGCTAAATTATTAACACCTAAATCGATACCGATTGTATCAGTTCCATTTACTAACTTTTCTTCTTCTCCTGCTTCATAAACATATGCAATATCAAAGACTCTGGCTTTATATTTGGGTAAAATACTAATTTCTTTGACAATCTTATCTCTAATTTTTTCGGGAATTGTTAAAGTAATCCTCCCAAAACTGCGTTTAAAAGGTCGAGACATTGGAATTTTATATTGCCAGTTTTTATCCTTGAGTCTAAGGAGATCGCGCTCACGTATGGGGATTATAAGTGGGAAAAAACCATCTTTTGGTAAATAGCCAGGTAATCTAACCTTGGCATCATACTGCCCTGTTTTTTTCAATTTAATTAAATTAAAAAAACCTCGAAAAGCTCGGTCTACAACCTTAAGAGTTTGTTGTCCGATATCTGTTGGCAACAAAGTATAATTCTCGTTTGATTTGGCGTAATGATAAGAACCTTCATAACGCAGAAACTTTTTCTCGTTAAAAAAATACTGACGCACATTGTAAAGACCGACATTGAACAAATTCTTTGAAAGTCGGCACATTGCTCTGAGTGCATCATTTTCAGCCCGATTCAGTTTTAAGCGATTTGTGAAAGTTAACAACATCAGAGTTACTTACGCTATATGTTAATTATATAACGAAATTAATCCGGCGAAAAACTAATTTACAAAAATTCAATCTTTGCGCTTGATATAAACAGAATTCTACTTATTAATAAATCTTGACCTTCAATTCCCAAACGAGCTAAAAACCCTATCGCGGAACAAACTGCGTTTGTTTTAAATCGCTCTTGTTTTATAGTCGCAGTACCCTTGCAGGAACTACGATGGCATCCATTAATGGATGCCAATTTACAATGTTTAGATTCTAGTTAATACTACAAATAAATAACCCACTTATTTTTGACCGGTTTGTGCGGCTACTTCATCTGCAAAGTTCTTTTCTTCTTTTTCGATCCCTTCACCTAAGACAAAGCGAGAAAAGCGACGTACTTGGATATTTTCGCCTAATTTAGCGACATTTTTCTTAACTAACTCGTCTATGGTAATGCTTTGATCTTTAATGAAAGGCTGATCTAACAAACAAAGCTCTTTAACCCGTTTATCGATCCGGCCTTGAACGATTTTTTCTTTAATGTTATCTGGTTTTTTGGCGAGATCTTCGCGGCCCATTTCAATCTCTTTTTCTTTAGCCAGCAGTTCTTCTGATATTTCGCTCGCTCTGACATATTCTACATTAGGGCAAGCAGCAATTTGCATCGCGATATCTTTGACTAGAGCATGAAATTCATCGCCGCGAGCCACAAAGTCAGTTTCGCAGTTTACTTCTACTAACACGCCAATTCTGCCGCCGGTGTGGATGTAGCTTTCAACCAGTCCTTCAGCCGCGATGCGGCCCGCTTTTTTATCTGCTGTTGAAGCTCCTTTTTTCCGCAGCCATTCGATCGCTTTGGTCATATCGCCATCGCTCTCGGCGAGTGCTTTTTTGCACTTCATCATACCAACGCCAGTTTTATCACGAAGTTCTTTGACCAGTTTTGCCGATATTTCCGCCATCTTGCTTATATTCCTACTTTTTAAAACTCCTCATCGTGTATTCTAGATGAGGCTCACTGCTTAATCTTTCCAGAGACGATCTCGAAGAGATCCGCAAAGCTATGGGTATTTTTTTAAAGGCTCGAGCCTATTTTAGAATCTTTTTATTGCTCGGGCCGTCCTCAATATATTCTCACATTCAGCGAACGGCGATCGAGCAATTTCTTTATTCTTCTTCTTTTGTTTCGGCTTCGTCAGTTGCTGATGGAGCGTCAGCCCATTCATCTTGCTCTTCAGAATCTTCAGCGTAATCCGATTCTTCTAAAGCTTCTTCAAAATCTTCGTAAGCTGCCCCATCTTGGCCGTGACGGCCTTCATAAATCGCATCTGCTAACTTACCTATTATAAGTTTAATCGAGCGAATCGCGTCGTCATTGGCTGGAATAGGCATATCGATTACATCTGGATCGCAATTAGTATCTAATAAAGAAACGATCGGGATGCTGAGTTTTTGACATTCTTGAATGGCGTTATATTCTCTGCGGGTATCGACTATGATGACAATATCAGGTACGCGGCGCATCATTTTCAAGCCGCCGAGATATTTTTGCAATTTACCCAATTCGCGACGCAATACGGATGCTTCTTTTTTCGGTCTTTTGTCGATACCACCGCTTTCTTCTAACTGTTCTAATTCTTTGAGGCGATTGATCCGATTTTTAATTGTTTCCCAGTTGGTGAGCATTCCACCTAACCAACGTTGGTTAACATAGTAAGCACCGCAGCGAGCTGCTTCTTGAGCTACAATTCCGGCTGCTTGACGTTTAGTGCCGACAAAAAGAAACTTTTTACCTTGTTCTGAAGCCGTACGCATATAATCGTAGGCATCTTCCATTAATTGAGCTGTTTGAACTAAGTCAATGATATGAACGCCGTTGCGCGCTGTATAGATGTACTCATCCATTTTGGGATTCCAACGGCGAGTTTGATGGCCGAAGTGGACTCCCGACTCTAATAATTCGGCAAGTGTAATTACTGACATTTTTGATACTCCTGATTCGGGTTTATCCTCCGCTCGGGCGCATTTCTCGATAGAAACACCCGAAATTCCGAGCGTGCGAAATTAAACAACTTTTCTAGGGTAACACAAAGTCAAGGAAATGTCGTCAATAATTTTCGAGATTATCTCGTATTAATGTTTTGTTGAGGGCAAAATGTCGATCGAACTACAAATAAAGATATGAAAATAACGTTTCACAAGGGATAATAATTTAGAACCCAGGCTTAAAAGGCAATTTTTGTTGACTAAATTATGTCCGAGCCACGCATTACTATTCGTCCCCTTAACTTACTGCTGTTAGTATCTACTGGTCTGTTGTTGGTGCTTTTGTGGCAGCTTAGAAGTCTTTTATTGGTCTTGATGATTGCTATTGTGATCGCTTCTACTTTAGCCCCAGTAATTCGCGCTGCTGAAAATTTAAGATTTCCTCGCTGGTTGGCTGTATTCCTAGTTTACTTAAGTTCGATCGCTCTTTTAACTGGGGGTGGAATCTTAATCGGGCCGACGGTAGTAGAACAAATCCAGCGTTTATTTTTAAAGTTACCGGCTTATTTGGACGTACTAGCATCTTTGGCGCAAGATTTAGTCATTCGTTTTGGTATTAGCGAACCCCAAGTGATCGATTTGATCGATCGCATGTTCGATATTCAATCTTTAACTGGTTGGGCATTTCGTTCTAGTCAATTGTTGTTAGTCCGCTCTTTAGGTGTAACTCGAGGGATTATCGACGGTGTTTTTACGTTGATTTTATCATTGTTGCTTTCAGCTTATATGCTGGCTGGATCGAAGAACTTAATTGAAGGTATTGTCAGCTTGTTTCCCAAACCTTGGGACGAGCGTTTGGCCGCTCAAGTTGTTCCTGTCAGTCAGAGGATGGGGGGTTACATTCAAGGACGAGTTTTAGTTTCGGCTATTTTAGGTATTGTAATTAGCGTTGGGTTGAGATTTGCCGGTCTTTCAGAATTTGCTTTAGGTTTGGGGGTAATTGCGGGGATTACTAATTTAATTCCTTTTTTCGGCCCGGTTTTAGGGGCAATTCCGGCTTTAATTGTGGCGATCGCCCAAGGAGGATGGACTTTTTTTTGGGTATTGTTGTTATTCGTGTTTATTCAAAATGTAGAGACTTACTTGCTCGATCCTCTTTTAGTTGGTGGTTCGGTTAAAGTCGCGCCGATTTACCAACTTTTGGCGGTTTTGGGTGGCACGATTGTTTTAGGAATCATTGGAGCGTTAATCGTTCCTCCCTGGGTAGCTGGTGCTTCGGTAATTTTGCAAAATCTTTATTTAGAGCCAAAATTAGCGGCTGAGAAAAAAACTAGCAGTCAAATTATTACTTCAGAAGAAGCCATTAAACCGCCACCTTTGTCGATCGAGAGATAAATTACTCTTTAATATTGAATAATTTGCTTTGAAACAAGCGACTCAAAACAGAGCGATCGCTGAATAGATATCTTTTTGCCGATCGCATTTTATCGAAAGAAAAGCGATGAGATGATTCGAGTAGTAGCAGTTCTTTGACATTATTAACGATCGTATTGCAAATAAAGTCGAGGGGCAAATCGTTTGGATCTCTACCGAAAGGCTCTTCAATTTCCGAACCGATTTCATTAATACTCAAAATTAAGAAGCTAATGAAAGCAACTATCGGCACGGTTAAAATCCCTAGATTTTGGACTAATCCTAATGGCAAAATCAAAAAATAAACTACAAATAAAATTTTTAGGGTAATAGTGTAGACGATCGGTACTGGTGTTTTCAAAATCCTTTCGCATCCGCCTAAAATATCGACCATTTCGTTTAACATTTCTTGCAATGCTGTTAGTTGAAAAACATTCAATCTTTCTTTTTCATACTGGTTTTGTAAATAATCTCCGATCCAAAAAGCTACTTCTAAAGGAGGATGATCTGCATAGAGCAATTTATTGTATTGCCAGGGCAACATAAAAGGTTCTAGTTCGTGGTTGACTGGCTCTCGTCGCAAGTGTAACTTCATCGCAATCGGAAAAGATGTCACTAAACCGATCGCGACTTCTTTTTGGTAGCGATCTTTAGGCTCGCATTCTTCGACGATAATCCAAATGCTTCTAGACAAGTTGCGGACGACATTAACCATCGCTCCCCATAATTTCCGTCCTTCCCAAAATCTTTGATGCGCTGTATTGGTTCTAAAAGCTAACAGCAAACTTAAAACGATATTGAGAGTGACGATTAGTTTTGGCAAACTCTGAATTTGTTCTAAACTCAATAAGTCGGTAAATTGGCGATCGAGCAAAGTAATTAATAGTGCATATAGGCTGCAAATAGCAATTCCAGGAAGTATTCCGCGAATTACCGATCTTTTGAGCCGCAAAATCACTTGAAACCAATTCAGTTTTTCGCCGGTATAAGTCTGAAACTTTTCCCGACAAGATCTCGATTGAATTATTTGTTTTCCTAGAGCTTTATTCTCAAGAATAGAATCTTTTTCAAGCTGTTTTCTCAAAATAATTTTATTTTGAGTTAAACTCAATTTTCCAATTCGATAACGCTTAAAATTGAAATTAATTGCTCTTAGTGCTTTCACTTTAATGCTGCTCCCACCCAATTATTAGATCTTGGATTTTTATGACTATTAAAATTGACAAATTCATAGATTTTCTGGCGGTAAAAATGCAAAGTAGAACGTATGCGATATTGATTATTTATCGTTCCCCATAACAGTTAATTGAATTTGCTCTGAATTCAATTCAGTTTGAATTATTCTTTGCAGTAATTCTGCGATCTTTTCTAAAGTCTTCTTTTCACCTATTTTTAAGGTTAAGTTTTTAAAATAATAATCTTCTAAAAGTTTATATTTTACTTCAGTAAGAGAATGTCCGTTTCTCAAACATCTTTTGGCGATCGCTTCTAGTCTCAATTTTTCTACTAAAGAAGGAAGCGGAAAACTGCGATCGTTGGTTTGTTTTTGTTTTTCTCCAGATCCTTCTAACATAATTTGAACGATCAGTTGATAAGCTTGTCGCCAAGCATTTTCCAATTTTTGACTCCATTTCGAGCCAAGAAAGGATTTTAAGGTTTTAATTAATGTATTTCCTAATAATTGATATTCGTCAACACTAACCCCATATTTCAAATGTCTTTTACCCAAGCTTTTAAGTAGTTTATTTAGATAAGTTCGGTTATGTAAGTTGCCGATGGTAACAATAAAAACTGTCATTAATTTTTTTTCTTGTTGTTCTATTTCTACATTTTCAAATAAGTTTTTGATTTTAGGGTAATCTAGAAATAGATTTTGATAAAATAACCTCGCAAATTCTTTCGAGTTGCTTTCTATTTCAGTGAAGCTTTCTTGCAAAATTTTAATATCCATCGGCACCTAGCTTTTAGCTTCAAAATACTTTTAGGCAGTTGATTTTATTGTTGCCTTTGGTGATTGCTGCACGAGCGCAATTATTTCGATTTTATTTTGTTTTTTGGGTTGCAATCTATTTTGAATTTAACATTACTTTGACCCAATAATATTGAAGTTTTTTTTAAAATTAAATAAGAAGATTTTAATTTTTTTATTTAATACAATAATAAAAATATATTTTAATTAATAAACTTTGCATTATTAACTCTATATACTTGAAAAATTAGCCGGCAATTAATAATCGATCGGGTAAATATAGTTATTCGCTCTATTAATTACAATTTTCGTTTGCAGAAGCGCACCGCCCGTGGCAGTTACTGCCGATAAGCGCACCGCCCGTGGCGAGGTCTCCTCGCCTATAAGGACGGAGCAAGCAGGCAAGAGGCAAGAGCGGTGAGACCCCGCGCGAGGCTAACGCGCAAGGGAACGCTCACCAAGACAGGCAAGAGGCAAAAAAAGTTTTGTAAATTACCTAGCAATTAACTATAGAATTGTTTTCTGGCTAAGATCTGAAGTTAATTTTTAGAAAAGAACGATCTTTGTAGATCGCTCTTTAAATGTCCGTAACAAAAGATACAAAATGGCAATTTAAAGCTTTTTTTTCAATGAAATTATCGCAAAAAATTTATTGTTTAGACCAAATTGTCTCTAACAAGTCATAAAAAGGTTGCCAATCGTTGTAGCGATCTATTGGTTCCCAGACCGACTCGATGACTGGGCGAACTAAAGCAGTTTTAGGATTGTACAACTTCAGGCGATCGCTAATTTTTTCCATTTCTGAATCAGGCAAATGATTTAAAATTTTGTGATAAATTTCTCGCCACTCATCCCCAACTAAATTAGCAAAACTAGCATTTTCTAAAATCAGAGAACTATCATCTTTCCAACCATGATTAAAACCTTCAGCCAACTCTGCAAAAAAGCCATGATAACTAATCTCATTATTCCTTAAAAGCCGAATAGTTGTTTTTAATAATAATTGAGCCTCTGTTGGTGGAAACTCTTCAAAACCCAATCTTTTCAGCATTAATTGATGATAATATTCTTGATAGTAACCGTCAAATTGAGCCAATCCAGCTTCTATTGCTCGCGGTGACATTATCGTAGATAAAGGATCGCCGAGCATTTCCAAATTGAGCTTACAAATAAAAGGCTGATTGCCATAACTGTAACGTCTACCGTAATCAAAATAAGCGGCGGTAAATTGAGGATTGTAAGTGGGAATAAAAGCATAAGGCCCGTAATCAAAACTTTCCCCAGTAATTGACATATTATCGGTATTTAAAACTCCATGACAAAAACCAGCAGCCATCCATTGAGCGACTAGTTTAGCGACTCTTTCGACTAATTCAAGATAAAATTTAGCGTATTTATCTAGATCGTTGTCTTGAATGCTGGGATAATAGTCTTTAATAATGCGATCGAGTAATTTTTTAATTAAATCTGGTCTTTTGATATAGTGCAACCTTTCAAAAGTACCAAAACGAATGTGGGATCTGCTAAAACGAATCATAACCGAAGAACGGGTTGGGGAAGGTTCGTCTCCTCGCCACAAACTTTCTCCAGTTTCAATTAAACAAAAACAACGAGATGTATTTACTCCTAATTGGTGCAAAGTTTCAGCAGCAAGAACCTCTCTAACTCCACCTTTAAGGGTAAGTCTACCATCGGCAGTGCGAGAATAAGGAGTTCTTCCAGATCCTTTCGTGCCAAAATCGTACAATACTCCGTCCGTTCCTCTGACTTGTCCGTAGAGAAAACCGCGACCGTCACCTAAAAAAGGATTGTACTGTCCGAATTGATAGCCGTGATAGCGCAAGGCTAAAAAAGGTCTTGCTGCTCTAAATTTACCAAAAGCTTCGATAAAATGGTCGTCTGCAACTGAATCTGAATTTAAATCTAGTGTGGGTAAAATGCGATTGTTGCGAAAGCGTAAAATGTGTTGGGGGAACTTGGCGGCTGCTACTTCGTCGAAATAATCATTTCCCAAATCTTCTATAGATGTTTCGTAATTTAAATTTAATAAAGGATTGGGTTTTGTTTCACTCATCGGGCGATCGCGCTTTTACTAACTATTTTCTTATTCAGTGTAGACTTGTTTGCAGTCAAATAAGTGACTGTTGCGCGCTTTCGCCAAAAGCTGGATCTGCAAAGCAGATCGCTGATTTAATTGAGTCCGATCGCAGTTTTAGGGAAGTAAATCAGGCGATCGCTCATAGCTTATAAAGTGAGTTTAGGCTCTGTTTGGGCTTTAAGTCCCGCTATCAGATATTTCAACTTGAGATCGAGCAATAGATCGCAACATAATATGCGATCGCGATCGCAATTGGTTAAAAATTATAAACACTCTCTCCGTGTAACTAAGTAGTTGTTTTCTCAGGAAAAACTAATTAGTATTTGGTAAGAAAGATTAATTTTAAAAAATGCCACCCACACAAACTATCAAATTTAAAAGCGATTCAAAGGTAATTTTTTAGAGATTTAAAAAATATATTTCCAGCGATCGCAATCTCCATCCAAGCAATAATCTAGCATTATAGGATTATTTTTCTTTTAAAAAATTCATTGCCTTACCTGAAAAAAAATAACAAAAAAATTGCTCCATATAGAGCTTTTTTAAACACCTAAATGCCTTTATAAAAAAGCCAGAAAATCAACGAACAATAGGATTAGTAAAGGAAGAAATTAAAAATGATAAGTCAAATATCAGAAAAAAAAATGCACTACTTGAGGTGGTTTATCCTCATCGGTTGGTTACTATTAATTATATCTTTATTTTACGATCCCATTTCTCACCACCTCACAGATCCGAACGCCACGAGCGGTATTTTTCCTAATGAAATTGCTAACGATCCGACTCAATGCGTGCAAATTCAGCAAGAATGCATCGTAGATAGCACCTATCCAATTGGAACGCGAATTTTTTGGGGCAAGCTAGTTCCCAGTGCTATTTTAATTATTTTTGTCTTAGGACACGAAGCTTGGCGGCGAATTTGTCCGCTATATTTTGTTTCTCAAATTACGGTAGCATTAGGTTTAAAACCATTATTAAATATCAAGAAAAATCGCTGGTTAATTGCCAATCACTTTTACCTTCAATTTGGCTTATTATTTACTGGGTTAGTTGCCAGAATGTTATTAATAAATTCCCATCGTGTTGCTTTGGGAATTTACATAATTCTGACTATTTTAGCTGCAATAATTGTGGTTGCAGTTTATGGTGGTCGCAGTTGGTGTCATTATGTTTGTCCCCTGGGTGTAGTCCAAACAATATTAACCGGGCCGAGAGGGTTATTAGGTAGTAAAGGTAATATCAAATCGGCTAATAATATTACTCAATCTATGTGTCGGATCGTCGATCCTGAAACTGGTGAAGAAAAGAGTAACTGTATCAACTGTAAATCTGCTTGTATGGATATTGATTCGGAAAAATCCTACTGGGAAAATATTAAAAAACCAGGTCGCAGGCTAGTTCAATACGGTTACTTAGGTCTTTGTATGGGATTTTTTGTTTACTTCTTTTTATATGCAGGAAATTGGGATTATTATTTTTCTGGAATTTGGCATCATGAAGAGCATTTAGCTAGTAAAATTTTAGACCCCGGATTTTATTTTTTCGATACCTCGATTAATATTCCTAAGTTTATTGCCGTACCTTACACTTTAGCTATTTTTGTCGGATTTTCTTGTTGGATCGGCACTACACTTGAAAGAAATTTATTTTCTTATTGGAAAAAACAAGAGCCAAATATTACCAGTCAGCAAGCCAGACATCGAGTTTTTTCCCTGTTCACATTTTTAGTTTTTAATCTCTTCTTTGTTTTTGGCGGACGATCTGAGATTATTAAATTACCCGTTTGCTTTCAACTAGTTTTTAATGCTTTTATTTTGTTAGTCAGCACTTTATGGCTCTATCGTACTTGGTATCGCAGTGCCGAACTATATAAAAGAGAAAACCTCACAAAACAGTTTCGCCGCAAATTGGGTAAATTACCAGTCGATTATGCACGAATTTTAAAAGGTAAATCTCTAGGAGATCTCACCCCAGATCAACTAGAAGTTCTTGCCAAAGTTTTACCCGTTGTTATCCCAGAAGATTCGCGATCGCAAAATTCAAACAGCAATCGCGATAGAACACCCCTTGCTTCTGGTAATTAAAAACATTTAACAGGATAAAACGGCTTTGTTGCATGAAGCGATCGCAAAAGCCTTAAAATGAAAAGAATAAAACGAAAATAATATTCAATTTTTGTAAAGGGCGATCGCTACGCTAGATCCTGCAGGGATCTCAGTTGTTTCTCAGGTATCGGCGATCGCTATCTATCTAGTTACTTTTGATAATTGGTATTATCACTGATAATTTGTTAGCGATCTCTGGCAAGAAATAATCAAATTGCAGTAGCCTTTGGCTGTTCGGGCATCGAAGTGGTTAAAAATTAAAAATTATCTTTTTTGCCTCGCAGACGACCAAAAACCAGAGCATCTTCAGTTGCATTCATCGCTTTTTGTATTGAAGGACTATCCCAGCGTAAAAAGGGATTTGTCTGTTTTTCTAGACCTAACAAAGATGGAACTGTGGGTATATCTTGACGGCGATCGCCTTCTACTTGAGTATATCTACTTTGTAGATCGGAGTTTTCACCATCTACGCTTAAAGCAAATTTGAGATTGTTTAAAGTATATTCGTGAGCGCACCAAACCCTGGTATTATCGGGTAAATTTCGCAATTTAGAGATCGATTCTACCATTTGAGCTGGAGTTCCCTCAAAAAGTCTGCCACAACCTCCAGCAAAAATAGTGTCCCCGCAAAATAATTCTCCAGTATCTTCTGGTTGGATTGGGGGAAAATAGTAAGCAATATGCGCGCGAGTATGACCTGGGATAAAGAAAACTTCTGCGCTGCGTCCGGCAAATTCAACGCGATCGCCTTCTTTCAAGAATACTTTTTGTCCCGGTATTCTGCCGCGATCTTCTTCTCCTCCATAAACGCATAATTGAGGATAATGCTGTTGTAATTTTTGATTTCCACCGACGTGATCGCCGTGATGATGGGTGTTAAAAATTGCCACTAATTCGGCATTTAATTCTTTTAATTTATTTAATACTGGTTCTGCTTCGGCCGGATCGACTACTGCTGCTAAATTCTGTTCGCGATCGTGCAGTAAAAAAATGTAATTATCGGATAATACTGGCAGTCGATATATTTTCATTATTATTTTGAGTCATGAAGTCCCGTCACTTTAGTGCGGGGTGCTGACAATTCTCAATTTAACTTAATTTCAATTTTATTATATCGTTCTAGCAGAGCTTATAAGGATCGGCTAGAATTATCAATCTACCAAATTAGTAATTATAATCGGCGTTTATCTACTTGTTCTGCAAGAAGACCCTGGTCTCTGGCGACGGGATGAATTGCAGTTATTATTTTACAAAAAGCATTGTGATTTTGTAAAATATGCTGTATTGTAAGTATATCAACGCAAGCATGAGGTCGAAATGCTTAATCTTACTTACAATTACAAGTTGCAACCAACAGCTAAACAAATAGAAATAATCGAGCATAATCTTGATGTTTGTAAATCTGTTTGGAATCATGCTCTCTATGTTAGAAAACTTTGGCATAACTCCCGTAGTTGTAAGATAGATCGATGTTCTATTAAACATGAATACATCGTAAACATGTTCGAATATCCTAATTACCATAATCAATCTGCCGATCTAACTAAAGCTAAAAGAGGCAATGCTTTTCTCAGATCGGGTAATGCTCAAGCTATGCAACAAACACTAAGAAAATTAGACAGAGCATTTAATGATATGAAATCCAAAAATATGGGATTTCCTCGTTACAAGAAAAAGATGAAGTCTTTCAATTTGATTAGTAACAAAATTGAGTTAAATGGTAATTATATTAAAATGCCTTTACTTAAAAAAGTTAAGTTCAGGAAATCTAGAGATATACCAGAAGGGTTTAAGATTAAGCAAATTCAAATCATTAAAAAAGCTAGTGGTTACTACGCTAATTTAACAATCGTTTTGAATGTTGATGTACCTACACCTATGCCAAAAGGTCATACTATAGGAATAGATGTGGGCATTCACAGTATGTTGGCAACTTCCGACGGACTAACTATTCCAAGACCAAAGTTTCTTGATAAAGCACTGCGTAAGATTAAATTGCTACAAAGAAAGCTTAAAAAGAAAATAATTAGTTCTAATAAATGGAAAAGATTGCAACATCGGATAGCATTATTACATGAAGCAGTAGCTAATAGAAGAAAAGAATATCATTTTCAATTAGCACATCAACTTTGTAAAGCAACAGGAACAATATTTGTTGAAGACATTAATTTTAAATCTTGGTCAAAAGGTTTGTTTTGCAAACAATCTTTAGATATGGGATTAGGTCAATTTTTCACAGTTTTAGAACATATTTCCTGGAAAACTGATACCTACTTTGCTAAAGTTGATAAAAACTATACATCACAAATTTGTCCTAATTGTGGAACTCATACTGGTAAAAAAGAATTAAATGTTAGAGTTCACAAGTGTGATGAATGCGGGTACGAATGCGATCGAGATGTTGCTGCTTCAATGATAATAAGAGATAGAGGATTAAACGATATTGCTGTAGGAACTACAGTGATTAAACTGCCCAGTAATGGCGTTCTGTCGGGGGCGAAAGTCTAGATAAGAGTCTATATGGGAATCCCTCGGTTTTACCGATGGGAGGTTCAATTAAAAATAACTAAAAATTAGGGAGCAAAATTTGTCTATCTTTGCTTCCCTTTGTATTAGCTCGATTGTAGCGATAGCACGACCGCAGCAATTCGTAAGGTTTAGTTCCCTTGGAAATCGGCCGATCGCGCTAAATAATAACAGGGAACTAGATCGAAATTACGCACTAGCAAGGCTAGTATCTGCGGTTAACTGTTCGCTACTTGGTAATTCTAAACAGTAGCCAGCACCGTAAACTGTTTTGATAAAACGAGGATGGCGAGGATCTGGTTCTAATTTTGTTCTTAAGTGACGGATATGCACTCGGATAGTTTCAATATCGTCATCTGGATCGTAACCCCAAACTTCTTTGAGTATTTCGCTGGGGGAAACAGTTTGACCGTGACGTTGCAGCAAACAGTGGAGTAATTCAAACTCGAGGTGAGTTAATTTAACGGTTTTGTCAAACCAAATAGCTTCAAATCTTTCAGGAATTAAGGTCAAGGGGCCGTAATTTAAGATTTCTGCGTGTTTTGCTGCTTGAGGAATGCGATCGGTACGTCTTAATAAAGCACGTACTCTAGCTAGCATTTCTTCTACTTCAAAAGGTTTGGTTAAGTAGTCGTCAGCTCCAGCATTGAAACCTTCTACTTTATCTTGAGTTTGGCCTAATGCTGTCAGCATTAATACTGGGATATCTGAAGTGCGATCGTCTCTACGCAAACGCTGACAGACCGTAAAACCGTCTACTTTTGGCAGCATCAGGTCGAGCATGATTAGGTCTGGCTGTAATTGTACTGCTAAAGCCTGACCTTTAATTCCATCTTCAGCTTGGTTAACATCGTAACCAGCCATTTCTAAATTGATGGAAACTAATTCAGATATTGCGGGGTCGTCGTCAATTACGAGTATTCGGGGCATATTTATATATCTTGATGAGTGTTACTATTGCTTGTGTTAAAGTCGATTAAAAAGTTTCTTGTTAGATGAAGACTCCTGTACCGATTATAAGCATTGTTTCTTTGTATAGATTTTAGATCTGTTTTTCTTAAGATCTTGGTAAAAAATATATTTTATTAATATTTGTTGCTTTCTTGATTTTTTTTTACGTTACGTTACAGTTTCTCAAACATTTTTAGTTTTTTTGATAACAAAATATTATTGCTAATTTTAACAATTTTCTTGCTGAAAAACAGATTAATCAAAATAATTGAATTACTTACAGTACCTTGTCTTTAGCTTTCGATCGCATTCTTTTTTAGCATATTTGCAAAAAAACTTAATAAAAATTCTCATAAGATCGGTTTAATCTACGAAAATAGATAGATTTTTAGATTTTGTACGGATTTAATTCTCAAAACAAAACAATAGAAATAGGAAATTTAGCATGAGCGTTAATTTAGCAACCATGTTGCGGACAGGTACTAAAAAATCACACACGATGGCAGAAAATGTCGGTTTTGTCAAGTGTTTTTTAAGAGGCGTTGTAGATAAAAACAGTTATCGAGAGTTGGTTGCTAACTTCTATTTCGTTTATTCAGCAATGGAAGAAGAAATGGAGCGGCTCAAAAATCACCCAACTGTTCAAGGAATTTACTTTCCTCTCTTGCATCGCAAAGAAAGTTTAGAGCAAGATCTTTACTATTACTATGGTAGTAATTGGCGCAAAGTAGTTGCACCATCTGCCGCAGGTAAAGCTTATGTCGAGAGAATTAGAGAAATCGCTGCAAAAGATCCAGATTTATTGGTGGCTCATTCTTACACTAGATATTTAGGCGACTTGTCTGGCGGACAAATCCTCAAAAAAATCGCTCAGCAAGCGATGAATACCTCTGATGGCGAAGGAACTTGTTTTTACGACTTTGAAGACATTGAGGACGAAAAAGCCTTTAAAAACAAATACAGACAATCTCTAAATGAATTGCCGATTGACCTTGAAACTGCCGATCGCATTGTTGACGAAGCTAACGATGCTTTTGGGATGAACATGAAAATGTTCCAAGAATTGAACGGTAACTTAATTAAAGCGATCGGGATTATGTTATTCAACAGTCTCACTCGTCGTCGCTCTACTGGTAGCACCGAATTAGCAACTGCTGAATAATAGTAGTTTCAAATAAAATTCTTTCTTTAAATAAATAACTTCTTACAATCTGTAAAGGTTGAGTTGCTTTTCTGAATTGAAATGTTCTCTAACTTTTACAGGTTGTCTGGTATTTGGGTTTATTTAATGCCCTTCAGCCAAGGCAAGAGGCACAAGGCACAAGATTTGGAGATGTCTATTGATAATAAAGAGCGATCGCTTTTAAAAAATAAACATATTTAAGGGCAGTCGTCAAAATCTGTTTCAACTACCCAAACAAATTAGCCACCTGAGTGCTATGGTGGTTACCGGTAGTACAATAGTTAGCAAAATGCTCGCAATTATTGGAAAAAAGACAATATTTATGCTCATTCAATTTTCTTATAGCTCTTTTCACAATTTCATCAGGAGAATATTTATAGGGATAAGATTTTTCAACATATATTGTTTTTCCTCGAGCAAATTCTTGATAAGAAGTTTGAACAACTTTCCCGCAGTTTATGTTTCCTGTGTAATGAATAACAGTTCCGTTTTCACAATCAATCCCATGATGAATGATTAGATTGTGATAAACATAAATATGGTCGCCTTTACCAGTAATACAATGAGAAGCAAAATGCTCGCTTTTATTAAAAAAAATATTATATTTAGCCTCATTTAATCTTCTTTTAGCTCTTTTAACAATTTCGTCAGGAGAATGTTTATAAGGATAAGATTTTTTAACATATATTGTTTTTCCTCGAGCAAATTCTTGATAAGAAGTTTGAACAACTTTCCCGCAGTTTATGTTTCCTGTGTAATGAATAACAGTTCCGTCTCCACAATCAATTCCGTGATGAGTGATTAGATCGTGATGAACATAAATATGGTCGCTTTTAGCCATTCTTAAAACCTTTTTTTCTGTGATTACTGTTTCGATCGTAATTTTTGTTATTACTAATAATCAGAGTTAAAAAGCTTATTTTGCTAAGACATTTTAATGAATTATTTGAAATTGAATTAAAGCAATCGCCTTTAATACCAATTCCCCAAAATAATAATCCTACAGATCGATTTTCTGAACCTATTGCCTGTTGCCTCTTGCATTACCTAACCGAAATGTAGCAACTCTAAACAGAATTGATATAACAAAACTATTACTTTGTTGAAACATTATTTTTAAACTACTCAAAAAAATATTGCGCGATCGCACTTATAATTAAATCCGATCGCGCT
>JASJCW010000002.1 GCA_030065265.1 Prochloraceae cyanobacterium
AAAGCCTCGGCTAATTTATCTTTAGCTTTAAATTCCCAACTAGCAAGGCGATCGTTGATATATCGCTCGAAAGCTCGCTCGAAGGACTGATAAAATTCTTCCCGTTTGTCTCTTTGTAAAAAATCAAAAAATTCGAGATTTAATTGAGATTGAGAAAAGTCTTTTTCAAAAGTTTTATCTAAGCCTAAAATATACGCTTTAAAATCATCAGAAATTTCTTTAGAGTAGCGATCGCTTATCTTGGCAATTAATTCTTTAAAGCGATCGCGTATTTCTGCTAATTGCTCGAATTCTGTTTGCAAAGAAGCTATTTTTTGTTTTAATTCTGCTTTATCTTTCCCTAGCAGGGGAATGCGTCGTTCTACTACTTCGTAAACTCGATTGTAAGCTCTTTCTGCGATTAGGATAGCTTGTTGATATTCAACTTTAGCCCGATCTTGGGTTAAAAAGTGATTTAAACTGTCTAAAAATGCACCAAAATTAGTATCTTTAATTGATTCTGGGGATTTTTTAGCTAATCGTAGCGTATTGAGGGCAGAAACTTCAAAAACTCTTTCGTCATAGGATTGAGTATATTCGCTTAAATTAGATCGCAATACTTGTCTTACTTTACCTTCTGCTGCCTCTAAATCTTGACTGTTTTCTGGATCGACTAACCCGGTGCGTATTTTGTCCCAACCGTTAACTAAAAAGAAAATTTCAATGCCGCGATCTTTGAGATAATTATCGAGATAGCGACGCTCTTCTTGGGTATATACTTGAGTTGCACTCAAGACGAATAAGATGGCGTGACATTGATTAATATAGTCGAAAACTAATTTATTTCTAGCTTCAGTGTCGTTAAGTCCGGGAGTATCAATAATCTCAATTCCCCCTTTCAACAACTCTAAAGGATATTCTATCTCGGCACGATCTACCTCTGGAAAGGCTAATTCTCGCCTTTCTTCGAGTTGTTTGGCCCGATCTGGATCGATAGTATATTTTTCAGCAAATTCTGCAAAACTAATTTTTTGCGGATCGCGATCGCTATTAAAATAGATTGTCGCTTGCCCTTGGCTGCCATATTTTAGTACGGTGAGAATAGCAGTACAAGGGGTTACATCGGTTGGTAAGAGTCGATCGCCCACTAATGCATTAACCAAGGTACTTTTACCTCGCTTCATATCTCCCATGACCATGAGTCGAAAGACTCCTTTATTTAAAAGATTGCTTTGTTGGGAGAGATTATCTATTTCTCTTTCTAGACCTAGTTTACCGGATGCTTTTGCGCCGATTGATTCGGCTTCTCTTAAGGTTTGAGCGATCTTATTTAATGTTGTTGCGATCTGCGATCGCTTTTGCACTACTTTTTCTAAGTCTTGGATAAAAGAATTATTCATAATTTTTGCTGTTTTTTCATCCCGTTTCAGGCGATCGATTGCCAAGAGATTGAATTTTGTCGCACTATCTTAACTTTAAATTGACTTTGTCAACTTCTTTAATGCATAATTCTTAAGACGCTTTGCCGGTTAAAAGTATCTTGAAATACTTTTTATTTGCTATTTTTCTTATCCCCTTCTAAAAATAACTTGTATCCGATCCAACCAAGAAGAGCGATCGCCGCTACTGTTGCTAACCACAATGCAACTCGAACTAAAACGATAGTAGCAATGACAAATCCTGAAAATTTGGCAATTTTAAGCAATTTTCGCCCCCAATCTCGGGATTTAATCGGAGATTGCGCTCTTTTTCTGCTGGGAATAATTTCTGCTTCTGTTGCTTTTTGGGAATAGCTGCGATCGATCTCTGCTTCGATCTCTCGAAGTCGAATTGCATTTTCTCGTTTTTGTAATTCTCTTTCGCGACGTTGAATATCTTTTTCGTTATCTTCTTGTAAACTCATTTTAGCGATCGATTTGATTGTTTGTATCTATATATTAATAATTCCCGATTTGAGTCGATCGATTGCAGTTAGGCTTGCGATCGCCCGATCGCTCGATTAAAAATTAAAAACCTTGCTTGATTTTTTTCATTTTCTTAAAAAAAATTAATCCCTTTATCTTTTTTTTAATCTTGTTAATATTTCCTTTTATTTTTTCAGTATTAAGCTGGTTTCTATCTGGATTTTAGGGCAGAAAAATCCCTAAATTGGTTATTATCACTTAAGTAATTTTAACTAAAATTTAATCGTATCGGCCTGTGAAAATTAAATAATAATTGAAATTAAATCGAATCACAAATGAAATAAGATCTCGATCGCTACACTTTTTTTTTAGCGATCGGTAATATGGAGTGTGTAAAGAAATTAACTCCAAACGTTAAAAAAGGTGAAGAATAAGAAACTAAGATAACTTTTTAAACGTCAGAAGAAGATATATAAAAAATCAAAATATAAAAGTCATGAAAATTCTATTAATCGATAACAACCGCTTCATTACCCAATGGTTAAAAAAGGCTTTAACAGAACGGTACTATGTGGTAGATGTAGCTAGCGATCGAGAGATGGGTTGGGATTTAATCGCGACATATAAGTATGATTTATTAATAATAAAAGGCGAATTGTCTGCGAAGGAAGGAATTGATTTCGTTCGGAAAATGAGATCTCGCGGCTATCAAACGCCAATCTTGATGTTAATCGATGAAAATAATCTTGATTTCGGAATTCAAAGTTTAGATGCAGGGGCCGACGACTACATTCTTAAACCTTACAGCATCGAAGAATTATTAGCGCGAACTCGTGCTTTATTGCGTCGAGGTCAAACTAATTTAACTCCAGTGATGGAATGGGGCGATCTCAAAATAGATCCTGGTAGCTGCGAAGTAACTTATTCCCAACAACGTCTCAAACTCACCCCCAAAGAATACCGCTTATTAGAACTATTTATGCGTAACGGATCGAGAGTGTTAAGTCCTTGCGTAATTAGGGATAATTTGTGGTCTTTCGACGAATATCCCCAACAAGATGCAATTAAATCCCATGTTAAACGTTTGCGTCAAAAATTGAAAAGAGCGGGTGCTTTTAAAGATTTGATCGAAACTGTATATGGTTTGGGTTATCGTCTCAATAAAAAAGCAGAACAGGCTGCTTGAATGAGGTTAGAAGTCAGAGGAATTAACAATTTGCGATTAATTAATGAGACAACAGGCAATAGGCAATAGAGAAGAGTTTTAAGTTAATTTCCTACTTGCTCCAGCTGCAAGAAAGCGGTTCGGGTAAGTTGCTAAGCTTACTTTTTTTTGCCTCGTCTTGTGAAATTAAATTTTACAAAATGTCGATTGTTAGTCAAAAAAACCTCTGACTTATTGTTTGTCTCAAGCACTAAAGTATTTAGAAACGGGATGATAGGTGACAAATGCAGTAGTAGACTGTTCGGGATAGAGTTGTTCGCTTTCGTCCATGTATAAGTTAATGCGCCCCGCTTGCGGTACGAGGCATAGCCGACCTCGCAGCCTAACAATCATAGTATAGTTGCTTGTATCGATCGGCGATATTCTTTTTACACTTGCTGGCTCTCAAAACCGGATTAAGCACTAAAGTATTTAGAAACGGGATGATAGGTGACAAATGCAGTAGTAGACTGTTCGGGGTAGAGTTGTTCGCTTTCGTCCATGTATAAGTTAATGCGATCGCAGCCTAATAATTCTAGCTGTTTGTATTGATCGGGAATGTTCGGACAAGCCGGATAGCCGAAACTGTAACGAGATCCGCGATGTTTTTGTTGCAATACTGCTTTGACATTATCCGGTTCTTCATTTGCAAAACCCAATTCGCGACGAATTAAGGCGTGAGTCCATTCTGCTAGTGCTTCTGCGGTTTGTACCGCCATACCGTGATAGTAGAGGTAGTCTGTATAGCGATCGCTCTCAAAAAGCTTTTTGGCGTATTCTGTTGCTATTTCTCCTACCGTAACTGCTTGCATCGGGAAGACATCGACAATACCAGATTCTTTAGTTGCAAAGAAGTCTGCAATGCAAAGACGACGGCCCGATTTTTGGCGGGGAAAATCATAAGTTACGAGTGGTTCTAATGTACTAATATCTTTTCCTGCTGCGATCGCTTCTGGATCGTAAATATGCAATGAGTTTCCTTCTGCTTGTACGGGAAAATAGCCGTAAATTACGGTTGGATGGAGCAAATTCTCGGCTTTGATTTGCTGTTTCCAATGTTCTAAGACTGGCAGTGCTTTTTCTTTTAAAAACTGCTTGTAATCTTCTTTAGATTGGTCTCTTGGTTTGCGGAATTGCCATTGACCGGCTATTAATGCTTGTAGGTCTAGATACCAGAATATTTCATCTAAATCGAATGTTTCTGGTTTTAATATTTTAGTGCCCCAAAATGGTGGTGTGGGGCGATCGATATCTAAACTTACGGCTTCGGATCTTCTGGTATCTATTTTTAATATTTCCGGTTCTTTTTCTGTTTCTCCATCGCCAAAAACAAGATCGGGATTTAGTTGATACTCTGGGGTAATTTCTTGACCGTTATTATTATTTTCTGCTTCGACTTGTTCGTCTAAAAACCCTTTGAGATCGTCCCAGTTTGCTGCCTTTTTAGCTGGCATTAATTTGTCCATAAAATGGAGGTCGGCAAAAGCATCTTTACCGTAAATAACTTTACCGTTGTAAGTATTTTGACAGTCTTGATTGACGAATTTTGGCGTTAAGGCTGCGCCGCCCAAAATAACTGGAACTGTAATTCCTTTTTCATTAAATACTTGTAAGTTATCTTTCATGAAAGCGGTTGATTTAACTAATAATCCACTCATAGCAATACAGTCGGCATCGTGTTCTTGATATGCTTGGATGATATTTTCTACCGGCTGTTTGATTCCCAAATTAACTACTTTGTAACCGTTATTTGAGAGGATGATATCCACCAGATTTTTACCGATATCGTGAACGTCTCCTTTCACAGTGGCGATGACAAAAGTCCCTTTGCCATTACTGCTACTGTCGTCTTTTTCCATAAAAGGCTCTAAATATGCTACTGCTGCTTTCATAGTTTGGGCAGATTGCAAAACAAAAGGTAATTGCATCTGTCCCGATCCGAATAATTCCCCGACTACTTTCATTCCGTCGAGCAAGAAAGTATTGATAATTTCTAGGGGTGGATATTCTTTTAAAGCCGTATCTAAAGCTTCTTCTAAACCAATTCTTTCCCCGTCGATGATATGGGTTTTTAACCTTTCGTCGATTGGTAAATCTTTGGCGATCGCTTCTTTTTTCTTGCTCTTTTTCCCGGCAAATATTTCTGTTAGCTTTGTCAGGGGATCGTAGGTGCAAATATCGCCTTCAAATTTGCGGCGATCGAAGATTAGATCTTGACAAACTTTAAGTTGTTCTGGTTCTATTTTCGCTAGGGGTAATATTTTACTGGCACTAACAATTGCCGAGTCTAAACCAACAGCCATTGTTTCGTGTAAAAATACCGAATTAAGTACCTGACGCGCTACGGGGTTTAAACCGAAAGATACGTTAGAAACTCCTAATAGGATATGACATCCGGGTAATTCTTTTCTAATGCGGGCGATCGCTTCTACCGTTGCTTTGGCATTTTCGCGATCTTCTTCTATCCCAGTAGATATGGGTAAAGCTAGAGGATCGAAAAATATTTCGTGTGGGGGAATGCCGTATTCTATAGCATCATTATAGGCTCGTTGAGCAATTTCAAATTTTTTGTCGGCAGTACGACCCATTCCATCTTCATCTATCGTACCGACTACTACCCCAGCACCGTATCTTTGCGCCAGATCTAAGACTTGGAAAAACCTTTCCTCTCCATCTTCGTAGTTAGTGGAGTTGAGGATACATTTACCCCCAGCTACTTTTAAACCCGCTTCCATTTTCGTCCACTCAGTGGAGTCTAGCATTAGGGGTAAGGTAACGTTATTAACCAAACGAGATGCCAATTCGTGCATATCTCGTTCGCCGTCCCTGCCAACATAATCTACGTTAACATCTAAAACGTGCGCGCCTTCTTTGATTTGCGATCGCGCTAAAGATATTAAACCATCCCAGTCTTCTTCATTTAACAATGTCCGGCATTTTTTCGAGCCGCTGGCGTTCAATCTTTCGCCGACGATCAAAAAAGAATTATCTTGAATGTATGGCTGAGTAATATATACTGAAGCTGCCGAAGGTTCGTATTGAGGATCGCGCTGTTTCGGCGTTAATTCTTTGGTAATTTCTGCTAGTTGCTGGATGTGATCGGGACGAGTTCCGCAACAACCGCCAATAATTTGCACTCCCAAATCTTCGACGAAGTGCATCAAAGCCATTTTTAACTCGAGGGGTGTTAATTTGTAGTGGGCGACTCCACCGACATTTTCCGGTAAACCTGCGTTGGGGATGCAAGAGACAATAAAAGGAGAGTGTTCGCTTAAATATTTAATGTGAGACTTCATCAAATCGGGCCCGGTGGCGCAATTTAGGCCGAGAATATCGATTTTGTATGGTTCGAGTATGGTCAGTGCTGCGTCTATTTCCGTTCCCACCAACATCGTCCCCTGCTGTTCCATCGTAATTGAAACCATCAGAGGAAGTCTGTTTCCTTTCTGTCTGAATACTTCTTCGATCGCGTTTAATGCTGCTTTAATTTGCAGTACGTCTTGACAGGTTTCGACGAGTAATAAGTCTACCCCACCGTCATACAATCCTTCTGCTTGTTCTCGATAGGCATCTCTGAGGGTATCGAAGTCGATATGTCCGAGGGTTGGCAATTTTGTGCCCGGCCCCATCGATCCGGCGACAAAACGGGGTTTTTCTTGACTGCAATATTCTAGGGCGATCGTCTTGGCTATTTCTGCGGCGGTTTTATTGAGATAGTATGCTCGATCTGCAAGGTCGTATTCTGCTAAAACGATCGAAGTCGCGCCGAAAGTATCGGTTTCAATCACATCGGCACCGGCCTCTAAAAAGCTGCGATGAACTTTCTCTACGGCTTCTGGATCTGAGTGTACCAGGTATTCGTTACAGCCTTCATATTCTTCTCCCCCAAAGTCTTTTGCTGTCAGGTTTTGGGTTTGTAATGAAGTTCCCATTGCCCCGTCAAACACGATTACGGGACGTTTTGGACTGTTAAGGCGATCGAGAAAGGCACTTTTCATAATGCGAAGATTAGCAATTTAGTTTCGGTCTTGATACTTTAGAGCATTTATCCTTTACTTATTTTATCGTCTCTACTTACTTAGTTATTTTCAACTAGGGATAATTTAAGTTGTAGAATGTTTCGTAAAATTTTTATCGGACGAATCTACTTCCAATCGATTGGATTTTTTCTTTTTCTGAAGTAATAAGTATTTGTCGATCGCATTCATTATCTTCGATTCGTTGAGAGGCTTGGAAATAAAATCGGTTGCACCGACAATTCTGGCTCTGACTCGATCTACGATCGTATCTTGACTGGTAAGTATTACTATCGGCAAGTCTTTTAAGTAAGAAATTCTTCTAATTTGAGAACACATCTCGTAACCGTTGACGATCGGCATTCCTAAATCCAAAAAGATCAGATCTGGCTTTTCTTCAATTATTTTTGGAATTGCATATAAAGGTTGATTGATTTCTGCAAAATTGTATCCGCCCCTGGTTACTATTTGTTTCATGATGTAACAAATTTGCGCGCTATCGTCGATACAGATTATTTTTTGTTTGTTTCGATCTCCTATTTTTTGCGATGAGTTAATATTAATTTGGCTTGCTTTGGTTGCGATCGGTAATTTGATATCTTCTATTTGTTTTAAATCTAATAAACCTTTGCGAATGTATGGTAATAAAGAAAAACTAATTCTGTTAATATCAATATCCATTAAAACGGCTAAATCCCGCAAAGTATTGCTACCATCAAAAAATTTGACAAAATTCTGATAAACTGCTTCTGATACTTCTTCTCGCAGCTCGTATTTATCTCTTATGATTGGTGCTGCATTTGGATTGTAATATTCTAAGCTATTCTCTTTCCAAAACTCCCATTTTTCTTCTACTGTTAATAATGTTGCTTTTATATTTACTAAAGCAAATGATATTTTTAATGCCGATTCTAAAACTGGAGAGTCGTACTCTGGTTGAATTTCACAGTAGATACGTTCTTTTTCTTCTTGCTGAATTATATCGAAAATTACATCTTCTGTATGCTTTTTTACGATCGCTTTTAATTGCGCTTTATCTATTTTTTTTCTATCGAATAGGGCGATGAGAATTTGATAGTTAGGACATTCAAATGCTTCTGTCTCCCTCTCATCTATGTCTATACTGTTGATGTCAATTTCAGGACAGTAACGATTAAAGTATCTTTGCCAAGATCGATTCGGATGTTCTCCTCCCTTACCCCATATTATTCTCCCCAAACGCAAAAAGATGTTCCAGTTTCGCTGTCCCACCGATTGTATGTCCACTCTTCCGGTAAACCTCTCTAAACTTAGAGAATTTAATTGTTTAGCGATATTCCTGGTTTCCTCATTCATATTTAAAAGATTTATCTTCTTGTAATTTAGATGTCGTTTAATTAAAATCGATCTTCAGATCTGTTATTTTTTTTCGAGCGAATTTGCTCGAAAGTTAAAACTAAGTATTATAACGTAATAGAATATGTCCTTTGATTATACTTAATTTGACCTTAATTTAGATCGAAATATCACTTAGTTAAATATTCTAATTGTTTCCCACTTAAATTTAATATTTCTACAATCGGCGTTTAGTTGAAAAATAATACCTATTCTCTTATTCAAGAACAATCGTTCCAGAATGTGCTATCTTAGTTACAGAATCAATTTAGTGAAGATGGCAAGATATAAGGAGTTCAACCAAGAAGAAGTATTAGAAAAAGCAATGAAGACTTTTTGGCGTTACGGTTACGAAGGTACGTCAATCCAAAACTTAGTAGATAATATGGGTATTAGCCGAGGTAGTTTATACGATACCTTTGGCGATAAAAGATCCTTATTCCAAAAAGCGATCGCCCATTACGATCGCACCGTAATTAGACAGTTAATTCTTCCTTTAGAAGCTGAAGCCGCTTCTAAGAATGCGATTTTTGATTGTTTTGACAGTTTAATAAATCGCGCTGTTAGCGATCGCGATCGCAAAGGTTGCTTTTTAACTAATACTGTAGTTGAATTATGCCCTCACGACAGCGAGACTGCTTCACAAATTGCTCAAAATATCAAGCGAGTAGAAAAGGCTTTTCACAAAGCTTTAATCAAAGCTAAAGACAGAGGTGAAATCAAAGCCGATTTAGATTTAGAAGCTTTAGCCAGCTTTCTAACTTCTAGCCTCCAAGGTTTGCGCGTTATCTCTAAAATTCATTGCGATCGGCAAATGCTTGCAGATATCGTTAAGGTTACCCTTTCAGTTCTAGATTAATTTTTTTTACTCCTAATTGGAACGATCGTTCAAAAAATAATTAGTTTATGAAATTTGAAAAGATCGATTTGAAGGAAATTGTAGCAAAAATGCGAGAACTCGGGTAAAAACTAATTATTAACTCCAAAAAAAGGAAAATAAATGACAGAAGCAATTAAATGTATTACCATCACCGATAATAACTTTGAAACTGAAGTAATTAACAGCGATATCCCCGTAGTCGTTGACTTTTTTGCCCCTTGGTGCGGCCCTTGCCGAGTAATGAATCCGATCGTCAAAGATATAGCCGCAGAGTTTGACGGAGTAGTTAAAGTAGGCAAACTCAATATTGACGACTGCGAAGCTATTGCAACTCAATATCGGATTGAAGCAATCCCAACTTTATTATTCTTTAAAGATGGCAAAGAAATCGATCGCGTAGCTAAGTTAATATCGCAAAAGTCCCTTGGCGACAAGATAAGAACTTTATTCGCAACAGTTGCATAATTTTTAAAGTTCCTCCGATCGCGATCGGGGGAACTTTAGCAACTAGATAATACAGCAGTTTTACCAAAAAAATTTATTCCCTGCCGATCGACAAGGAATAAATCTGCAGCTATTTTTTACAAAAAAATAATTAAATAATAGCGTGAACGAAATGATTTAAGTGATAAAATAAAGCAATTAATACGGGAATTAAAAGTGCCGCAATAGTCCAATTAATTAACTGATAAAAACCATCTATATTTTCCATTTTAAACACCAAATTAATTTTTGCGCTTAAAACTATTATTGTTCGATGCAAAGCTGAAAGACATCGGTTGAATTACTGAAAGTTAAGCTCGGTAAATTTGCCAGATTCCAAGACAATTTTATTTAGCAAACTAAGTAAAAACTCCCGAAACAAGAAAATATATTATTTAAACTAATTCAGCTAATAACTTAATTGTATCTATTATTAAAATAATTCGATTCATTGAAAAAATCCAGTGCTATTATTTTCTGCAATTTTAATTTGTTGTTCTGCTTCGAGGATTATTTTTTGTGCTTCTTGATTCCAATAGCGAGAATTGCTAATTTGTTTTACTTCTTTGGCTAAAGCTTTAGCAACTTTCCATTTTCTGCGATCGATTGCTTTTTTCGCGTTCAGTAACAGGTTTTTAGAGATCTTAATTTCTTGTTTCCATTTTTTCATCCTTGCCTGTGCTACTTGTTTGACTGGAGTTGTATTAGGAATTGCTGAAATTATATCTTCGATTTCCTTTAATTGGCCTCTTTCTTCATATAAATCAGTAGCTTTTTCTAAAATTTTTTCTGACCATAAATCAATTTTATGTTGCGCCTGATGGTAATAACTATTATTATCTGGAATCTGTCGAGCTATTTGAACAGCTTCAGAAAAATCGGAATTTTCGGCAGCAACTTCGGCAAGACCCAAACGACAAACAGCAACAAAATCAAGAATTTCCTCTGGGGAAACTCCGGCTAATTTAGTTTCTTTTGAAGTTGCATCTTCAAGACACAAATCATATTGTTTTGTTTGATATTCTAATTCAATTTTATTGACAATTTTCTTGCTCGGACTGTAGGAATTGAGGTTTTGCATTAAATAAGTCGAACCAGTTGTTAGCAATCCGAGCAATGCGATTGTACCGATTGATTTGGGTGATTTAAATTTTGAGAATAAATTGCGAACTGTAATTGTCGGATTGACAGTAGGAGGAATCTCGGACGAGGGTGTTTGAATCGAGTTATTAGTTATCGGGGTTGCTTGTGAAGCAAGACTAGAATCGATCAATTCTATAGCTTTTAAAACGTCTCGAGCTGACTGATAGCGATCTTTGAGGTTGTAGCGAGTCATGTTGGAAATTATTTCCGCTAATTGAGGACTGACATTAGCGTGATGCTGCCAAAATATTTCGCCATTTTCTTTTTCTTCAAATTTCATGGGATGAATGCCAGTCAAAGCTTGAATCGCAATTATCCCTAAAGCATAGATATCGCTGCTAAAACGAGGTTTGCCTCTGGCTTGTTCTGTCGGCATGTAGCCTTTAGTGCCGATCGCAACGGTAGAGCTAGCAACTACTTGAGTTTGAGCTAAAATGACTTCTTTTACCGAGCCAAAATCTACTAAGACTATTTTGTTATCTTTTCGGGAGCGGATCAGGTTGGCGGGTTTGATGTCGCGGTGAATCACGCCGCGATCGTGAATGAATTCAAGTATGTCAAGAATTTGTTCGAGCAGTTCGATAACTTTACCTTCGGGCCAGATTCCTCTGGTGTTTAACTCTTCTAGAAGAGTCTGGCCTTCAATGTATTGTTGTACTAGATAAAATTTATTTTCTTCTTCAAAATAATCTACAAGTTCGGGGATGCGATCGTGGTTGCCTAGTTTTTTCAGCGTTGCTGCTTCAGTTTCAAATAAACGCGAAGCTACTTCTAGCACCCGTGCCTTAGTTACTGTGGGTTGAAGTTTCTTGACTACGCATTTTGGTTTTTCTGGTAACCAAATATCTTCTGCGAGATAGGTTTTGCCGAAGGAACCTCTACCTAAAAGCTTGATTAACTTATATCGCGAATTTAACAATCTATTTGACATGCTTGATTTTATACTCCACCTTTTTAGATCCCGATCTTGTTTTTTTAAGCTGGAAATTTTGTTACTGAAAGTTAGCTATTGATTTATGAAAATTTTTTTACTGTGCAATTACTGTGTAATTATAGGTTCTTCCGACTTTAATTTCAGCGATCTCAAAACAGTTCATACATAGATTTTACCTATAATTTACACAAAATTCATATAATTTACGAACAGATTTTTGAGATGTAAAAAATTTTACTTTAATAGGCTGACGCTGCTTGAAAAAACTCTAAGGGTTATTACTGATATGCATTCTTGCAATTTGTTATCTGTCCGCCAAGAGCGAATTATTATTTTAAGCTGCTACTTTTTTATTTTTAAGATCGATAATTTAATTGAATATTTCAACTAAAATATAGTTACAAAAGTAGCTAATTTTTTCCGAGCAATAATATTACTTTGATTTTGAAAAATTATGATGACGAGTAATATCGAAGCGAGCGCAAAGAGTGAAACTAATTAATTTGAGTTATTTTTGTAATGAAAGTTAATAAAAATGAGATTATTTTCTTAATCGCTAAAATAAAGTTAGATAGATAACTTAATTTGCTCGATAATTTAGCAGAGCAAAAGCGAGGTGAGCCAATGAAACTAAAAATTATTCTTTTGGCTACTCTTATCGGTTTATTTACTGCAGTTCCAGTTGCAGCTCAAAGCTTTAGGTTCAGAGCAGAGCCAGATTCTGGTAGTGTAGAATTCGGAATAAACCTCGATCGTCGAGATTATTACAGATATCGTCGCTCTCACTGGAGATACCCCTACAGGAGATACTATAACAGGAGACACTATAACCGCAGGAGATTGAACAGAGTTTACTACAATCGCCGATATCGAAGAAACTACGTCATTTACTACAATCCGCGAACTGGTAGATATCGTCGAGTGTACTATCGGAATTATCATCCCGCTCCGAGATACTATCGGTACTACAATTTCTACCGTTAGTTAATAGATTTAGTTTTGTCCAGTTATGAAGTTTTCAGATTTATAATTGGATTTTTTTAATCGATCGAAGGTATAAAAATTTAATTGGTAAATTCTTTAAAGATGTTTAATTTATTAATAAAATCTAATTACAGTCAGTGCTAAGATTGAACCGCAAAGATGATTAATTCAAAGGTCTTTACCTAAGTTTAATTTCCTCTTGAGTAGCAGATAAGCAAAATGAAAAACTTTCAAAATTGGCCCGCTTGGATACCTAATCCCAATGCATTAATGAGTACCTTGTTGTTAATATTAATGATTGAAGGATTGAAACTCTTTTTAACTTATATTTTTCCCTTAGACGGTTTATTAATTGTTTTACCGCCAAAATTGAAAACAATTTTGTATCTTGGAACTATATTATCGCCAATAGTAGTTATTGCTGCCGTTCACCATTGGTTGCATCTTATTTTAGACCGTTTCTTTCCCGACATGGTTACTCCAGAAATGGGAAAAACCCAGGGCATAATTCCGGGTTTAATCAGTTGGTGGGAAGGTTTATATGGTTGGTTGGCAATCTATTTATCGGGCTTTATTATCGTATTGGTAAATATCATTTTAAACCCACTTGCTTATCATGCAGAATATTTTTTAATGTCCGATTTATTAAACTGGTGGAATATAATTATTGGCTGGTTTACTCTCCCTAATTTAGTTCGTGTAGTAACGATCGCTTATCTTTATCAGTTTGATAGCGTATATAAAAATCATTTAATGTCTCTGGCTAAAGCTGCGATCGAAACTAAAGCAAGCGAAAGCGATCTCGATCGAGAATAAAATACTTTAGACTAACAAATACCCAATATTCGCTGTAATTAGCAGTTGGGTATGCCATTTTATTAATAAAATTACAATAGCTATCGATCGCTTAAATAAAATCATGGAAGAGCAAGAAATATATCAGAATATAATTTCTAATTTGAGATCCATTGTAGGTATATTAGATTTAGAATCTGATTCTCAATTAAAAAAAGATCTTATTTCTATTTGCGATTATTTTGAAAATTCAACTTATCGAATTGCTGTATTCGGCCCTTTCAATCACGGTAAATCAACTTTATTAAATGCTTTATTAGGTAAAAAAACCCTACCGATCGATCTTATTCCTACCACTGGAGCAGCGATTTACGTTCGCTACGGCAAAAATTTACAAACTAAAATAAGCTTCAAAGATGGCACAGAAATAAAAGAAGATGGGACTAAAATTTTAAAAAATTACGCTATTTTAGACGAACAAAGCCGAATGAGAGACGACGTATCTTCGGTGGAGGTTTATTGTTGCCATCCTTTCTTAGAAAATGGCGTTGAATTTATCGATTTACCCGGTACTAACGATCGAGAAGATCGGGATAATTTAGTCAAAGATAAATTATTAACAGCCGATTTAATCGTACAAGTTTTAGACGCGCGTAAATTAATGACTTTAGGAGAGCGAGAACAACTAACAAATTGGTTGCTAGATCGGGGAATTAGAACCGTAGTTTTTGTAGTTAATTTTATTAATTTATTAGAAGCAGAAGACCAAAAAGAAGTTTATCATCGCCTTAGATTTATTGCCGAAAGTTTTCGCGCCGAATTACCTAGTGGAATCAGTAATTTATATCGAGTTGATGCTTTACCGGCACTGCGATCGCGGTTAAAAGGAGATTCGACAGCCGCACAAACAACAGGTTTAGTAACTTTTGAATCTGCATTGCAAAATATTGTTACAGCCCACAAAGAAAATTTCAAGATTAGGTTTTCTCGCGTTGAAAAGCTCTTAGATCGGGTTAAAAATATTGCCGCTTTAGAAGGAGAAAAAATAATCGTCCAACTGCAACAAGAAACAGCAAAAGAAAAACAAAAAAATGAAATCAAAAAAAAGGCAGAACAATTAATTAAACAAGGATTGGAACAAAGCATTTCTCAATTTAAAAATTGGTATTACTTTCCCAATCTTTTAGAGCGATATCGAATAGACGTAGTCAAAGCATTGCAAGAAGATACGTTTGAGTTTTGGCAACTAGAAACTATACAATCCCAAATCGATTTATATCAACAAGAAATTAATCAATGGGTCAATAAAGGTTGTGAATTTTTTGAAAACCCCCATCCAGGTAAACTACTAATTAAACTGCCCGAGTCGCCTTCGGTATATTTTCCTGAAGAAGATTTAAGTAATAATAACGATAAGTTTGGAGATGAAGATATTGCATCAGTTGCAATTCCAGCAGGGTTGGGTTTTGTTTTAGGGGGGCCGATGGGTGCTGCTGTTTTAGGAGGTGCGAGCTATCTTTTCAATAAAACAATCAATCAGAATGAAGAAACCCCAATTCCAACAACTTCTGATTCTTTCGATCGCGCTTACGATCGCGCTGCAAGAGTCTATTTAGCGGCGGTTTCTCAAGTAATTTCTGAGACTTTCGATCCGTATCACAAAAAAATACTGACTGCAGTAACAGCTAACGTATCGAAATCAGTAGTACAACAGAGTCAAGATTATTATAAACTTCATTTATTAGAAAATTTAATGAATAATTTAAATGAAAATATCAAATTGTTAGTTGCAAAAAATAAAAATTAAACTAATTTATTGAGTTATAACAATAAAAAATCTCAAAAAAGCAATTTTTTATTTTCTTAAGGTAAAAAGTTATTCACTACACTAATTATTTAGCCCCAATTGTTTTAAAAATAATTAGAGCATCCAATATTAAAACGGAAGCATCAATTGGAAGTATTGCCTAAGAGGTATTTTTCAAGACATAATTTGCAAAGACTCGAACTTTTGAAGGATTCAATCGTAAAAAAATACGTTTAATATTTGGTATCAGCTAACCCAAGACCTAACTTTAAAATAGTATTGGGTTTCAAAAAAAATCTCATCTAGGTTATGAATTTTATGTACAGGTTAATTGCTAGGATTTTGCACCCATATAACCGTCCAGCATTGGCAGGAAATATAACACTTTTACTGCTTGCTTTCCTCTACTTGTCTTTATCAATAATTACCGCCCCATCAGGGCAAATAGAATCAAAAGACACCTACAACAATTCACTAAAACAAGTAGTGAGGACTACTTTTAGCAGTCCAAATCAGTAAGGTCTTGCATTTCAAAACAAACAATAAATACTTGCTTCAATTCTATAATATGTAAGTGTAACTGCTTAAACTGCGATCGTAGTTTTGTAGTAGAAGCTGTGATTCTTCAAGAGTAATTTGCTTTTCCCGTAAAGCTCGTTCGGTAAGACAGCGAACAATTTCAACTAAATCTTTAGCATCATATTGAACTCTACTTAAAACTTCTTTGATAGTATCTCCTTGAAGTAGGTATTCAATTTCATAACCTTTGGGAGTCATTTTAACGTGAACTACATTGGTATTTCCAAAAAGATTGTGTAAATTGCCCATAATTTCTTGATAAGCTCCGACTAAAAACATCCCTAAATAGTAGGGTTGTTGAGTAGGGTTTGCACGGTGCAACTCTAAAACAGATTTAGTACCGCGAAGATCGATAAATCGATCTATTTTGCCATCGCTATCGCAAGTAAGATCGGCTAAAATTCCTTTTTTATCTGGTTGACTGTTGAGACGGTGGATCGGCACGATCGGAAACATCTGATCGATCGCCCAAGCATCGGGGGCAGATTTAAAGACAGAAAAATTGACATAATAAATAGATGCCATGATTTGCTCTAAATCTTTGAGATCGTCCGGTAAATAATCGCGAGATTGCTCCGCAAGTGGCGAGCCAATTAAATCGGTAATTTTGCTGCAAATTGCCCAATACAATTGTTCGGCTCTAGCTAGTTCGGTCAAATTAAGATAGCCAAAACTGAATAGACTTATCGCTTCTTCTTTAAATTGAATCGCATCGTGATAAGATTCTTGGCAGTTATCTGCTTCGAGGGCGCGATAAGTTTCCCAGAGATTGCGAATTATTAAATGTTCTTTAGCTTCGATCGGTTCGGGAGGAAGGCGAGGAACATCGTCCGTGCTGAGAACGTCAAAAATTAAGACGGATTGATGAGCGGCGATCGCCCGGCCACTTTCGCTAATTAAAACGGGCGCAGCCACTTCTTTCTCTTCGCAAGCTTCTTTGACCTCAGCTACAATATCATTAGCATAATTTTGCATGTTGTAGTTTTTTGAGGCTGCAAGATCGGTTTTAGAACCGTTGTAATCTACGGCTAAACCTCCACCCACGTCTAAGTATTTCATTTTTGCACCAGACTTAGCCAATTGCACGTAGATTTGACTGGCTTCGCGGATAGCATCTTTAATCGTGCTAATTGAAGATATTTGCGATCCGAGATGGAAATGCAGTAATTGCAAGCAATTTAACATTCCTGCAGTTTCTAAAGTCCGAACTGCAGTTAAAATTTGCGGAATAGTTAAACCAAATTTAGCCCGATCGCCCGTAGAATTCCCCCAACGACCAGATCCTTTCGTGCTTAATTTTGCCCTTAAGCCTAATTTTGGGTCGATTCCCAGCTTAGCACTCACGTCAATGATTAAGTTTAACTCTTCAAGTTGTTCGACAACCACGATCGGATCGTGTCCCAACCTAGTTGCTAGAAGAGCTGTTTCAATGTATTCTCTGTCTTTATGACCGTTGCAAATTAATAAACTTTGGGACTTTGGTTCTAAACTAGCTAAAGCGATCGCCAATTCTGGTTTAGATCCGGCTTCGAGGCCGAATTTATAAGACTTGCCGAATTTTACGATACTCTCTACTAAATGCTTGTGTTGGTTGCATTTAATCGGGAATACCCCTTGATAAGTGCCAGGATAATTGTATCTAGCGATCGCTTTATTCATGCAACCGTGCAAGCGATCGATCCTGTCTGCTAAGATATCTGGAAATCTGATCAGTACCGGTAAAGCAATATTTCTTTTTTTTAAACTGACGATTAATTCGTATAAATCTAAAGAGCCGCCCCGATCTCCAGAAGGTGTTACCGTAATATTGCCTGCAGCGTTAATTGAAAAATAAGGCTCTCCCCAACCAGCAATATGATACAATCTTTCGCTATCTTCGATCGTCCAAGCAGCAGATCGATTTTGAGTTTCTCTTTGATTGTTTAATTTTGCTTTAGTTTCAACTTCCATTGCGGCTGGTTAAATATTCCTTAAAATTTTAATACAACTTCGTTGCTCTGTCATCATTGTGGTATCATTTCGATCGATCTGATTTGAATTTTAGCACCAAGCATTTCGCCCCCAGTCATTAACTTAATTTGAAAACAATTCCTGAGATTATTATGAAAATTTTAGACGATCGAGGACGTTTATTTAGCAAAGTTAGTATCCTGGATTTAGGTGCTGGTTTGGTAATTTTACTAGTAATAATTGGAATATTTTTCTATCCTGGAAGTTCGGGAAGTATTGCAAAAATCAATGCTCAAACCAAACAAATAGAAGTAGATATATTAGTGAGAGGATTGGGTTTAAGCCAACCAGAATCCTTTGAACAACACTTCTCAAAAAATACTCAAGCAAATATAATAGTTCGCAATCAACCAGCAGGTGGAGTATCGGTATCTGCAGCTAAAATACTACCAAGAACCGTTAGCGTACCTCAACCCGACGGATCGGTCAAAGCTCTACCAGATCCCAGGCCTGAAGTTCATCTAATCAAAGATGCGATCGTTACGGTTAAAGGTGACGGACAAATTACTGCTGACGGTGCAGTTTTAGGAAGTCAAAAGATTAAAATCGGCAGTCAAATTGAAGTAGATAGTTTAGACTATCATTTTCGCGGTAACGTAATGGGAGTTCGTAAAGAAGAATAAATTCACGGTTTCCACTCTAAGGTGCATCGATTGCCATTCTGTTGCACGATCGCCGCACCCAAACGATGGTAAAATTGCAAAGCGCGAACGTTGCGATCGTCAGCGTGCCAACCCAAGTGAGTACAATTATTATCCTTAGCAACACCAGCCAAATAATTCATTAAAGCCGTTCCTGCTCCTTGATTTCTCATTGCTCCCTCGACATAGAGATCGTCGAGCCAAATGCTCGGTTGTCCTGCAAATGATGAGTAGCGAAACCCGTACAATGCAAATCCGACTACTTCGCGTTCTAAATTCTCGGCAAACAGCACGTAAGAGAAAGGAAATGCTTCAAACAGAGTTTTGGATATTTTTGCCTCATTAGTTTGTAGAGTACCAGAAAATGCCCCCAGGCTGCGATCGAACTCTGCTTTTTTTTGGATGAATGAGAAAATTAGGGGCACATCATTTGAAGTAGCAATTCTAACTTTCATTGCTGCTGTGACAATTGAGAACAACTTGTATATTAGTTTACCAGTTTACTGCAATGTTGAATGCTTGAACTAAAGAGTATTTCGAGCGGATCGGGCGATCTTTGTCGACAATTTTTCAGCTTTTAAGTCCCGAATTTTCCTAAGCACGAACCTTGTGGATAGATCGTCCTCTCGATTAAGATACACTACCCTAGTGGGGATACTGATGGATAATGAATCGAATTAAATCGGAACAAAAGAAATACTGTGAACGTTGCTGAATTAGTTAGAATTTCAATTATTCTTTTGCTCGTAGCTACCGTTGTAGCTTTACTATCGCGGAGACTGCGAGTTCCCTACGTAACCGGTTTAGTCTTAGCCGGTTTGGCGATCGCCGAACTTTTGCCAGAGCCGATCGGTTTGAGCGACTCTTTAATTTTAAACTTGTTTTTGCCGATCTTAGTCTTCGAGGCTGCTATCAACACCGATATTAGCCGCTTGCGAAGTAACGTCAAACCGATCGCCATGCTTGCGGGCCCTGGAATTGCGATCGCCAGTGGGGTAACAGCAACATTACTAAAATGGAAGCTAGGACTAGATTGGACTCCAGCACTGTTTGCGGGGGTAATTTTAGCGATTACCGATACTGTTTCTGTGATTGCTGCATTTAAAGAAGTAGCAGTACCCTCGCGCCTTTCTACTATCGTAGAAGGAGAAAGTTTATTTAACGATGGTGTAGCTTTAGTTATATTTAGTTTAATTTTGCAAGTTCACGAAACTGGCTCTCTTTCTTTTGCCGACGGATTTCGAGAATTTTTTATCACCATTATTGGCGGAACTTTAATCGGCCTGGCGATCGGCTATTTAAGTAGTGGTTTATTCGTGCGCTCTGACGAACCCCTCAGCAGCATTTTATTAACTATAGCCGTAGCTTTAGGAGTCTTTCAACTAGCACAATCTTTACAAGTATCGGGGGTAGTTGCTGTAGTTGTCGCTGGATTGATTGTCGGTACTTCTGGCCTGTCTAGTAAAGTATCTGCTTCGACGAGATTAGTTTTACTGAGTTTTTGGGAATCGATCGCCTTTGGGGTGAATAGTTTTATTTTTCTAATCGTCGGTTTAGAAGTAGATCTAATGACTTTTTGGCGAACTTTACCTGCTGTATTGATGGCAATTCTAGCTTATCAAATCGGGCGTATCGTTTCGGTATATCCGCTCTTAGCGATGTTAAGGTGGTTCGATCGCCCCATTCCTTGGCGTTGGCAACACGTTCTTTTTCTCGGCAATATTAAAGGCTCTCTTTCAATGGCTTTGGTACTTAGTTTACCGATGACTTTAGAAGCGAGGCCGGAATTAGTTGCGATCGTCTTCGGGACGGTCTTACTATCTTTGGTGGGGCAAGGATTGAGTTTACCTTGGTTGGTCAAAAAATTAAATCTTCGCCGGACTTCTGTCGGCCGTCAAAAAGTTGAAGGACTTCAAGCTCAATTAATTACCGCTAAAGCAGCAAGGGATGAATTAGATGGTTTGCTCAATTCAGGAGTGCTGCCAAAAGCTATTTATGAAGAAATGCGATCGACCTATCAAGTCCAGATTGTCAACGCAGAAAAAGCTTTACGAACATACTACAATCGTCGTCCTGAAGTATTAGAGTCAAACAGCGATAACAGTCAACTTGATGGAATTCGTCGCCGTTTGCTCTTAGCTGAAAAAGGAGCTTTAAGCGAAGCAATGCGTAGAGGGATTCTTTCTGAAGAAGCTGGTAGGGAACAGCTTAGGGCGATCGACAAACAATTACTTCAATTAGAAGATGATTAATTTTAACTCTTTACAAGCAGCCTTGAATGAAATCGATCACTTGATGGATTTGTCCTGGTTTAGTCACGATCAATACAGTTGAATTTGGTTCCATAACTGTGCTGCCATTGGGAATAATTAAGTTATCGTGGGGAGGGGATTGATAGCCAATAATTAAAGAATCTCTCGGAAATCTAGCGTCTCGAGCGATTTCGGCAACGCTACGACCGACTACATAGCAATTTTTAGGCAGAGAAAGCTTTAAAACTTCAATTTGACCGCGATCGAAATGCATCATCGATTCTATTTGAGGATATTCGATCGCACTTACCATTGTCGAAACTGCCAGATCGATCGCGCCAACAATGCGATGCGCTCCTGCTAAACGAAGGGGTTCGGCAAAATCTGAATTCCTCATTCTAGTTAAAATATGAGGAACTCCGTAATGTTTGGCTAAAGTGACTAAGGCCAAGTTTAAAGCATCTTCTCGCAAAACCGCAGCTATTGCATCTGCTTTACGAATTCCTGCTTCTAATAATACCTGCGTGTTGACCGCACTCCCTTCAAATGCCATTGCTCCTACTTGTTCGCGAGCGTAGTTACAAGCATTAGGATCGATATCTACAACTGCTACAGTATGCCCGAGTTCGATCAATTGTTGCGCCAAACTAAATCCAATTAAGCCCGCTCCACCGATTAATACGTACATAATCTTGTTTGTTGCATTCCGACATGAGGACAATTTTGCTAGATCGATTGTAGCCAGTTAAGTTTAGTTGGCAAACATCTTTGATAATTGGACTTGCTGTAATTTTGGGTACTGGTTGTTTTGAGA
Organism: Prochloraceae cyanobacterium; assembly: GCA_030065265.1. Lineage (GTDB taxonomy): Bacteria > Cyanobacteriota > Cyanobacteriia > Cyanobacteriales > JASJDA01 > JASJDA01. The sequence continues at coordinate 21,800 of JASJCW010000002.1, forward strand.
CAATCCAATTCTAAAATATTAATTCGATCCTTAATCAAAAAAATAAACTATGTAAAATTCAAAAGGGCAACACCCGCGCCAGTTCGCACTCAGTGCAATGGGGGTTTAATAAAAAATATCCCAACTTTTAATCTTAAATAAAATTGCGATCCCTAAAAGATCGCAAGAAATTCCATTTGCAGTAGACAAATATTATCCTTTAACGCAAATTACTTGTTTTAAAGTAGCCACAACCTCGACTAAATCGCTTTGTTGTTTCATCACTTCATCGATCGGTTTGTAAGCACCGGGAATTTCATCGATAATCCCCGCATCTTTGCGACATTCTACCCCTTTTGTTTGTTCGATAACATCCTCGAGAGTAAATTGTTTTTTCGCTTTCGATCGCGACATCAAACGCCCAGCTCCGTGACTACAAGAGCAATAACTGTCATGGTTTCCTTTACCTTTGACAATAAAAGATTTAGCCCCCATCGAACCTGGAATAATCCCATAATCTTCTTCTCTAGCTCGAACTGCTCCTTTGCGAGTTACATAAATCTCTTCATCAAAATGTACCTCTTTTTCGGCATAATTATGGTGACAGTTGACCGATAGTAAAGGTTTAGTTTGTTTTCCTCCCCCTAAATGCTTTTCAACAATCCGTTTGAAACGAGCCATCATTACATCGCGGTTGAAACGAGCGTATTTTTGCGCCCACTGTAAATCGCGCCAATATGCTGCAAATTCTGGAGTTCCAGCAACAAAATAAGCTAAATCGCGATCGGGCAATTTAATATCTGCCAATCTTGCCAGTTCTTTGCCAGTTTTCATATGACATTGAGCTAATTGATTGCCAATATTGCGCGAACCAGAATGCAACATCAGCCAAACTCGATCTTCAGTGTCGAGACACAATTCAATAAAATGATTGCCACCACCTAGAGATCCTAACTGTTTCATCGCTTTACCGTCGAGTCTTTGCACTCCAGAGTGCAATTCTTTAAAATCTCGCCAACCTTGCCAGTTAGTTACGCTTTTTTCTACTTCTTTATTTTGATTGAAACCAACAGGAATTTGAGCTTCAATATCTTGACGAATTTTTTTTAATTTTCCTTCAAGGCGATCGCTCCCATAAGGCATTTTAATTGCAGCCATACCGCAACCAATATCCACGCCAACAGCAGCAGGCATGATTGCATCTTTAGTTGCAATTACCGATCCTACTAAAGCACCTTTCCCTAAATGTACGTCTGGCATCAGAGCAACGTGCTTGAAAACAAAAGGTAATGAAGCTACATTTCGAGCCATTCTCGTCTCATCATGGCTGAGATCGTGATTGGCCCAAGATAATACGGGGTTTTGTTGAGATAATTCTAAGTCTTTGTAAGGCATAAAATTAATTTTTTAAATATCTTGTGTAGATTATTATAATACATATTGTAATATAAAACTAAAAAATTAAGTCAAAGAAGTTCGATTGGTTTTATTTTTGTAATTTTGTTGCCAAAATTTTAAATTATTGAATTTTAATGAAGTTTGCATCATTTATAATCCCTTCGGATCTTTTGCTTGGCAAAAAACAAAAAAAAAGAGAAAATAAAATTTAGTCCTTATTTAATAAAGTCTGCTCTGTGGATAAAGTTCGCACTGTCTCGGATACTAAAAGAGATTTTTACACCCATCACAACCGACCGATTAACTCGATATATCGTAGGGTAGTCGAAGAGTTAATGGTAGAAATGCATTTACTTTCAGTAAACGCTAATTTTAAAGTCGATCCCATTTATTGCTTGGGTGTAGTTACTTCCTTCGATCGCTTCATGAACGGTTACAAGCCCGAAAAAGATAAAGAGTCAATTTTTAGTGCTCTTTGTCAGTCTGTAGGTGGAGATCCCCAAGAATACCGTAAAGAAGCTGAAAACACTCTAGAAATAGCTCAAAGAATCCCCAAAGAAGAATTAGTTAGCTGGATTGGATCGCCCAATCCTACTGCAGGAACGGAAAACATAGCACAAGTCTTACAAGAAATTGCTAGCAATTCCGACTATAAATACAGTCGTTTATTTGGCATTGGTTTATATACCATTTTAGACAAAGCAGATCCCGAATTAGTAAAAGATAAAGAAACCCGCGATCGATACCTGCAACAAATATCTGAAGCTTTACAATTTTCTACAGAAAAACTCCAAAAAGATTTAGATTTATACCGTTCCAATATAGAAAAAATGGAACAAGTATTAAATGTTATGGAAGAAGCAATTATTGCCGATCGCAAAAAACGAGAACAACGCCTATTAGAAAAAACTCAAGAAAAACCAGAAGAAAAAAATCCTCAAGAGAATAACGCGCCTTAAAATTGTTATTCTTATCAGCCAGACAGATAATAATTAATTACTTTAAAAAGTGAGATTATTAATATAGAGTATCTTCTACTTTTTTCAACCTCGTTTCTAAATTCCTAATTTCTTCTTTAAGTTCAATTACTAAAGTAGCCAAATTTTGAAACATAGGATCGCTAGATTGAATGGTTCTCGATTCTTCGCGATCGAGATAGGTTGACCGAGGAGGTATAGATCGGCTTGTTGAAGTGTTGCTTCTAAGCGAGTTAGCTACGCTCCTGACTTCTGTTTCGAGTCGATCGACTCTGGTTCTGAGAATGCTAATTTGAGAGGTAAGGCTGCCGATCGCCGGATCTGAAAAGGCATGAGAGGAGGGAATTCTACCAGTTAATAGCACGATTATTAAAGATAATAATAGAATCAGACAAATCCTATACTTTAAATTGTCGATTTTAAACATATTAAACCGATTCAAGTTTTAAGTATTTTAATTAAAAATCAAAATACTGTCGGCTGGTAGAGATAGAGACAATTATTTTAAAAAAATTAACGATCTCAGACTTATTATTCCTATCTCGATTTAAGATATTTTGATAATTTGATTGAGACAAGATAAATCCACTTTACCAAAATAAACGCTAAAGGCAACGTGAGTATTTTCGAGAGATTTAATTAACCAAGGAACGCCATCTTTACTAAAAGATTCGTAGTGAGCGAATAAAATAGAGAATCTTTTTTCAAGATAAGGCTTGAGCTTATTGCAAAGCAAGACTAATTTTAATAGTAACCCCACAGTATTAGTCGGGCCTAGATTAGTTATTAAATCGACAAAAACATAATGCTGAGGTTGCCGAGAACTTTCTACCACCAAAAAATTGATTAACTGACAGCCAGTTCTGAGAATTAAAAAATCGCTTGGTTTTTGATCGTCGGAATGAGGGAGTATATTTTGAATTTTTTTGTGAAGTTTGTTGTTAAATTGGTGTCCTCCAAATCTAGAATCGATCGAGGGGACTAAATATTCGTATAAATTATTTTTAAAAGACTTGTAATTAGGAGCGCGATGAGAATAGGTAAGGAAACTTTGAGATAAATCTCGGTAAGTTCGTCCCCCTTCAGTTTTACCAATGAAATGTTTGAGAGCAGATCCCAACTCTCGATCGCTCAATAGGGTTGGATTAGTAGCGGGTTTGATCTTTTGCAATCTAGCTTGAGTCATGTCTTTAGATCGCAGCACTTCTCCTAAACGCACTTGATAGGTGACGTAGCGAGAAAGATCTAATTCAAAATTATGTTGATTTTGAAATTGAATTTTCTGAATAACTCGTTTGGCTTCGTAACTGCTATCTTCGCTCAACAAACAGTGTTCGTACAAATAAGGATAGCGAGTGATTAAGTTACCGACATAATTGCTATTACTCTTTTTATTATTAATTACAGTTGCTAAACGCTGTAACTTAACATAATATTCGGTTTGAGTAAAGTTTTTCACCAATACCCGCAACCGCTTAGAAGCTCGAGAGTAAACTGAATCTGGCGATCGCAAATTTTTAAACAGGCCAATCAATTCTACAATAGCTGGTTGCAAATTAGGTTGCATTTGCCAATGATTGATAAAAATATGACAGCAGCGATTTAAAAAGAGGTAGAATTGTTCTTCGCTGCTTTTGGATTTGACAATTTTTTCTAAAGCTTGACGAATTTCAATTTGTTTATATCCAGTTGCTTCGATGAATAAGCTATGAAAATTTTCTAAGAGAGTATCGGGAGATTCGTTTTTAACATCTTCTAATAAGCGATCGTATATTAATTGTTGTGCGACAGAAGTATCTTCAATTTTAGGGTATCTTTTCATTGATATAGTCACTACAGTTAGCCTTCCTCTCTTGCTAAATCTCTGCCTAATTTTTGTTGGATTTTCTAGGTATTTCTACACAAGAAATATCTCAATTATTCTAGTAATTATTTATTAAAATTGACCGATCGTTTAAGGGCGATCTTCTCGACCTAAAGCTTTTGTGTTATCTTTCTTAACTCTTAATTTTGAGAGCAAGATTTATGTTTTTATTTATTTATTACTAAATATAGTATAAGCAAATTAAAATGTAAATTTTTGATAATTATGTAAAGATGATTCTTGTCGGCTTTTAATAACTTTATTTATTTTTATTACAAGCTGAATTCAAATAGGTAAAATCAACAGCGATCGCAACATAATAAAATCAATCCAAATTCATTGTTATACTTCCTCAGAATATGTCTTTTAAAATAGCTTTAGGCGAGCTTCAGCAAATTATCACTCCCAAGGATTTTTATTTAGAGAATGACATCGCTCACAGAGAAGCTTTAGGAATAGGAACTGATAGCCGCAAGCTAAAAAAAGGAGAAATATTTATTGCTTTAGTCGGGAAAAATTTCGACGGACACGATTTTGTCAAACAAGCAATAGAAAAGGAGGCAATCGCTATCGTTATTTCGGAAAAACCATCCGTTAAAATACCAGAGCATATTCCACAATTTGTGGTTAAGGATACTTTAAAAGCTTATCAAAAAATTGCTAGATGGTGGCGCGATCGCTTTGATTTTCCGATTATTGCTATTACCGGTTCGGTTGGCAAAACAACTACTAAAGAATTGATTGCTGGGGTGTTAGAAACTACCGGAAAGGTACTTAAAACAGAGGCAAATTATAATAATGAAATTGGCGTACCGAAAACACTATTAAACTTAGATCTCGGACACAATTATGGAGCGATCGAAATGGCAATGCGCGCGTCAGGAGAAATTGCTTTATTAACTAGGATCGCTCGTCCGACAATTGGAGTAATAACTAATGTGGGTACTGCACATATCGGTAGGTTGGGATCTCGCGAGGCGATCGCCAGGGCTAAATGCGAATTACTAGCAGAAATGGATCGATCTAGCCTAGCAATATTAAATCACGACGATCGACTTTTAATGACTGTTGCGGCTGAAGTTTGGCAGGGAAAAACTATAACTTACGGTTTAGAAGGAGGGGATCTAACGGGCCAATTAATCGATCGAGATACTTTAAGGGTAGAAGGATTGGATTTACCTTTACCTCTCAAAGGCCGACACAATGCTTACAATTATCTGGCTGCAATAGCTGTTGCTAAAGCTGTCGGCATAGATCTTAAAAAGTTAGAAACAGGAATCTCGATCGCTTTACCTGAAGGGCGATCGCAACGCTACCATTTGCCAGAAGATATAATTATTCTTGACGAAACTTATAACGCCGGCTTAGAATCTACCATTGCTTCGCTAAAATTACTCGAAGAAACTCCTGGATTGCGCCGTATTGCTGTCTTAGGTACGATGAAAGAGCTAGGTTCAGAATCTGCTCTTTTACACCGCCAAGTAGGAGAAACGGTTAAAAAACTAGAAATAGATCTTTTACTTGTTTTAGTTGACGAAGCAGCTACTCAAGAAATCGCCGTAGGTGTTCAAGGAGCGATCGCAACGGAATTGTTTGAAGATCGTCAAGAAATATTGAAAAGACTCAAACAAATAGTCAAATCTGGCGATCGCATTCTCTTTAAAGCCTCTAATTCTGTCGGGTTGAACCAAGTCGTCGAACAGTTTCGCTCTCAATTTTAGTTTAAAGATTCGGCGATCGCATTTTCTAAATCCTGTTGGCTCAAATTAGTGAGAATGAATACTTCTTGAACGCTTTTTCCTTGTCTGGCAATTGCTTTATAACCGCCTCTAATCGGTACGGATACCCTTAATTTTAACTTGGGAGAATGACCCCTAGCACGGCTAATTACTCCCGGGGTAACAGTTTGAATTCCACCGCGAGTAATTAGTCTCTCGAGCACTGGAATCAAACCAGAAATATGTGTAGAATGATTCCAGACTAACCTCCCACCACTCGAATCGTCGCCCATAGATTTATCCGGCCTCCAAAGGAGCCATCGTCAAACCAGCGCGACTTAGCTGTTGGTGATAAAGTTCTGCCTGTTCTTGAGGCCCGATCCAAACAATTGCTTGTCCCTCATTATGAATTTGATGAGTGAAACTCCAAGCGCGATCGTCGCTCATCCCCGGAATGTATTTTTTCAAACAATCCGCGACATGCTCGAATGTATTAAAATCATCGTTGAGAACGATTACTTTATAAGTAGGGTAAGGTTTACGAACGATTTCTTTAACGCGATCGGGAGTTATTGTGGGTGAATTACTTGCCGCGATCGCTGTTGCTGAAAGTGGTGTAACCATATAAAAAATCCAAAAAATTACAATTTAATTGCTCGCTTTATATTTTTCATTAGTTTAACTATTTTTAAGTTTTTCTTCCAATCTTGACAAGTAGATGTTTAACTTATTTGACAATCGAGTATTCTATTTGCCAGTTATCTAAAATCTAGATTTAAGATTAGAAGCAAAAACGAAGATCGTGGCTAAACTACAATTAAACAGTTTACAAAAAAAATACACCCCCAAAGCAATTCCTGTTAAGGATATTACCATTGAAGTAGAAGATGGAGAATTTTTAACTTTACTCGGCCCTTCTGGATGCGGTAAATCAACTTTATTGCGCTTGATAGCGGGTTTAGAGCCTCCTACCAAAGGACAAATATCTATCGGAGGAAAAAACGTTAATGGAGTTGCACCAGGCGATCGCAATATTGCGATGGTATTTCAAAGTTATGCCCTTTACCCACACATGAGCGTAGCAGAAAATATCGGCACGGCTTTAAAATTACGTAAGATATCTAAATCTGAAATTGAAGCTAGAGTAGGTCAAGTAGCTGATAAATTAGGGTTAGGATCGCTGCTCGATCGCAAACCTTCCAAATTATCTGGAGGACAAAGACAAAGGGTAGCATTAGCTCGTGCTTTAGTTCGCAATCCTGAAGTATTCTTATTAGACGAACCTTTAAGTAATTTAGATGCTTTATTGCGCGAACAAGTTAGGGCAGAATTAAAACAATTATTCAAACAGCAAAATAAACCAGTAGTTTACGTAACTCACGATCAAACTGAAGCAATGACTTTATCGAGTAAAGTGGCTGTTTTATACGATGGTTTGGTGCAACAGTTAGATCCTCCCAGTCGCATTTATACCCATCCAGCGAACGAATTTGTTGCGGGTTTTGTTGGCAGTCCGCAAATGAATTTACTAGTCTTAAAATGTGAGGAAAAGCAAGCAATATTGGGCGATTTTAAAATTTCTTTACCGAAGTTACCGACCGTACCACCTCATATTGTATTGGGTATTCGCCCCGAAGATATTCGTTTGGTTGAGTTAGACAATTCTGACGCTATTTCGGGACAAATATATTTAATCGAAGAATTAGGAAAAGAAAATTTGGTTAGCATTCAAGTCGAGGGATCGCAACTTTTACAGCGCAAGCAAGATAAAAAGAGAGAAAAGTTCGAGATCTTTGCTTTAGAAAATACCAAGATTGTAGTACGGGTTTTAATATCTGATGATAATAAAAGTCTGCAAGAAGGAGATGCGGTAAAATTTATTATTCCCCCAGAAAAAATGCACTGGTTTGATGTCAAAGAGGGTTATCGACTCAACTAATTAGGGAGATTTTAAGAAGCGCGATCGCGCCAAAAATGAAACTAATAAAAAAAGTCCACTAAGGTGGACTAGATTAACTTGAGAATTCTTTAAATTAGCGATCGAGCTTTTGAACTTTGATAGCTTCTTTCCAAGTTAATTTAACTTTTCTGGTTTCGAGATCGATTAAATAAATTCTCGGTTCGATCGCGCTAACATTGTAACTGTGGGAATTAGATCTTTTATTTCCCCAAACCATAACTAAATCTTTTCCTGAAGAAATTAACTGTAATCCGTAGCTATTGTAAGAATTTGGCACTCCAATTAAAGCTGGATCTGAAAAGTTAAGAATATCTATTACTGCGCCGTTACTATTAAATTTGTATAGTGTTAAATAATTGCGATCTCGGTTTTGATTGCTATTTGCTCGCACAGCATAAATACTATCGTCTTCAGGGTGATAAACAATAGAAGTAAAACCATTAACATTTAAATTAATTTTATTCCACTGGCGAGTATTTAAAGAATAAGCATAAAGAGAACCTCTATTGCTGCGATCGTAAATTAATAAACGGTTTCTTTTCGTGTCGAAGGTAATTCCGTTTAAATAACTTCGTTTATTATTGTAATTTGGAATTGCAATTTGTCTAGTTTGTTTAGTATTTAAATCTATTTCAACTAAATTGCGACCGCTTTCAATCCCGTAATATTTATTATTAGTTGGGCTGTAAGTAATTTGAAAGATGTTGTTCAGGGGAACGAGGTTGTTTAAATCCGGCCCTCGATTGAGGGAATAATTTCCAAAAGAAGTTAAACTATCTATGCGATACAATCCTTGAAAAGTCATTTTAGGTAGACTGCAAGGATGGGCAATTTGTGGATAATCGAGCGAAAAAACGCGCTCTTTTTCTACATCGTCGATCTCAAAAGGGCGATCGAAATTAGCAAGTCGAGCAGTTTGAAAACTAGATATTTCTAAACCAGTATTTTGATATAATCGACGAACAAAACTTGGAAAATTATTCGCGTAGATAGAGCGCGGTGCGTTGAAATATCTACTACCATATGCACCATAATCGGCTTTTTTTAGAGGAATATTGCTGCTAACTCCAGTAACATTTTGTTCTTGATTGCCACCGAAAATTATTTCGCTAATTTCTGTTCCTTCAGTTACTTTGATTTGCCAATTTACGGGATAATATGCACTTAGAAATAGGATTACTTTTTTACCAGGGCGATCGACAGTTACAGATGCTCTACCTCGATTAGATTTATCTCCAGTTATTTTAAAGCCTCGCTCGATACTAATAACGTGTAATTCTGGTGAATATTGTTCTGTTCGATCGGGATAAATGTAGGGATTTTCCCTCTTTTCAATCAATTTACGATAACGTTCTAAATTTGCCTGGCTGTTTTGTTCGGCGATAACTTTGCTATTATTACTTTGATAAGAATTTTTGACTAAGGTATAGGAAATACTGCCAAGGCACAAACCTGTAAGAAATACAGTTGCCAAGTGAATTTTAGTTTTCATGATTTTATTTATTTAATTAATTTTGTGGAGAAAATTTTAACGTAACGCAGCACAATTTTTAACGGAAATAAGCCGGCTCTTTTATCTCCTTTTTCCTCATGTTCTATATTATAAGCACTAAAATATACCGTGTCGATAGACACGGTAATTCGATTTATTAAACGATCGAGATGTTTTTAGAAAACGACTTGACTATCTATGATTTAATTGATAGTTCTGGCCTGCGACCTTTCAAACCAGTCATTACTTTTAATGCAAAAATTTTTAGCGGAGGTAAATAATTAGCCACCCACAAACCTAAACGTCTCAACAATACTAAAGGTAAAAAATTGTTAGAAAACATTCGATTCAGGGAGTCAGTAAGGGCTAAAATTGCTAAATTTTCTAATTTGCGCCAATTTTCATATCTTTTTAGCACTTTTAAATCGCCGATATCTTCGCCTCGTTCTTTGGCTCGAGACAATACTTGAGCTAGAGCAGCAGCATCCCTTATTCCTAAGTTTAAACCTTGTCCGCCCAAAGGATGACAGCAATGTGCAGCATCTCCGACTAAAGCCAATCTAGATTTAGTGTAGCGATCGCTTTGCATTAATTTAACCGGAAACACCAGGCGATCGCTGTCTAATTCGATCTTGCCTAACAATCCTCCAGTGTGATACTCTAATTTGGCAATAAACTCCTGCTCATCTAATTCTTGGATTTCTTTTGCTCTTTGGTGGGGTGCAGTCCAAACGATTTGACATCTGTTCCCTGGTAAAGGCAAGATTCCCATCGGCCCGGTCGGCCAAAATCGCTCGAAAGCAGTATCGTTAGTTTCGGCATTGTGTTTAATCGTGAAAGTGACGCAAGACTGCCAATATTTCCAACCTCGAGTGGTAATTCCTGCTGCTTCGCGGATCGGGGATTTCGGCCCGTCTGCACCGACAACCAATTTGGCTTTAATCTGACGGATTTCTTGGCCTATTTCTACTGTTACTTCTGCGCCAGAATTTTGATAGTCGATCGCGATCGCCTTAGCCGGACACAACCAAGTGACATTTTCGCAGCGATCGACGAATTCGTGCAAAGATTCTAAGACTGTTTGATGCTGTGCGACGTAACCGAGATAGTCTTCTTGTAAGTCTTTAGTTTGGAATTTGATTACTTGAGAATAATCGGCATCTGACAGTCTCACGCGGCGATACTTGCCAATCTGAGGTAATATTTTATCCCAGACTCCAACCCCGTCTAAAATGCGACTAGAAAGAATTGAAAGGGCATAAGCTCTTTTTCTTGCTGCTGTTACTTCTTTTGGGTTAGCTTCGACAATCGCGATTCTTAACCCGGAATCTTTTAAGGCTGCAGCTAGGGTTACTCCAGTTATACCGCCGCCGACAATAACCAGATCGCAATCGCAATCTATTTTACGATCTTGTTTAGTATTGTTTTTCTGTGCCAGTGCCATTTTTTAGCTTTTCTTAAGATTAGGAAACAAAAATTCATTATTCCTAATTCTTACGCAAAATTACGAGCAGATTCAAGGGAAGTATTTGGAAATATAGATTAATTACTGACCGAACTCAACTCTAGCTTGTTCGACAATATCGATGGTGACTTCGTTTAAATTAGCAGCACGAGCTAGTTGTTCGATTCTTTGTCTGGCTTGAGGACGAGCAAAGAAAGGAATATTTTTCAGTTTAGCTTTCGCTTGAGGTGTCCAGCGCAGGGTATCGGTAAAATCAAAATCCTTCATAATATTTACACCCTCATTTATTTCTTTTTATCTTACAAATTTTTTGTCTTGATGCTAACCCAAAAATATTAAGATAGTTGTAGCGATCGCGTAAATTAAACAATATCAAGCTTGCAAATAAATTCTTTTTTTATTCAATATCCTGCTTCGATCTCAAGGTATTCTATTTAAAGTAGTTTGTAATTCGCGATCGTTTATTTTTGCCAACATCTCGATCTTAAAAATAAGATAGTAATATCGATCTATCTAGAAGGATTTTCGGGACTAAATTCACTTCATCCTGCAATAAAAAGTTTTTCAAAGTTCGCCGGATTGACGCTCTGTTGTTTCCCAAGCAATCATTGCTTTTTTTCGTTCTGCACCCCAACGGTATTGGCCCGAAACTCCAGTTTTTCTAATTACCCGATGACAAGGAATTAGATAGCCAATTGGATTTTTGGCGATCGCCGAAGCGACTGCTCTTGTGGCCCGATCGTTGTCGATCGCTCGAGCTATTCGTTCGTAAGTTACGAGGTTACCTTGGGGAATTTTTAACAATGCACGCCAAACTTTCACTTGAAATTGAGTGCCAACTACAAATGCTTTCAAGCCTTTAACTGAAGAACTGGAACGATTGAAAATCTTATTTCCCAAATTCTCTACAAAATCGCGATCCCAGGTTAATTTAGAATGAGGCCAATCCTCGCTCAAAAGAGATGCTGCTATTTTAGGATCGCGACTAGCTTGGAAAGATAAATGACAGATACCTCGATGATTTGCTGCAATGAGACAGTTGCCAAAAGGGGAATCAATAAATCCTACTTTAACAGTCCAACCGGCCCCTTGCTTTTTAATTTCTCCAGGAGTTGCTGCTTCTAAAGTGAGACACAAATCGTGCAAACGACTCGGACTGGATAAACCGATCTCTAAGGAGGTTTCAAGTACCGAAGATCCTTGTAACAGCATTTGTTTGGCACGTGCTACCGTTAGCGATTTAAGAAAGGCTTTTGGGGTAATTCCAGCCCACTCTAAAAAAAGCCGATGAAAATGATAGGGGCTAAGTCCGACCTTTTCAGCCAATTCTTCTAAGTCAGGTTGGGCAGTAACATTTTCTTCTATGTACTTTATGACCAAAGCAATTCTTTGATAATTTTTCATAGTTTGAATGTTATCCAAACCGTTCGAGTTTAGTCCACCCGATTCTTGCGATTTTGCTAAATTATGTTGAAGTAGTTTTTTTTAATTCCAGTTTCAAGTTTTTAAGATCGGAGCGAAAAAATTAAGAGCAAGGTAAATCTAGCTAAAAAGATTTCTTAAATTTTAAACTTACCCAAAAAATAGATTTAAATAACCAAACTATTTAATTTAATTATTTTTTTCGTTATTAATTTTGCTTTATTTAGTTTTATAACATGGGGATCGGCTCTTAGTTTATCTCTTAAAGATCCCAGAAGCAATAATTAAAGATTTTGTTAAAGTATTTTTTAGTGAGTTCGACAAGCTGTCTTTTTTATTCTTATATTTACCTGAAGTAATTTGGGAATTGTAAAATAAACAGATTAATATCAAAAAGAATAGTTAATCCAATTTAAGAAAAATACTAAACAATTTATATGTTGCAAACTGCTCTAGTTCGAGAAGAAAAAAATGATAACAATAATAATCGAGCGGCGACACAAATAGCAACTCTCGACGTGACTGGCATGAAATGTGCCGGATGCGTTAAAGCAGTTGAAAGGCAATTAATCCAAAATAATGGTGTTATTTCTGCTCGCGTCAATTTAATTACAGAAGTAGCAGTCATTGAATATCAAGAAGGGGCGATCGAACCAGAAAATATTGCTCAAAAACTGAGTTCAAAAGGTTTTCCGAGTCAAATACGTACTGCTGATAGTGACGAAGAAGATTTTCCAGCAGCCAAACGCAGGCAAAAAGAAAATCAAGAACAATTAAAAAAATTAATTGTCGCAATAGTATTGTTATTCTTTTCTGCTCTCGGGCATATCGAACATATTGGCGGCCCGTCGATACCGATTTTGAATAATATTTGGTTTCATGCCAATTTAGCAACTGTAGCCTTAATATTTCCAGCGCGATCGATAATTATAGATGGGGCGCGATCGCTTTGGCACAAAATGCCCAATATGAATACATTAGTCAGTCTGGGAACTTTAAGTGCCTATTTGGCCAGTTGCATTGCCCTATTTTTCCCCCAACTAGGATGGGAATGCTTTTTTGACGAGCCAGTAATGTTATTGGGATTCGTCATTTTAGGACGTACCTTAGAAGGAAGGGCAAGAAGTAAAGCCACAAATGCATTAGAATCATTAATTGCCTTAAAGCCAGTTACAGCTAGATTGATCGGCAAACCCAGCATCGACCAAGAAAGCGGCATCGAAATACCCGTCAAACAAATTAGAGTAGGAGAATGGGTCAAAGTATTGCCAGGAGAGAAAATTCCCGTTGACGGTATTATAGTAGACGGAATTACTGCGATCGACGAATCGAGCATCACTGGAGAATCAATACCCGTTGCTAAAAAGATTGGCGATCCGGTAACGGCCGGGACGATCGACCAATCCGGGCCGATCGCAGTTTTAGTCACTCGCACCGGAAAAGACACCACTCTAGCCAGGATCGTCGCCTCAGTAGAAGACGCGCAAACCCACAAAGCACCAGTACAGCAACTAGCAGATACGGTAGCTGGCTATTTTGCTTACGGAGTAATCGGTATTGCTATAGTTACATTTCTATTTTGGTACTTTGCCGGAACGCAGATCTGGCCCGAAGTATTAACCGCAGCAAGCAGCCATAGCGGCGATCGAACTATGATAATGGCAACATCGCCCCTCTTATTGAGCTTAAAAGTCGCGATCGCGGTTTTAGTTGTTGCTTGTCCCTGCGCTTTAGGTTTGGCAACCCCTACGGCGATTTTAGTCGGTACTGGTGTCGGAGCCGAACATGGCTTATCGATTCGCGGTGGAGATATCTTAGAAACTATTCACAAATTAAATACAATAGTATTCGACAAAACAGGTACTTTGACCGTTGGCAAACCTGAAATTACCGACTGCATTCCTTTTCAAGACTTAGATGCCGATAGTTTATTGCAAATAGCCGCAGCAGTTGAAGTCGGTACGAACCATCCTTTAGCAAAAGCGATCGTCACTGCAGCAAAACAAAAAAATCTCGTTTTACCAGAAACTAGCGGATTTCATACGACCCCGGGATTGGGCGCATCGGCTATAGTAGCAGGAAAAGAGATCTCTTTGGGAAATGCCGAGTGGATCGGGAAAAAAGGCATTGCGATCGACCCAAAAATTCAAGATCTGGCCGATGCTTTGGCTAGAGAAGGCAAAACTATCGTCTATGCAGCCAGGGAAATTGAATTAATCGGCTTAATCGCCCTCCAAGATATTTTACGGCCCGATGCGAGCGAAACAGTGAAAACTTTACAACAAATGGGTTTAGAAGTAGTATTGCTGAGCGGCGATCGTCAAATAGTTACTGAAGCGATCGCATCTAAATTGGGTATCGAGAAATACTTTGCTGCAGTCAAACCTGAAGGTAAAGCAGCAATCATTCAATCCCTACAACAAAATAACCAGCAGGTTGTTGCTATGGTAGGAGACGGTATTAACGACGCACCAGCATTAGCTACAGCCGATATTGGGATCTCTCTACATCACAGCACCGATGTGGCCCGGGACACTGCAGGAATAGTCTTGATGCGAGAAAAATTAACAGATGTAGTCAAGTCGATTCAATTAAGCCAAGCCACGTTTAACAAAATCCGTCAAAACTTAATTTGGGCTTTAGGATACAATACATTTGCAATACCCGTTGCTGCTGGCGTATTGTTACCTAGTTTTGGTATCTTACTTTCTCCAGTTGTTGCCGCCGCTTTGATGGCATCAAGTTCGATATTTGTTGTCACTAATTCTTTGTTACTGCGCCGTCAATTTGACTGAGATAACTAAAATTAATTAGCTATATTAAGACTAGATAAAGCTAAATAAAAAAAAAAAACTAGGGCAATCAGCAAAATAAATCAAAATAAGTCTCAAAAAGCCTCAGTTTTGATATTAGAAAATCGAGGAGAATTAGCCGAAAGTAATTAGTTAAGATCTGCTTTAGAAGTAAATATCTAATTGCGATCGCAACAAAAAATCAAAAAAATTAACCGAGCGAGAAAAATAATGCTAATGACAGCAAAATCCGCAAAATCACTGACCGATCGTTATTTAATTATTAATGACGATAAAGGAAGACAAGAAATAATCCTCGAAAACTCTACCTATTCCCTCGGTAGAGATATGAGATGCGATATCGTTTTACATTCTCAATTTGTTTCTCGCCGTCACGCTACCTTAATTAAAATAGCTGACTCTGATGGGGGCGATCGCTATCGCATTCTTGATGGAGGAACTGATGGTAAAGCTAGTGCCAACGGTTTAATAATTAACGGTCAAAAAGTATCTATTTGGGATTTAGAAGATGGAGATAAGATATTTTTTGGTTCTCAAGTTTACGCTCTTTACTATCATCGCACTTACGATCGCTTTCCAACCGTTATTCCCGACGATCCTTTTGATATTACTTTAATCGATCCTTCGATGATAGTTAATGAAATAGAAGAATCCAAAGGATGAATTTTTTCGCTGAAATTGTTGGACAAACTCGAGCGATCGAATTACTCTCTTCTGCTGTCAAAAAAGGGCGGATCGCACCGGCCTATTTGTTTGCAGGATCTCCAGGAATTGGCCGATCTTTAACAGCTAAATGTTTTAGCGCAATGTTATTGTCTGCAAATGTACCAGACCATAAAATTCCCTTAATTAAAAAAAAAATTAGACTGGGCAACCATCCCGATTTATTATGGGTAGAGCCGAGTTACTTAGAGCGCGGACAAGTTATTCCCGCATCAATTGCCGAAGCCAACAAACTAAAGCGTCAAGCACCCCCTCAAGTAAGAATCGAGCAAATCAGATCGATTACTCAGTTCCTCTCGCGACCTCCTCTAGAAGCCAAGCGATCGGTTGTTGTAATTGAAGAAGCACAATTAATGACTGAGGCCGCTGCTAATGCTTTACTTAAAACCCTCGAAGAACCGGGTAAAGCTACAATCGTTTTAATTGCTTCTGCGCGCTCTTTATTACCTACGATTATTTCGCGCACTCAACAAATCCCTTTTTATCCTCTTTCTCATTCCGATCTGTCCCGAGTTCTCAAAGCCCAAAATCGAGCAGAAATCTTAAATGACCCTGAAATATTGGCAATGGCTAATGGGAGTCCGGGAGTAGCGATCGCATCCTTTGCTAGATTAGAAACGATTTCTAAGCAATTACTTAATAAACTTAAAAAGCGTCCGCAAAATTCTTTAGAAGCACTACAATTAGCCAAAGAAATAAAAGAACAATTAGACTTTCAAGCTCAACTGTGGTTAGTCGACTATCTGCAATATTATTACTGGAATTCTTATTTAGAAAAAAATCTCATCGAGCAATTAGAAAAAACTCGCCAGTATTTATTAGCTTACGTTCAACCTCGTTTAGCCTGGGAAACAACCTTATTGTCTTTTTGTTAAAAAATCAGAACGGTTCAATCGAAGGCAAGAGATGACCAGAAAAAATCAGACAATCGGTCGATCGGTGACTGTAAAATTAAATTTTCTCTCTTAAAATCGAGCTAGTTAGATATCTTTTTTTGCAACAATTGTAATCTTAGAAAATTTAGCCTTAAAAAAATAATATATTTGGCTTGAATTGGGATCGATCGCGTCTAATTTGTATTAAAATTTTTCCAAGTATGGCAGAAAATAGTAAAAAGAATTAAGATGTCGGTTATTTCAAGCTTTTTATCTGTATGTAATTTCCTAAATTTTAGTTAGATTGCTATACATATTAAAGTTGGCTTGTAAAAATACAATGAAAATAATTAAAATACTGAAACTTGCTTTAATTAGCTTAGTCACCCTATCGATATTACTAATATTTAATCCATCGCCAGCGACCGGACAAAAAGATGCGATCGATTTATCTCGATCTACTCGAGATACGGGATGGTTTCAAACAGAAATCGTCAAACAACTATTAGAAGAATTAGGATATCAAGTATCCGCACCGCAAACAAAAGATAATTTAGACTTTTACAATCAAGTTGCCAAAGGAAAAACCGATTTATGGGTTAATGGGTGGTTTCCCAATCACAATCGATTTTTAGAATTAGAAGGAATAAGCAAAAAAGTAGCCACAGTCGGAAATCTAGTTCAAGGTGGAGCAAAACAAGGCTATTTAATCGATCGCAAAAGTGCAGAAAGATTAAATATTAAAAATATAGAAGACCTCAAAGATCCGACAATAGCCAAAGAATTCGATCGCAACAATAATGGCAAAGCAGACTTAATCGGTTGCAATAAAGATTGGCTCTGCGCCGATCTAATTGACTATCAAATTGAAAAATACGGATTAAAAGATACTGTAGAACAAATCCAAGGCAATTATAACGAAAACATCAAAGAAACAATCTCAGATTACAATCGCGGCAAGTCAATTTTATTTTATACTTGGACACCGAACTGGACGATCTATACTCTAAAACCAGGACAAGATTTAGTTTGGCTCGAAGTACCTTTTGCTGCTTTACCAAAACAAGAAAATATTTCCGAAAAAGCAACAGTCACGACTAAAATTGAAGGCTGTCAAGGCGATCCTTGTCAATTAGGATTTCCTGTCAACGATATTAAAGCAGTCGCAAATGGGAAATTTCTCGACGATCGCCCCGACGTTAAAAAATTGTTGGAGTTAACTAAAATTCCCTTAGAAGATATTAACAAATATAACGCTCGAATGTATGCAGGAGAAGATAGCGAACAAGACATTCAAATTCACGCCAAAGAATGGATTGAAAATAATCGCGAGCGAGTCAATCTTTGGTTAAAACTAGCTCGAGACCAACAAATAACTCAAACTAACCAGCAAAAAAATCCCCCATCTCAAATTATTACTAACAGTCAAACCGCTCCAACCTTAAAAGTAGTTACCAAGCGTTTTGAACCCTTCGTAATGTATCAAGACGATCGATATGTCGGTTTTAGCATCGATCTTTGGAAAGAATTAGCTGAAGAAATAAATGTAAACTACGAAATTTATGGCGTAAATTCAATTGCTAAACTCCTCGATGAAGTAAGTCGCAATGCAACCGATGTGGGAATAGCAGGGATTACCATCACAGCAGAAAGAGAAAAAAGCCTCGACTTTTCTCATCCTTTCTACGAAACTGGTTTGCAAATTATGGTTGCAAATAATAACCGCTCGATGTTAGAAACGATCGCTTCTAGTATTAAATCGATTTTAACTTCAAAAGAACTTTATTATGGTTTGGGAATATTCATTCTGATTTTAGCTGCAGTTGCCCATGCTGTATGGCTGTTCGAGCGCGATCGCAACCCCGAATTTCCGCCAAATTATCTCGAAGGCATTTGGGACTCTCTTTGGTGGGTGGCTGTTACCCTCACAACCGTCGGTTATGGCGATAAAACCCCTAAATCTCACAAAGGACGTTTAGTCGGCTTATTTTGGATGTTTGCAGGGTATTTTGTCTTTGCATATTTCACCGCAACCATAACCACAACCTTTGCTATCGACCAGTTAGAAGGCAGAATTAACGGGTTGCAAGACCTCGATCGGGTAAAAGTCGGTACGGTCACTGCCAGTGCCGCACAGGAGTTTTTAGAGCAAGAAAATATTTACCCCATTCAGTACGATTCTCTCGAAGAAACTTATTTAGCTTTACAAGATCGAAAAATTGATGCGATCGTTTATGATGCTGGCGCGCTTCAATATTATGCTCTCAATGAAGGTCGCGGCTCGGTTCAACTCGTGGATTCGATTTTTAAAAAACAATATTACGGTATTGCTTTACCATCCAACAGTCCCTATCGTAACAAGCTTAATGTCGCCCTCTTGAAACTTCAAGAAGATGGCAGCTACGATAAAATTTATCGCAAATGGTTCGGAAAGTAATTAGCCTTCGATTGAGTAACGGGTAATTTACTTGCCAACTAGTGCTTGTAATAATTCGCCGTTTTTAATCCAGATAGTAGCACTATTTTGACTTCGCCCCGCTTGCATAATACCGAGCTTAGTGACGACCTCCCAGCTAGATAATTTTCTTTTTCATACTAAACGGTATAGTTTGATTGTAGAGAAAAAAGATTTATCGACAAGTCTAAATCAAAGTTCTATCTGAGATTGCAGTTTGGCAAAAATTTTTCCCCCTGGATGATTATTTCCGAATCAGCACTAAATCGATTAAACTATCAACTATGCGATCGCTTTCTATGGGCATAAATTTTTTACCGCCAAATATTTCTTGAGTCAAAATAAAATGAATTAAAGAGCCGACAAAAATCCGCGCGATCGCTTCAGGATCTTTAAAATTTAATTCTGGATGGGCTTGAAAATATTCAGTTAGTATCTTCATTGCTGGTTTAGCAATATTTTTTAACAATAGTTCCCCCAGATCTGGTCTTTCTCTTGACTCTGCTACGATCAATCTAAAAAAAGCTACATGATCGGTTTCATTAACTTCCGATAAAATTCGTTCTGCTAAACCCCGCAATACCTCCTCTGGCTCTCCTTCAAGGGGTTTCGACCATACGAGCTGAAATTTTCTAGTTGCCATATGCTCGATTAAAGCCTGAAATAGTCCGTCTTTATCGGAAAAATGACTGTATAAGGTTTGCTTGGATACTCCCGCAGAGCTGGCTATTCTGTCCATGCTCGTCCTTGCATAACCGTTTTGTAAAAACTGTGGTAACGCTCCTTTTAAGATTTGTTCTGCTTTATCTACTGATTTGTAAGTTCTTGGCATAGTGGTATTAATTGAAAATATTAACTGGTAATCTTCCTTTAGGAAATCTATCGGTTGACAAAATCATACTGTTCAGTCTATTCTAATTGTAATGCTAGACGAAACGGTCTAGTCGAACAGAGGTTGAATAGATGGATATATTGACAATATCTATATTATTGGCTGCGATCGC
Organism: Prochloraceae cyanobacterium; assembly: GCA_030065265.1. Classification (GTDB taxonomy): domain Bacteria; phylum Cyanobacteriota; class Cyanobacteriia; order Cyanobacteriales; family JASJDA01; genus JASJDA01. Next base: position 41,945 of record JASJCW010000002.1, read on the forward strand.
AGTATATGAAGAATTACTGAATGGAAAATATAAACTTTCAGCGAAACTACTAGATTGGTTAGAAAAAAAAGTGTTGAAGTAGGAAATAAAAGAGAAGATTAACATATTTAAAGAGAGTTGAGGGGGTTAAGATGGTGGGAGAAGAAATCGACTTAAAAACTAGCGGATTATCGCAACCTAAAAAAAAATCGCTGATTAAACTGTCGATAGCTGGTTTAATTATTCTGAGCGGAATAGCTGTTTACACTACTAAAAACATCAATACCAAACAAGAGACAATTGCACCAGTTGCAATCAAACCCTCAAACATTGACGTAACAGCATTAGGCAGGATCGAACCATTAGGAGAAGTCATTAAACTATCCCCCCCACCAACTCAAGGAGGAGCAAAAGTAGCGAGCTTGCTAGTTAAAGAAGGCGATCGAGTCGAAGCAGATCGCCCAATTGCAATTTTAGATAATTACGATCGCTTATTTGCAGCAGTAGAATTAGCAGAACAGGAAGTCCAAGTTGCAGCAGCAGATCTAGCGATCGTCAAAGCAGGAGCAAAACAAGGAGAAATTAACGCTCAAATTGCCAGTGTTAAAAGACTCGAAGCTCAACTAGTCACAGAAACCCGAGTTCAAAGAGCAACTATCGACCGCTTAAAAGCAGAATTAGCTAATGCAGAGATAGAGTTTCAACGCAATCAAAGATTAGCACGAGAAGGCGCAATTTCAGCCTCTAATTTAGATCGATTTCGTTTAAATTTAGCAACAGCTAAGGAAAGAGTTACAGAAGCAGAAGCGAATCTAAACAGGATAAACAATACCCTCAACCAAGAAATATTGCAAGCCAAAGCAGATCTCGATCGCATTTCCGAAGTTAGAGCGGTAGACGTGCAAAAAGCAACAGCAGAATTGAACCGGGCGATCGCCTCTCTTGCTAAAGCTAAAGCTGACTTACAACAAGCTTATGTCAAATCTCCAATTGACGGTCAAATTCTCAAAATTCATGCCTATCCTGGAGAAAAAATCAGCGACGATCGTGGATTAGTGGAAATCGGTCAAACTCAACAAATGATCGTCATTGCTGAAGTTTACGAAACTGATATTAGCAGAGTAAAAATCGGACAACAAGCTACTATTAAAAGTCAAGGTGGTTCTTTTGCAGAAACCTTACAAGGTACTGTCAGCCAAATAGGTTTAAAAATAGGCAAACAGGACGTTCTCAGTACAGATCCTGCGGCTGATGTTGATGTCAGAGTTGTCGAAGTGCAAATCCTTTTAGACGAGCGATCTAGTCGTCAAGTTTCTGGTTTAACTTATGCCAAAGTGATAGCTAATATCGACATAAATAACAATAACAATTAATAACTAATAAATAAAATGAAAATCCCTTTATCTTGGTTGCAATTGAGCCACGAAAAAGTTCGTTTGTTCGTAGCAATTGCTGGTATAACTTTTGCTGACGTTCTCATGTTCATGCAATTAGGTTTTCGCGATGCTTTATTTGATAGCTCGACAAAAATGCATAAAACTTTAGAAGGCGATCTCTTTATGTTGAGTTCTCAATCTGATTCAACAGCTTTTTCTAGTAGATTTTCTCGCCGTCGTTTGTATGGAATAGCAGGTATAAAAGGAATAGAATATGTAACTCCAATTTATATTGGTTCTGCTGATTGGAAAAATCCCGAATTAGGTAATACTCGCAGAATTTTTGTTTATGGGATTAATCCGCTATATTCTACTTTAAAATTGCCTGGAGTCGAGCAAAATATTGAAAAAATAAAATTTCCAGATGTCGTTTTATTCGATCGATTATCGAGATTGGATTTCGGCCCGATCGCGCAAAATTACCAGCAAGGAAAAACCGTAGTAACTGAAGTATCGGGAAGAAAAATTAGGGTAGGAGGTTTATTTAGCCTGGGGACTTCTTTCGGTGCTGATGGCAATATTATTACTAGCGATATTAATTTTTTGCGTTTATTTCCCAATCGAGATCCTGGTTTAATTGACATGGGTATTATTAAATTAGAACCAGGTGTAGATCGAGATTTAATATTAAAAACATTGCAGACTAAATTAGTCGATGGAGACGTACAGGTTTTCGATTTCGATGGTTTAATCGTTCACGAAAAAAAATACTGGCAAACTAGAACCGCAGTTGGTTTTGTTTTTACCCTCGGTACGATTATGGGTTTTATCGTCGGTATTGTGATTGTCTATCAAATTCTTTATACAGATGTTGCCGACCATTTACCTGAATATGCGACCCTTAAAGCAATGGGATATACGGATTTATATTTATTGGGTGTAGTTTTTCAAGAAGCAATAATTCTGGCAATTATTGGCTATCTTCCTAGTGTTTCCCTGACAATGTTACTTTATTTTGGCGCGGCTAACGCTACGGGTTTACCTATTGCTATGAGTGCGACTAAAGCGATTACTGTGTTTGTTTTAACAGGGGTAATGTGTGCCGCTTCTGGAGCTATTTCAGTTGGCAAACTTAGAACCGCAGATCCGGCAGATATTTTTTAAGTAAGAGATCGAGAATAATCAATGAAACATCAAAAAAATGAAGTGATTGTTATTAGAAATCTCAGTCACTTTTTTGGCGAAGGAATATTGAGAAAACAGATATTATTTAATATTAATTTGACTCTCAAATCGGGTGAAATAGTAATTATGAAAGGCCCTTCCGGTAGCGGAAAAACTACTTTATTGACTTTAATCGGTGCGCTGCGATCGCCTCAGTCTGGTAGTTTGCAAGTATTAGGTCAAGAATTGGTCGGCACGAATAGGAGAAAAATGGTCAAAATTCGCCGTCAAATTGGCTACATTTTTCAAGGGCACAATCTCTTAGAATGTTTGACAGCCAGACAAAACGTGCAAATGTCAATTGAACTTCACAATAATTTATCTTCCGAAGAAGCAAAGCAGAAATCGATCGCAATGCTCGAAGCAGTCGGATTAGGAGATAGAGTAGAATATTATCCTCATAACTTGTCTGGAGGAGAAAAACAGCGCGTAGCGATTGCCAGAGCTTTGGTCAGCCATCCTCAATTAGTATTAGCAGACGAGCCGACAGCAGCCTTAGATAGTAAATCGGGTCGGGATGTGGTAGAAATAATGCAAAGATTGGCTAAAGAATTAGGCTCGACAATTTTAATCGTCACTCACGATAATCGAATTTTAGATATAGCCGATCGCATTCTGGAAATGGAAGACGGACGTTTGCGGGTCAATCATATCCCTAAAGCCAGTTAAATTTCGATAGCATTTCTTCTGCTGCATTTTTTTCGAGTGGTTTAGAGAATAAATATCCCTGTCCGAACTCGCAACCCAATGCTTTAATCCTCTGTAATTGATTTTCTGTTTCGATACCTTCAGCAACCACATTAATATCTAAATTATGAGCCAATTTAATTATGGCTTCGACGATTTCAATATTTTCGCCAGCATCGGTAATCCTACTAATAAAAGAGCGATCTATTTTCAGGGTATCGATCGGAAAACGATGTAAGTAACTCAAACAAGAATAGCCCGTGCCGAAGTCGTCAATTAACAATTGAATTCCGCGAGCTTTCAACTGTTCGAGAATGCCGATCGCCAATTCGTTATTATCGACGATCGCGCTTTCGGTAATTTCTAGTTTTAAATTTTGACCCTCAAGCCCAGTTTCTTGAAGAATTAAATCAATTTGCTCGATCAAATCTGCTTGAGCAAACTGTTTGACGGAAAGATTGACGCTAACAGTCAAAGATAGATCGGAATTATTTTTCTCTTGCCATTCTTTGAGTTGAGTACAGGCCTGACGCAATGTCCACATGCCAATTTCGACGATCGATCCTGTTTCTTCAGCAACTGGAATGAATTCTGCTGGGGAAATTCTTCCTTTTTCAGGATGATTCCAGCGTATTAAAGCCTCAAATCCGCTTAACTTATTACCTTTCAAGCAGACGATCGGTTGATAGTGCAATTCAAATTCTTGACGTTCTGCTTTGCGAATGTCTGCTAAACTCATGGCACAAGAGCGACGCAAGTCCGTTTCTAATTCCATCATCTTCTCGGCGCGAGCGTGCATAGTTTTTTCAAACACCATGTAACAACCTTTTCCTTTTTCCTTGGCTCGATACATTGCGGTGTCTGCATCTCGCAATAAGTTCTCTGGCTTGCGATAAGTGCGATCGCCGAAAACAATCCCTATACTTACATTAATGAATATTTCTCTTTCCCTAATCCGAAAAGGTAATTTCATTACTTGATTAATTTTTTCAGCCGTACTGGTCGCGAATTCAACGTTACTAATATTGTCTAAGAAAACTATGAATTCGTCTCCGCCCAAACGAGCGATTGTAGTCACTTCTGGCAAACAGCATTTTAAACGATCTGCTATTGCTATGAGTAGCTTATCTCCGATAGTGTGCCCTAAAGAATCGTTGATCACTTTGAAGCGATCGCAGTCTAAGAACATCACTGCATAACTGTATTCAGCGTTTTTGCGACTTCGTAAAGTTGCGCGATCGAGTTGCTTCATTAAAAATGCTCGATTTGGCAGCGAGGTCAAACTATCCCTCAAAGCCATGTGCAACAGTTTTTCTTGTACTTTCTCTCGCTCGATGATTTCTTTTTTTAGTTCTTCGTTTGTCTCTTCTAATTCTTGTTGAATTTTCTGCCTTTTGACTATTTCTTTTTCTAATTCTTGATTGGCGTTTTTAAGTTGTGCCGTGCGCTCCATCACTCGCTGCTCTAATTCTTCATTCAGCTTGCGCACTTGATCTTTGGCTAATTGGATGTTTAATTGGTTTTGTATCCTAATTAAAACTTCTTCAATTTTATAAGGTTTGCTAATGTAATCTATCCCACCGACTTCAAAGGCTTTTACTTTATCAAATACTTCATTAAACGCACTTAGAAATATAACTGGTATTTCATGAGTGTTTTTATCAATTTTTAATCTTTGACACACTTCATAGCCGTCCATTCCCGGCATATTTATATCTAATAAAATTAAATCTGGTGGTGCGGCTTGAATTGTTTTCAGGGCTATTTCGCCGTTGAGAGCTTTACGAACTCTATATCCTTGCTCTGTTAGCATTGTTGATAAGAGTCTTAAATTATCTAATGTATCGTCAACAATTAAAATAGTTTTTCTTTCTATATCTTTATCCTCGTTCTGAGTGCGACGCAAATAGGATATTTTCCCTCCTGTCTCAGTTTCGTATTGATGGAGTTTAGATACCTGTGCTTTTAAGTTTTTAATGTCTAGCTCAGAACTATTCATATGATTATTTTATTTACTCTCTTATTCTTCTATGAAAACTAAATCTATTCAGTATATCCACGATCTCTGTCACTGTTTGGTTCGCTTTTATTAGAGATTTTACTTAAATACAATTTTTGTGTGCCAACATACTATTTTAATTTTTACTTAGTAATATTACCGAAATATTATAACTTGAAAAACTTTGTTAAATATATTTATTTTTTTCGCGAACCTTTGGTGCAGAATGATGCCAATTCCGCCATTCTGCCGCACTGCGAATTGCTAGCCAGAGAAGCATCAGAGCAATCAATCCTCCTTCTCCTGGTGCTTTCAGAGCAAACATGACTAAAAAAACGCACAAAACGTCTTCACTCAAAGCCAACCAAAGAGGAATTCCTCTCAACTTGAAAAACCAACCTATTTCAACCAATTTTAAAATCAAAGCTAAAATTGCACTTAAAATGCCAATTAACCAAAGAGGCTCGAATTCTAATTGTATTGTCTTAGCAACGGTAATTCCCATTAAAGCCCCAACTATGGGACTAAAAATTAGTTGAACTATTTGTAATATTCTCTGGCCTAACATTTTTTTTGAGCCTAGCAACTCAAATAAAGACCAGACAATGAGAATAACAATTAAAACTCGCGGATTGATTCGGGATAGGATAGGTACATTAGACCATAATTGCTCTTGTTGCAACAAGCCAATTGCCAATAAAGGTAGTGCAACTCTCATCCCTGCAGCCGCTGATGCTGATAGTACCGCTAAAAGGCCTAAAATCATGAATGTAAAATTGTATTGTTGAGATCGCAAAAAGCGATCGCCTTAATAACTTTATTTATTTTGATGTTTATTTTTTTAATACATATCATTAGTATAAATTAATTTTTTAGCAGTTTAATTTTGTTTTTAGTTTTTTGCAAAAATATTTTGACCTTTATCGGAAATAATGTAGTAGCAAGCACCATTAATTGTTTCAAGACAAAAATTATTTCTGAATTAATGGAACTCAATTAACTATTTTTTCGTCTACATCGAGCCGCATAAACTATATTTAATTAGATCGAAAATGTCTGAATCCCTCTTTGCCGATGCTAGTAAAAGACTAGAAACCGCCCTTAAATACGTTTCAATTTCCGAAGATGGATTGCGACGGTTAAAATACCCCAAAGCGAGCTTAATTGTCTCGATTCCAGTGCGGATGGACGATGGATCTTTGCAAATTTTTACGGGATATCGAGTCCGCTACGACGATACAAGAGGCCCTGGTAAAGGGGGCGTTCGCTATCACCCTAATGTGTCTCTAGATGAAGTCCAATCGCTGGCATTTTGGATGACCTTCAAATCAGCTTTATTAAATTTGCCTTTTGGCGGTGCAAAAGGAGGAATTACTCTCAATCCTAAAGAGCTATCCAAACAAGAATTAGAAAGATTGACTCGAGGTTATATCGATGCGATCGCAGATTTTATCGGCCCCGATACCGATATTCTCGCTCCTGATGTTTATACTAATTCCACGATTATTGGCTGGATGATGGATCGTTACAGTATTATTCAGCGCAGAATTACTCCAGGAGTAGTTACGGGAAAACCGATCGCAATGGGTGGCTCTCAGGGGAGGGATACGGCTACCGGTACGGGGGCTTTCTATGTTATCAACACCATCCTACCTAAATATCAGCAATCTCCCCCAAAAACTACCGTCGCCGTTCAAGGATTTGGTAAAGTGGGAGCGGTTGTAGCCGAACTTTTAGCTAAAGGAGGCTACAGAGTTGTCGCTGTAAGCGATTCTAAAGGAGGAATTTACGCAGAACAGGGTTTAGATATTCCCAGTATCAGACAGTATAAAGAAAAAAATCGCGCAATTAAAGGGGTTTACTGTCAAGATAGCGTTTGCAATATTGTCGAACATAAAGTAATCACTAACGAAGAATTACTAGCTTTAGATGTAGATGTTCTCATTCCTGCGGCACTAGAAAATCAAATTACTGTTGATAATGCTGGCGATGTTAAAGCTAAATTTATTTTTGAAGTAGCTAACGGGCCGACGACATCGGAGGCCGATCGCATTTTAGAACAAAAAGGGATTATGGTATTTCCCGATATTTTAGTTAATGCTGGCGGGGTTACGGTTAGTTATTTTGAATGGGTGCAAAATCGTAGCGGACTTTATTGGACTTTGCAAGAAGTAAATCAAAGACTTAAAGAAAAAATAGTTGCTGAGACGGAAAAAACTTGCTCGATCGCCGAAGAGTTTTCTGTTTCGATGCGAACTGCTGCTTACATTCATGCTTTAAACCGTCTTGGAGAAGCTCTCGATGCTAAAGGCACTCGAGATTATTATATTAATGGCAATTGAGATCTTCTTGAAGAAACTAGCTAAAAAACCTGCCAACGAAACTCAAATTTAAGTTTCATTACCAGATAACAACCTAAGTTAGTTGTGGCGATCGCTTTAAGCTCTAATACCATTTCTATTTAATATTGTTACAGTTGGGTGGTCAGGGGTCAGAGGTTAGTCGGTCTAGGTAGGAGGTCAGGATAACAATTAACCAGTCTTGAGAATAATTCATTGTATCTGTAGCCTCATTTTTCAGAAATGGTATAAATCAAAGAGAATTCATTATTTTCCATCAAGTAAAAGTTGTTCGTAACGTTTACCCATTTTCTCCCAAGTGTATTCTTTAGCGACAAATTCTCGCCCGTTTTCTGAAATTTTTTCTCTTAATTTTGGTTCTGAAAACAAACGTCCGATCGCATAAACATA
>JASJCW010000084.1 GCA_030065265.1 Prochloraceae cyanobacterium
TAATTACTAGTAATGCCGTTCCAGCAATAAATGCTCAAACAAAAGAAGCCCCAAATAATTCATTAGAAGAGTTAAAAGAAACTAAATCTACTGAGGCTAAAGAAGAATATAATCAGGATTTAAAAGAAACTAAATCTACCGAAGCTAAAGATAAATCAAAAGATGAGACTCAAAAATCTAATAAAAAGCAAAAAGATCTTTTTGAAGTAGCTGATTTACCAAGACCAATAATTAATGTAATTATAGTAACTGCTTTTATCATAACAATGGTGGCAACATTAACAGGTACTGGTCAATCTATTAAGTACGAGAAACAAAACCACAATCAAAAAGGACACTAATTATAATTGACGAGTATTAATTATGCTCGACTAAAGATCTCAACTAGATTCCTTAGTTTGAGTGTTGAGTTTATTTTTAAAACGAACATCTAACCAGATTTTAAAAAAAATAAAATTAGCTCGAAGTAATTCTGTTAAACATAAGCCGATCTTTTTAGGGATTAATGATAAGAAAAAAGATCGAGCTTATATTCTGCTCGATTCAGGTATTGACCAAGAACTGAATATCTAATAATTAGATATTATTTAGATGGGGAGGAAGGACACTGATAGAGGCGATCGCGATAAAAGTCAAAGCAAAATAAGTCTCGAAACGAGCAATAAACCAAAATCTAGCAGTTTGATACCATTTTAATTGCCAAGTGATTACAAATAACTTTAAAATTGCAATAAAAAAGGCTAAAGCAGTAAAAAAAGATAATAAATTAAGCCAATAAAGACCAATAATAATTAAACTAGCAAGACAATGATAAATCAGTCCCGGCATTAAAGAGCTAGTTTTTTTCTTACGTAATTTAATTGTAAAAATAGCACTAGCGTAAAATAAAGTATTTAATAACCACATACTAATAGCGGCTAAAGAAATCTCTCCAGTATTTACTGCATAAGCAAAAGGAGAAGCCAAACAAACCGCAGCAAAACTAACCAACTCATTGGCAATACCTTTTTGCTGGCGATGCCAAACTGCGATCGCATCTATGATTAAAGCAATTATTACCCCACCATAAATCCATAATAATACGGGACTGTTGAGAGAAACACACAACCAAATACCCAGAAATAGGGCGATCGAACCGTAAATAAAGCCCCAAATTAGAAAACGAGGCTTTAAAGTTTTTCTTTGTTTAATTTGAACGACGATCGGATACTCTGCTTGTAGGGCAAAAAAGGTACAAATTAAAGCGATCGTTGTAGTGTACGTCCAAGATACGGATAAAGCCGATCCGGTTAAAAAAGCCCCAAATAAAACTAACAATACACCTTGTTCTGGCGAGAATGTCGGCTTGTACCAAGTTGAATTATTCCACGTTAAATCGTTCATAGAAATATTTTTCAATAAGTAATTAGCAATTTAGCGAGCAAAAATAAATTAATTTCAAGCTTTTACTCGCATTTTTAAATCGATTACTGAACTGCTACAGAATTCCAAAATTCCAGGATTGCTTCGCCCACTTGTTCTGGATAAAAGTAATAGAAGAAATGATGTCCTTCTTCGCATTTCCAGAGGCGATCGCCCTCTTTAAAATATTTTTGCCAACCGTTTAAGGCATTAGGATCGACAATTAAATCGTCTTGACTTCCGCAGACCATTAAAGGTTTACAAATACCTCCCGTTATTTCACTTTTTCTTTTAAATAAAGAGTGAGCAGAAGGAGAAAGATCTAAATCTTTTTGCAAAATTGAAATTAAATTATTGGTACTTTTAGCATCTTGATAGCCAAAAATGTTGTAAACCATTTGAGTTAAAATTGTTTCGCGATTGCTAGCAAATAATTGTCGAAAAGCATAATAATGTGCTTGCCAATTTACTCCAGGATTGCATCCTACACCTAATAATGTTAAAGATTTGACTCTTTTGGGGTGTTTGCGTGCGTAAAGTAGTGCTAATAAACCGCTAGTTCCATGACCGATTAAATGAATCGGTTGAGCACAAGTTTTAATATAATCGTGCAGCAAAACTAAGGCTATATCTAAGGAACTAGGTTCGTCTTCATTTTGACAATATTGCCACTGTGCGATCGCGGTATGTTTTGAGAAAAAATCGACTAAAGGTTGGTCAAAACATTGAAAACTAGGGCTAGTATTTAACCAAAGAACTTCGGCTTTTTTGGCTTTGATTTTCTGAATTAATTGTTCTGTTTGCATGACTCAAATATCTCGATCGATAACTAAGAAAACTTTACTTTTTTTGGGACAGCTTTTCGCACCATTCATATTGAAAGATCCTGGTTCAAAATCCAGACAACCGATCGCATCTTCTAATAAAGCAGTTGTTGGATTTATGGTGCATTTTAAGCGATAATCGTTGGTAAAATAATTGCAGCGACTGCAGGGGATTTGATGTAAGCGTTTTAGTCTTTTCATTCCTTCTTGAAGCGTGTTTTTAGCACTCCAAACCAAGGAAATTATTAAACTCCAAGTTACACAAAAACAAAAAATAACTCTCAATCGATCTAGTAATTCGCTCAACATAGACCTCAATTACTTAAAAAGTTTTTAGTTGAGACGTTTGTTTGTTGAAACGCCTCAAAAGGATTTTATTTTTTAAACACCGAACTCTTGTTTGAGTTTTGAAACCCAATCTTTAATTCTTTGTTCGCTTAATTCAGCTTGGTTATCTTCGTCTAAAGCCAAACCAACAAAATTACCGTTTTTAGTTGCTTTTGAGCCTTCAAAATCATAACCATCCGTCGGCCACATACCTACAGTATTACCCCCCAAACTAGAAATTTTTTCTTCTAAAATTCCCATCGCATCTTGAAAATTATCTGTATAACCTACTTGGTCTCCAGTACCAAAATAAGCAACTTTTTTGCCACTAAATTCGACATCATCTAGTTCGTCTATATACCCCTCCCAATCTGCTTGTAACTCCCCTATATTCCAAGTAGGACAACCAATAATTAAGCAGTCGTATGCTTCAAAATCACTGGTTTCTACATCGGTAATATTATGTAGTTTAACCACACTTTCTCCACCGAATTCTTTTTGAATTGTTTCTGCTGCTGTTTCAGTATTGCCAGTAGTAGAACCGTAAAAGAGTCCGATTTTGCTCATTATTTTTCTCCTAATTAAGTTCAGAAACTAAATTACTAATCTTCGGAAAATTGTTAATGTGAATAATTCTTTTTTGCTCGCTTAAAAAAAATAAATGGGGTTAAAAATATCTAGGTCTAGTTATTAACCCCATCCCGAGCGAGAACACCTTGAAAAAGTAGCTATTTAGAATACTAAGCTTAATGAGATTAATTGTCAACTACTTTTTCAAAAAAAAATATTTAGATCCGAAATAGATATATTTCCAGCAAAAATTACACTCAGAATGAGTGAAAAAACATTTTAGAGCTGTTTTTATTTCAGCAAAATATCTTACTGAATCAATCGACTAACAGCAAAATAATCGAGGCTTTAAATAGTTTTTAAACTACTTTGAGTAACTAAGAATAATATCTACAAAAGTATTTTGCCCCCCAGAACGAATATTGACAATTAATTGAGAATTAAACTCAATAAGCTCAGCTTACACCAATCCGAAGTTATTGACAATAGTTTTTATTAGTTTTTTATTTTACGTAATGTTAAAAACCTTTAAATCGGTTAAAAAGTTTGTTTTTACGTAATGGGATCGTGTCAAATCGTTTTATTTTAATAAAAATCTTTCTTATTAAGTAGAGCGATCGCACTCTCAGACGCTCCAATGCTCAATTTAATTGATATTCAGCTATTATCTGTATATTCGAGCCAATCAAAAAATCGATAAAAGAGTCAAAAAATATATAGAGGATTCTTGGCTGGAGATAGGTAGAACATTCGATGTGAAGGATGTACCTGTTTGTCAGTATGAAAGTACGGATCTTGATGACATCGGTTTTATAGCAACTGAACTATAGATTAGGACACTAATTGTAAAAGCAGAGAATAGTTAGTAGTTAGTAGGGAACAAATAAAATTGTCATAACCTTTGCTTCGACTGCTATATATCTAAAAACAAGCCACTCAGATCTTGGATACTAAAAAATGGCGCGATCGAAGATGCTCCCTTAACTAACATTGAAAGAGTTCCCTACATAGCATTTACTTTTGAGGAGGAAACGGGAAGAATGCTTATCGACATCCAGTGGGAATATCTAGGTGGACGTGGATGGGATATAGTTTTTAGTCAGAATGTTAAATAATAATATAAAATTGCTTTTTTTAATATTGTAATTCAGCAAACTTGTCAACAATTAGAAAATTGCTCGGATTCAATTCAAGTAGGATATGATTTGATAATTCATCAGTCATCAAAATCTGCATAACAAGTCAATGAAAATAAAAAAATATTAAGATCGAATAAGGTGAACTTATTTACAAAATAGCTTCTAACTTACCACCTTTAATAAGTTTAAACTTCTTACCGCGCCATTCAATTGTATTGCCAATTAAAGCGTAAATCCAAAGTATAAAGCCGATCGCATCTCGTAAAGGTATTAACCAAAAATACTTTTTAGCTGCCTCATCTTTAAGATAAAATACGGCTACAATCCAAGCCATTAGTAAACGAACAAAATTTGCAATTCCAAATATTATCCAACCCAACTTAGATCCGAAACTAACAATTAAAAATAATAAAGTTACGGCCGTTCCTTGGGTAAAAATCAATCCCAAATAATCCCAAAACCTTTCTACTCGGATGCAGCGCAGCCAACGAACCTGACGAGATAAAAAATCTTCAATGCTATTTGTCGCTAAAAAATGCTCGACAATATAGTCAGAAAGTATCACTTGATAGCCTTCTTTACTAGGAAGATTTCCTAATTGAAAATCGTCAGCCAAACAATCCGCGATCGCCTCAAAACCGCCAATTTCTGTTAATACTTGACGACGAATCACGATAGTCGAACCAAAAGCAAAACTTATCCCTTCTAATTTTCTGGCAGTTAAAACGCTAGGATGAAATTGAGTAGAAATATTCAGAGCTTCAAAAACTGCCAACCAGCCTTTAATTCTCGACTTATATAAACAAGTAACTACACCTACTTTCTCATCTTCTAAAGGTTGAATTACTCGCTGCAAATAGTCAGATTCAACTACAATATCGCTATCGGCAATTATCAAGATTTCATATTTAGCTTTTAAAATTGCATTGGCTAAATTGCTAACTTTTAAATTAGTGCCGATAATGCAAGGATCGATAACTAAACTTAGATCTCGATCGGGAAAATCTTTTTGTAACTGCTCTACCACCGGTATTATTGGATCGATCGCCTCTCTAACCGCAAAAACAATCTGATATTCGGGATAATCTTGCTTGACAAAAGATGCTAAATTATGGTAAGCATCTGGTTCTAAGCCGCAAAGAGGTTTGAGAATAGTTATGGGGGGATGAAAATCAGGATTTACTGAAAGCCTATTTCTAAAAAAATCTAGCGCGGCATAAATACTGTAACAATAATAAGCGATCGCCGCGATCGAGAATAATAAAAATAGCCAAGATAAATATTGCATCCCTTACATACCGTTGAGATTTAAGTTTGTCGTAGCTGAGGGGTCAGGATGGGTCAGGGGTCAGGATGGGTCAGAGGTCAGAGGTTTAAATATAATAGTTGTTCTACTAAATTGCAATTTTTAGAATCAATTTCAAAATTATTATCCCTCTTGCCTTCTTGCCTATTGCCTTCTTGCCTTCTTGCCTCTTACCTGTTCCCTTCATTTAAACCATCGCTTCAGAAGTGAAAGAAATAATACTGACACCCAAACCAATCACAGCGATCCCGACTAAACGCAATTTGGGAATTTTCTCGTGCAAAATCACAGCCGATCCTAAGATACTAAAAGCGTAGCCGATCGCAGTAGCCGGACGAATTAAACTAATATCAGCCCAGCTTAGCAAAGAAATAAACATTAAAAAAGACAAAGCATAACAACCAATTCCGGCCAGAATATAAGGATGAGTAATAATTTTGCCCAACCAGATCGCAATTGCCGAAACAGATCCTAAAGAGACATCCCCTAATTGTTTCATGCCTTTAGCGGTCAGTATATCTCCGCCAGAGTCAGCGAGAGCCAAAATTCCCACACCCAGCCAAATTTTAGGCAAATGCAAACCGAAAGGCAATAAAAACATAAATGGAGCGTTTCCTTTTCTTCGTTTTGGCTTAGAAGATGGTAAAGTAACTCCTGCTTCACTCAAACCAACAATAAAGACACCGATTCCAATCACACTTGTCGCTAACCAACGAACTCCACTCACTGATTCGTGTAAAATCAACCAAGCCATTAACGCATTTAAAAGATAACTAGAAGCATGAATTGGTAAAACATAACTTACATCTAATTTAGAAATTGCCAGTAAATATAACAACATCGAAAAAATCAGAGTCCCAACCCCCAACCAGATCCAAGGGCTGCCAAAAAGATATAGAATCAATTGTTGAATTGCTTGAAATTGGAAAGATTCAACCTCGCCAAACAATTTCATCGCTTGAGACAGACAAATATCACCAAAAGCTTGGGTTACAACCAAAAATAGTAAGAGAATTATTTTGTTCACTTGAAATTAGCCATCCTTAACTCGTTGTAATTGGTTAGCTCAAAATTATGCGATCGCAGTAAATCTTCGACTCGCTTGCTGGTTAAAGCGGCTAACTCTTGTTTCCCAGTTCCTTCTAAGTCGGGATGGGCGTAAATTTCGATTAAATTTACTTTTTTTATATTCCCAATTAAATGTAATAGATATTCTTCACTGATTTTGCCGGTTTGTAGCAAACCATACACGCGATCGGCAAAACCAATTTGTTTTTTTCTAAAGAGATTTTCGCCTCCTCGGCGCAGTCGGCCAAAAATAAACGACCAAACTAGCTTAGTTAAAAAATTAGCGCGATCGAAACTCAAATTTAAGTTTAGTTCTTCATCGGGCAGTCGCACGAATTCGATCGCAAATCTTTGGGCTAATTCGCTAACTATTTCTAGAACAACGGGATGACAGTGGAGGTGTAAATGACCGTCGAGATGAGATAATTTTAATCCAGTTTGCTGAAATTTCTCTAATTGGGCCGTAATTTCTTGCTTTAATTCGACCCTTGCAGCTCGAGAAAATTGATAGCGCAATCCTGCTACAGTCGGATCTGAAGGAAAATTGCGATCGCGATCGACTAAATGAGGAATTTCTGAACTCGGTAAAGCCGATCTACCGCAACACAAAACTAAATGCAAACCGACGGCTAATTGAGGTCGGGTTTTAGCCAATTCTACAGCTTCGTTAAAAGCAGCCCCCGTTACCATCAGACTGGTACTAGTTAAGATCCCGCGATCGTATGCTTCGACGATCGCCCGATTGACTCCAGCAGACATACCAAAGTCATCGGCATTAATAATTGCAAATCTTTTCATAATTCAAAAAGGAGAAGAAACTTAGGGGTCAGAGGTCAGGGGTTCGGGGTTCAAATATAGAGCAGTACAAGTTTTGGTTAGGAGATTTAAGAGAGGCTTAAGCCTTAAATCTTAAGCATAATCCCTCTGCCTTCTGCCCTCTGCCTTCTGCCTTCTGCTATAGTATTTGTTCTACCGATCTGAAATTAATGAATCAATTTTAAACTTAATACCCCTGACCCTTGACCAAAGGCGCAGCCGTCTGACCTCTGACCTCTCAAAAAGCTACCCAACAGTGCTAGTTACTGGTTGTTTTTGACCTGGTAAAATTTTGAGAGTATTGTAAGCAAATTGAGATAAAGCCGGCATTAATTCTGGATTTAAGAGGCGATCGTCAAATTTGCTCATCCGTTTCTGATTTTCTTGCAAGCAAGTCGAGAAAAACAATTTTGGAGTCAAATCGTCCATAAAATGGGTCGCTTCGCTAGCAGTAAAAGGCTTTCTATCCTCATCCCCATCTCCATCAAAAGAATTACCAAAAGCCTCGGACAATTTTTGTAAAGCTTTACCGTAATGCCAAAGAGTTCGCATCGCTCTAACTGGGGCTAAACCCTGACCGCGATTGATTTGTAAGTAGGTAAACCAATTAACAAAGAAAACAATGTGACGGGCTTCTTCGTCGAGGATCGGGTTGAAAATTTCAAACATCGCTTCGGGCAAATATTTTGCTTGATGGGCAATATCGAACATCCCAAAAGCGAAGAAAGAATCCAAACATTCGCTAAAACCGAAATTAATAAAATCGTTTTCAATATTTTCAGGCAATTGTACCGGAGGGGGATCTTGAATTTTCACATCGTAGCGATCGATCAAAAATTGAATCAATCTGCCGTGACGAGTTTCTTCAAATGCTTGTAATTCAACCGCTTCTTTAATTAGGGGATCGTCAATAGTTTCAGCAAAAGCACTCACCATTACTCCCGCTTCCCGTTCGGTAATTAAAGCTTCTCTCCAAAAAGGAATACCTTGCAGTTTTTCTAAAGAAATTGGATCTAAATCGGGCCAGGGTAATTTTTCTGGCTCGTAATCGAGATAAGTATCGATAAAACTGCGACAAAATAGTTTTTTATGTTCTTCGCTTCCTAATTTCATCATCGTCCTCACACCAATAATCTCTAAAATAACGCTTATGTCACGGAAATAACACCAACTCCTATGGTAATTACAATTACTCCCAATAACCGACCTGGAGTAATTTTTTCTTGTAAGAAATATTTTGCTCCCAACAAGCTAACCATGTAACCTATAGCCGTAACCGGACGAATCAAGCTTATATCTGCCCAACTCAACAGGGAAAGAAAAGTTGAAAACGAGATCGCATAACAAACGATCCCCGTTAAAATTAGCGGGCTGGTGATAATTCGCCCCAATAATTTCAACATTTGTGGTACGGGGGCTAAACCAACTTTGCCGATTTTTTTCATTCCTTTTGCCATGAAAATATCCCCGGCCGAGTCGCCCATCACCATCACGAGAATTCCCAACCAAAGATTAGATATATAAAATCCCGGTAAGACGATCCAAGAAAAATTAATTGGATTCTTTTGTATCTTTCTTTTACTAGCTTTTTTCGGCGATTGTATAGTTGCTTGAATTTGCCTTTGCTCGCTCCAACTGACGATCAGCACTCCCGAAGCGATAATTAAAGTTGCCAACCAGCGCGTGCCACAGATTTCTTCTCCCAACAAAAAAGAAGCCAAAATAGCGTTAAACACGTAGCCAGAAGCGCGAATCGGCAATACGTAACTGAGATCGAGGCGAGAGATAGCGGTTAAGTATAATAACAAAGCGAAAATTAAAGTACAAACTCCCAGCCAAATCCACGGATTGGCTAAGAGATCTAAAACAGATCTACCTACAGCTATAGGAGTTAAAGAGCTGACTTGTCCGATAGTTTTCATGCCTCGGCTCAGCCAAATATCTCCTAAAACCTGAGATATCACTAACATTACTAAAATGGGAATATTTTTCACACCCGATAACCTCACTCACCACTAGGGTTTCACTTGTAAAAATCACTGATTTTCTTCGATCTGCTTTAAATATCTCTTCTAAGCAATAGATACTTATGTTTAGCTAAAGCTTAGTATTGTCATATATTTCGATCTAGCTGGATTTTTTAATTTAAGCGATCCCTTCCGTTTTTGATAATTTTTCCGACAGCTTAGCTCGTATTTTATCTAAATTACTATTAGTGTTTATATTTGCATTTTTCTAGAGATTTGACGCTCGCCTACACTACTTAATCGATCTGTCGATTTCAACATCTAGAGATTAATTAATTTTTTAATTTACCTACTTGATTATGACAACGGAATTCATTTAAGTCCAAATACTTGAATATTATTTTCCATCAATAATTAAATTACTCTAAAATTGACTCAAAATAAGTCACCGTTACACCGCAGTGAAGCGACGGTGTAACGGTGATCGGTGTTCCCCGGTCAATAATCCTTGACAAAAAAAAATTTATTGCATAAATTCTTAAGACTAAAATCAGGTAAATCAATTTTGGATCGAACAAAACAAGTTTCTGGCTGTTGGCAACAATTACTCAAACAACACCGAGCGATCGCGATTATTCGTTCGCCAAATTTAAGCCAAGGTTTAGCAATGGCCAAAGCTGTCGCCGCAGGAGGAATGAGTTTAATTGAAATTGCTTGGAATTCTCGAGAGCCGGAAATCTTAATCGATCGCCTCAGATCTGAATTACCCGATTGCCAGATTGGTGCAGGGACAATTTTAGACCGCGAAGATTTAGAAGGAGCAATAAGTCACGGAGCGCAATTTTTATTTTCGCCTCATCTAAATTTCGAGCTGATTCAAATCGCTGTTAAGTCTTATCAAATTCCTTTTGTTGCTGGCGCGCTATCGCCCACAGAAATTGTCACTGCTTGGCAAGCAGGGGCTAGTGGGGTTAAAGTCTTTCCTGTGGCTGCTGTGGGCGGAATTAACTACATCAAACAGCTCCATCAACCTCTAGATCGAATTCCTTTGATTCCCACTGGTGGAGTGACGATCGATAATGCCAGAGAATACATTCAAGCCGGCGCGATCGCCGTCGGTATTTCAACTCAATTATTTCCTCCTCAACTTCTTGCTGAGGAAAATTGGCCCGAAATTGCTGCTAGAGTAAGAATTTTAATGCACAGCTTAAATATTCAATAAAAAAAATCTTTTTACCTCTTGCCAAATCAATTTTTATCTCCTACAATGTAAAACTGTTGAAGTCAATCCTCGGTAGCTCAGCGGTAGAGCGGTCGGCTGTTAACCGATTGGTCGTAGGTTCGAATCCCACCCGGGGAGTTTAAATTCTGTTTGCAACTAACTAGCTGTCTATTTTAGCTGCAATTTGAATTACCTCCAGTAAATTAGAGTAGCCCCTATCTTGAAGTGGAACTAAACAAGGAAAGACAGAAAGACCTTTAATTTGATTGGCAGCTTCAGTAGTTTTAGGGTCTATTGTTACCAAAGGCAAAGTAGCCAAAGAATCGCAAACTGCAAGCGATCGCAAAAAATCTTCAGGGTTTTCTAGCAAGTTAAGTTCGATAACAATTACATCAATTTTCCAAATTCTGGCTAAAATTTCTGCTTGTTCCAAACAATCAGCTTCAATAATGCGATGATTCAAACCATTTAACTGGCTATCGACAATCGCCGAAAGACAACTAGCTTTTTCCGGTATTCCGTGCAAGCATAGAATAGTCAAACTCTTGCTTTGAGGTTTATTTTGACTCTCCTGACCTAACAAGATTCTTTGTAAGTCTTTCTTGCCGACCGGTAAGGATAAAAAGCCATCAGCTCCATTTTGCACGCTTAAATCTCGATCGAGTGGTTTAGAAGTTACAAATACTGGAATATCTTTTGTTTTGACATTTAATTTCAACAACCTCAATGCTTCCCAACCGTCAAGCAAGGGTAAATTAGGATTGAGAAAAATTATTTCTGGCAAGAAATTTTCTGCTTTTGAGACGGCTTCAATCCCAGAGCGGGCTACAATTACGCTAAATCCAAACTCTGTTAATTTAGTGGTTAAATTTTCTAATTGTTGAGAAATTGATTCTACAACTAAAATTGAACGACTTCGATTCAGATTAGATTGAGTTTGAACGTTTTCTGTAGCGACATTTTGGTTTGCTTTTAATAAAAGTTTGAACTCGTTGCCTTTATTTTCCCTACAAATGAAACTAACATCCCCTCCTTGAGCTTTAGCCAAGCGTTTGCTCATCACCAAACCCAAGCCAGTATTTTTAACTTCACTGCGCTCTGGTAAAATAGGATAGTGATTTTGCAAGTCTAAATTTTCAAAGTGTAAAAGTTGCTCGAAAGCCAGAGATTGGAAATCTTCGAGTAAACCTATTTTGCTATCATTCCAAACCGTAAAAGCAACCCAAGAAGAGCCAAAATCTTCCACTCTCAAGCCAATTTCTGTCCCAGTCTCGCTCAAAGTTAGAGCAGTTTCTAAAAGATAAACTAGCATTTGCTCTAAGCGCAATTCATCGGCTAGAATCGCTTTTAAATTCGTTTGAATCTCCAAACTTAGTTTTACCCCAGCCCGATCGATTTTATCGCCATATTTTTGTGCGATCGCATCGATCGCCCGCTGACAAATAGTTTTAATCTCGATCGATTCTAGAGATAGTTTCAGCTGTCCTGCTTCTAAAGCTGTTAAATCCAATAGTTGATTGACTAAATTCATTAACTGTCGGCTGCTTTGATAAATTTGTTCTGCATACCGATTCTGACGTTGATTGAGCTGACCGATTTGTCGATCTTGAAGTAAATTCGACAATCCGACAATCGCCGTTAAGGGAGACTTTAATTCGTGGCCGATACTAGCGAGTAATTCATTTTTGAGACGATTTAATTGGGATATATTCGCGTTTTTAGCAGCTAATTCTCGATCTAATGTTTGCTGCTGAGTTTTTTCATTAGCTAAAATCAACCAAACTGAATTTTTTGGCTCGATCGCTTCTCGTGTCGGTGAATCGTTTGGGAAAGAATTGCGATTTTTTGAGTAACCATAATCTTGTTTTGCTTCTGTTTCGTGGTGAGATAGAAATTGTTTTTCCCCTGTCGCTAAAGTAAGGACAGATTCAGCTAAAGAGCGATCGCCAGACAATTCTAAAGGTAGTTTAACAAATTGCCAACGCTGACTATTCTCAGATCGACTCGAACGATCGATCTTTGCTTCAAATGAAATTGTCTTATTTCTTTCTAAAGCCAAATCTATTGCTATTTCTTGGCTTTGTTCGTTAGATAGTACGTATCGGTCGTTATTTTTTAAATTGGCATCTTGGGAATTCTGGCTGCGATCGCGTTCGATTTTTTCTCGCCAACTTAAATTGTGGTATAAAGGAATGCCGCGATCGGTTTCTAAACTTAATGGAAAAGGAATTCGCTCCAACAAAGAGAATAATAATTGCCGGTCTTCGGATAAGTTATTTTGTGGGGTATTCTCAAAGTTATTTGTTCCGCTCAATAAATATTTCAGCAAGCTACAAGTATCTAAAAATCCAATAAATTCGCCGCGATCGTTGACCAAAACGCAATTTTGTTCCATCCTAGTAGCAACATTTTGGTAATTCTGACCGTTTTGAGATTGCCAGTAAGACCAGAATTGTTCCAAACTGGTTCGAGCAGAAAAGACAACAATTTTTCGGATCGAAGGATCGATTGTTCCTTCCCCGAAGATCTTACCCTTAGTGCCGTTCCAATTGCAGTAATTTTCTTCGGTTAATTTTTTCGGCATTCTCTCGAGCAGATCGGGCAGTAAACGATTAAATTCAATCGCTCCTATGGGAAAATTGTTACGGTTAACGACTGCTATTTTTTGACAATCTGTTCTGAGAAAGCAATCTAATACTTGTTCGAGATTAGCCCCTTGCTGACAAACAGGAGTTGGTTCGACGAAATTTTCAAGGGTTTTTAGAGGTTCTGACATCCACAATCGGCTCGATTAGTTGGCTTGCGAAAAATCTATCGCCCGAAGTTCCCAACAAACATCAATCCCAACGACCTTCATGCTTTGAACTCGATCGACCGATATAATTTTTTACTTGTTCTGAAAAACAAGTAGCGTTGTTTTAGAGAGGGGAGGGAACGACGCTGAATCAACCCCTCGCGCGATCTGACTTTAACTTAATTATTGCCCCACATTGCCCAAAATATGAAGGATCTACTAACAATTAATTACAATTATTAGGTTAGGACGATAAAGTGTTAAATTTGTATTTGGAGATTAAACATTTATCAAATCTTCCCAACAAAGTCAATGACAATAAAATAAAATTTACAATAAATAACTTTGTACTCTCGACTATCGATTTGCATTTTTGTTCGCGAAACTAAAATAGCTCGGTTTTTGACGCAAAAACTGAGTGGAGATCGTTATCGCTTAAATCAAGTATATTCGCCTGAAAAATTACTGGAATATGTAGAGGAGAATAAAGAGCAAGTTGATTGCCTAATCTTACTAGAAGATCTCGAGCTAGAATCCCTACTACAGGAATTTTACGAGCGGGGAATCTTACTCCCAGTAATAATTATCAGTCGCAATCAAGAAAAATTAAGCGTTAAAGATCTCTATCACGGTGGAGAAGTGATTTTGCTAAACACGGAATTGGCAGAAATTGCCAGTTCGATCGATCGGGCAATAACTCAATACATGAAATTAGGGCCTTCTTGTAAAATTTCTCTCGAACTAGAAGCCCAAGCAGAGCCAGAGCAGGCCGAAAGCAAACAGACATTTCTGATTTTACAGCAGCGTCGTTTGGCTGAGAAACTAAAAGAAAGATTGGGATACTTAGGAGTATATTACAAAAGAAATCCGCAGTCTTTTTATCGGAATCTCTCCAAAGAAGACAAACAAGAGCTAGAAAAACAGTTAAAGTCAGAATACAGCCAAATTATTGTCAATTACTTCTCTGAAAACGGTACTAACATCAACCAGGCGATCGACCAATTTGTTAATAGAGCTTTTTTCGCTGATATTTCAGTTTCCCAAATTTTGGAAATGCACATGGAATTAATCGACGAATTTGCCAAACAATTAAAGTTAGAAGGGAGAAATGAGGAGATTTTACTCGATTATCGCTTGACGTTAATCGATTTAATTGCCCACTTGTGTGAAATGTATCGTCGTTCGATCCCCAGAGAAGATCTTCCGTTCGATTTATTTTTGCCTAGAGATTAAAATACCGCGTTTAAACAAAAATTTACTTTTTCCCTTAACTTCGTAACAACTATCCCATGAGTGCCTTAAAAAAAACCTATGTTTTAAAACTCTATGTTGCGGGAAATACCCCCAACTCAGTTAGAGCTTTAAAAACGCTTAAAAATATACTCGAACAAGACTTTCAAGGTGTTTACGCCTTGAAGGTAATTGACGTAATCAAAAATCCTCAATTAGCTGAGGAAGAAAAAATATTAGCCACTCCAACATTAGCGAAAGTCTTGCCACCACCAGTACGAAAAATTATCGGTGACCTATCGGACAGGGAAAAAGTGTTAATCGGCTTAGATCTTCTCTATGAAGAAATTAGAGAGCGAGAATCGGAGATATAAACTAAAAATATCTAGATCTCAACCAATTTCCGTTTTTATACAATAATTTCTTTAGTAACCAAATAATAAAATACTAATTTTTGATAAATCGCTGATGAATCAATTTAATAATAACGGGCCGCAAGAAGACATATTAGCCTCGAAAGGGGTTCAGAAAATCCGTACGATGATCGAGGGATTTGATGAGATTACTCACGGAGGGATACCCGAAGGCAGAACTACTTTGGTTAGTGGAACTTCGGGAACGGGAAAAACTCTTTTAGCCGTTCAATTTCTCTATCATGGAATCAAGTATTTTGATTATCCTGGATTGTTTGTCACTTTTGAAGAATCGCCAAAAGACATTATTCAAAATGCTTACAGCTTTGGTTGGGACTTAAAAAGTTTAGTAGATCGAGGCAAGCTATTCATTCTCGATGCTTCCCCAGATCCTGAAGGACAAGAAGTAGTCGGCAATTTTGACTTGTCGGCTTTAATCGAGCGAATTCAATATGCGATCGGCAAATATAAAGCAAAATTAGTCTCGATCGATTCTGTCACTGCTGTTTTTCAACAATATGATGCCGCTTCAGTTGTCCGCAGAGAAATATTTCGCTTAGTTGCCAGACTCAAACAGCTTAACGTGACTTCGATTATGACTACAGAAAGAATCGAAGAATACGGACAAATAGCTCGTTTTGGAGTAGAAGAATTTGTTTCAGATAATGTAGTTATAGTTCGCAATGTCTTAGAAGGAGAACGTCGCCGTCGCACGATTGAAATTCTCAAATTGCGCGGAACTACCCACATGAAAGGAGAATATCCTTTTACGATCACTAACGATGGGATTAATATCTTTCCTCTCGGAGCGATGCGACTTACCCAGCGATCTTCTAATACTCGGATTTCTTCTGGAATTAAGAAACTCGACCAAATGTGTGGGGGTGGCTTCTTCAAAGATTCGATTATCCTAGCTACAGGAGCAACAGGAACGGGTAAAACTCTGTTGGTAAGTAAGTTCTTACAAGAAGGTTGTCGTCGCGAAGAAAGGGCAATTTTGTTTGCTTACGAAGAATCTCGCGCTCAACTATCGAGAAATGCTTATTCTTGGGGCATTGATTTTGAAGAGATGGAGAAAAAAGGTCTGCTGAAACTGCTTTGTTCCTATCCAGAGTCGGCTGGTTTAGAAGATCATTTGCAAATGATTAAATCGGAAATAGAAGAGTTTAAACCTTCTCGTATCGCGATCGATTCTCTTTCGGCAATGGCTCGGGGAGTCACAAATAACGCTTTTCGACAATTTGTAATTGGGGTGACTGGCTATGCCAAACAAGAAGAAATTACTGGTTTCTTTACTAACACTACAGACCAGTTTATGGGAGCGCATTCTATTACTGAATCCCATATTTCTACGATTACAGATACGATTTTAATGCTGCAATATGTCGAAATTCGCGGTCAAATGTCGCGAGCGATGAACGTCTTTAAAATGCGAGGTTCTTGGCACGATAATGGCATTAGGGAATATACCATTTCTGAGGAAGGCCCGAATATTAAAGATTCTTTTCGCGGTTACGAGCGCATTATTAGCGGCTCTCCTACTCGTATTGCTGTGGATGAAAAGACAGAACTTTCTCGGATTATGCGGGGAGTAAAAGATAAGACTCAAAATGAATAATAAGAGTTGACTTTTATTTTGAGTACATAAAACTAAATTAAGATCTTTCTTATCAGCCCATTTCGATCTCAGTCTGTAATTTACTAGAACTGGAAATAATTTTTGGCTATTTTTTAAAAGCAATAATCGAGTCAATTAACTGAAAAATATCTAGTTATTTGGCCGAACTATTTTGAATCGAAAAATAAGACAATTGAAATATCCAAATCTTAGGTAAATTAAATTAATATGAAATCTTTAGCAATTAAACTATTAACTTTTAGTTCGTTTTCTTTGCTAATTGCCG
>JASJCW010000085.1 GCA_030065265.1 Prochloraceae cyanobacterium
GAGGTTAAATAAGGTTTTAGCCGATCTTAACTTTTAGCGTTATCTGTAGCCTGATTTTTCAGAAATGGTATTATTTTCGTAAATGTAAAACGATCGCCGATTTAAAAACAAAGATTAATGAGGAAGACTTTTGGGATGCTCCCAAAAAATTGAACGAAAATATTTAACTTTAAGAACGAGAATTAAAAGATTGCAAAGGAAAATAATTTGCTTTTCCAAAAAAAGTCAAATGCACGATCTTGTAATCGGGCCGTACATTAACAAATATGAGTTTGGTAGAGAAATTTAGCTCGCTTCAACATCATTGTTACATTACCTTTCGATAAAGCTACATCAATAACTCGCCGAAAGTAAAGTTTAAAGTTGGGGCTGCGGGGAATTTGGAGTTAGCAGTAAATACAAGCAGGGAAGGACTAACAAGGTCATAAGGGTAGAAGCTATTAACCCAAAAGCGATCGCGCTAGCCAGAGGAAACCAGCCCGGATCGCTCAATCCCAGGGGAATTACGCCGACGATAGTAGTAATGCTCGTAGTGAGAATGGGACGCAGGCGATCGGACGCACCGCGAGCAGCAGCGTGACGAACTTTCATGCCTTGGTTGCGATAACCGTTCATGGTTTGGATCATCACAATAGCATCGTTAACCACGATTCCAGTCAGAGAAATAATCCCAATGACCGCAGGGAAAGAAATGGGTATTTGGAGCAAAAAGAAACCCAGAAAAGTACCGATCAGGGCAAAAGGAATTGCCAGCATGATGATAAATGGCTGGGTAAAAGAATTAAATTGGATGACCAAGACCGCAAAAACTAGGAAAAGAGCGACGATCGCCATGCTTCCGGCTGAAGTAAAAGTTTCCCCTTGAGTTTCTAGTTCTCCGGCAAATTTGTAGCTGTAACCTCGATCCCATTGCCGTTTCATTGACTGTAGTTGGGGTTCTAAATCGGCAATAATTTCCCCCACAGTTCGCCCTTTATTTTTTGCCAGCACTGTCACCGTGCGCTGACCGTTTTGATGAGTTATGGATAAGGGGGCGTTACCGAATTCTAGTTCTAAAACTTCTTCTGCGGCTAAAGTTTTCCCGTTGGGGAGAAAAACGGAACTCATCAGTAATTCATCCTGACGAGTAGGGCCGCCTACAGCTCCATTCCGGGAAGGCCACAGCGTACTAAGGCGGATTTCTAAATCTTCTTCGCCCCCACCAATAGGATAATCGCCGATATCGTTATCGGTCATCAAATACCGTCCCTGTAAAGCCAATTCTTGCGGAGATAAACCATAAAAATTCATTGCTTCGCGACGCGGACGAAGTTTGATATCCGGCCGCAGCGGCCCTAAATCGTCGCGCACGTCTACCGCTCCCGGTATTCCTCTCAGGGCTAATTGTACTTCTCCAGAAATGCGTCGCAACTCACCCATATCTTTGCCAATTAATTCTATTTCGATCGGATCGCCCGGCTCTCCAGTAGTTTGACCGTTAACAACCAGAGATGCACCTGGATACTGGCGCAAAGCGGTATTTAATTCTTGCCGCAGTTCGGCGATATACTCAAAAGACATCTTTTCTCTATCTTCTTGGGGAGTAAAGATAGCGGAGAAACCGACCAAATAGTCGCCATCGTTAGGTTTAAGCCCGCTTTCTCGGATCAAGTTACTGCGTTGACCGACTATTTTAGTGACGCTTGCTAAATAATCTTTGCTGCGAAGCATTTCTCCCAAGCGATCGGCAACTTTTTGAGAAGTATCGAGAGTAGTAGTGGGGGCTAATTCGACGTTAATGCTTAACTTGCGTCCGTCGTCGTCGGGGAAAAGAGTGCTGGGGATAGTTCCTACCAGAATAGTGGCGATTATAAATAAAGAAATTGCCCCAAAAGTGCAAATCCGAGCGGTATTTTTGTTACGAATGGTCGATCGCAAACTCCATTGCGAAAATTTTTCGCTTCCAGATTCGGTGATGCGATCGATCGCGCTTTTTTTGGCCCCTTTTTTCAGATTGCCCAATAAATAACGGGAAAGGGGGATAGCTACTAACAAAGCAATTATGTAACTGAGAATCAAACAAGCAATAGCACTGATGGGAATGAGGCGGATAAACTTGCCCATCGTGCCGCTAATTGCCATTAAAGGAGCGAGTGCCAAAATGGTAGTGAGTTGACCGGAAAAAGCAGGAGAAGCGTAGGTACTGACTGTTTTCAAAGCAGCTCGATCGAAACTTAAGCCTTCGCGAAATATGCCATCGTGCATCCCTTCCATCATCAGGATAAAGACATCTACCAACAACCCCAACGAGAGAATCATGCCGATTTGCACCATGTTGTTGAGGGTGAAACCGAATAAAAAGAGAACGGCTAAAGCCCCCATAAAGGTGAGGGGAATAGCTAGTCCGGCAATAATTGCTTCTCGCCAAGTCAGGGCAAACAAAAGGATAAGAAAAACCCCCAGCACTCCTTGCCCGGCTTCACTAAAAACCTCGAACAGGTCTCGCTCGATCTGGTCTACATCGGAATAAATTACTTTGTATTTCATGCCGTGAGGCCAAAAACCGGGATCGTCTCGAGCTGCTGCGATCGCTGCTAGAGAATTGTTAACAACTTCAATCGTGTCGGAACCGGGAACTTTGACGACTCCAAGGATAATTGCTGGTTGAAAATCTCCTTGTCCCGAACTCAAAAAAGCTCGATTCTTCTCTCTCTCTAAATCCCGTCTGACTTCGGCAATTTCTTGCAAGCGCACTACTCGACCGGAACTATCCCCCAAACGGGCTACGGGTAAATTTCTTAAATCGTCTAAACTGCGAAATCGGCCGTAATAGCGCAACTGGCTGCCAATTGCGTCACTTTCGATCTGCTCCCAGGGCATATCTAGATTGCCTTGCTCAATTGCATTCCTGACCTGAGTTGCCGACACTCCCATAGCTCGGGCGCGGGAGAGAATCATTTGCACGTGAATCACTTCTTGGCGATTACCACTCAAGTCTACTTTGCGAATTTTGGGAACAGTTTCTAGGAGATCTTCAATATCTTCGGCGGCTTTACTCAAAACTGCTAGATCGATATCCCCGTACAATCCCACTGTTAACACGGGAGTGTCTTGGGTCGAGATTTGTTCTACTTTCGGTTCTTCTGCAGCTGGGGCAATTTCTGGCTTGGCTTCATCTACCTCCGCCCTCAGTAAAGAGATAGATTCGGCGATCGGGGCTTCGGCAACAAATTCTACTTGAATTAGGGATTTACTATCAAAAGAAGCACTACTTAATTTTTTTAAATTTTTGAGCGATTTTAGTTCCTTTTCAATTTTATCCGTTACCTGATTTTCAATGGTTTCGGGGTCGGCACCGGCCCAAGTCGTTTCCACATTAGCGATCGCGATATTAATATCAGGATCGCCTTCTTTGACCATCGAAGATGCCCCCAACCAACCGCCAACAATTAATAACACGCACAAAAGAATTGCAAAAACACTTTTGAGAAAAAAGAATCGTGCCAACGGCCCGGCTTGACTTACATCCGATCTTTTTGATTCTCTTGCTTGTTTTTCCTCCTCTAGAGGAGTTAGTGGTTGGCTCATGGAATTACCTCGACGGGCGTACCATTGACTAAACGATTTTGTCCTTCAGTGACTAATAATTCTCCTGGTTCGACTCCGGCTAAAATTTCTCGCTTAGCCAATCCTTCAATGCCGAGAGTAATTTGACGTTGTTCGACGACCCCAACAGCCCGATCGACTACAAAAACGTAAGGTTGGCGATCGCGAAAGACTAAAGCATTAAAGGGCGCGACCGTTGCTTCCGCTTTCTCTTCTACTGCGATCCATACCGCAACGTGTTCTCCATCTTGGAGATTTCTTTCTTGTCCTTGTTGAATCCGAATCGTGATATGGATCGACCTTTCACCCGGGGAAACAGAAGGACTGACGGAAAAAACAGTTCCCGCAGCACTAGCAAGTTGGATTAGTTTTTCTCCAGTAATACCACTGGAATTAGCTTTACTGCGATCCTGGTCGAGAATAATAAAAGCACGTTGCCCTGGTTTAACTCTTCCCCCTTGGAAGGCAGGAAGTTCCAAGTTAATCTCAAACTCGTGGGGATCGATAACAATAATCGGCAATCTTTCGACAATACCTTGATATGCGCCGCTAACGTTGACGATTTGTGGTGTCCAATAATCTCCCTCGCGGATATTGAGACGGCTAATAATCCCGTCAAAAGGGGCAGTAATTTCCGTATCTTCCCTTTCTACCATCCTTTGAGTCAGTCTGGCATTAGCAGAAACCACTCCCGCTTCTGCTGTTTTTACTTGAGTTTTAGCATAATCTAACTGGGCGCGAGCAGCACGAACTCGGGCAGCAGCAGCAATCAAGGCAGCCTGGGTATTTTGATAGTTCGTTTCCTTTACGTCTGCTTCCCGTTGTTCCATTGCCCCTTGTTCGACTAATTCTTTGTATCGCTTCCAATCTGCTGCGGCAAAAGCTGCATCGGTTTTGGCTTTCTGAAACTCGGCTTTGGCCTGGGCTAAGTTGGCTTCTGCTTGTCGGAGATTGGCTACTGCGGCGATCGATTGATTTTTGGCTTCTAGCAATGCCGCATTTGCCACTGTTACTTCAGCATCGGATTTCCTGCGATCTACTCTAGCCAACAATTCCCCTTCGCGAACTCGATCTCCTTCTCGCAAGTCTCGTCCGTTGACTTGTTTAATATATTCAATAGTTCCTTCCATTTGAAAGGAAAGATGTTTTTTCCTAATCGCGTTGACGTAGCCATCGCCAAATACCCAAGCTTGAATCGGTTCTAATTGAGCTGGTACGCTTCTGACGGTTAACCTGCCTCGTTCTATACTAGTTGTTGCTTCTCGGGCAGACTGCTGCCAACTAGAAAAAACGCGCCCGATTAATCCTCCAGCTACTAACAAAGCGATCGCCCCTAACAGCAACAACCGCTTAGATTTTTTGCTAAATGCTCCTGTTGACAATTGCTCTTTTTTTAGATTGCTAGCCTCTTGTCTTAAAGAAGATGATTTTTGTTCTCTTTTGTCCGTTTTAGTTTTCATAGGCACTATCCATTATTCATAAGTCCAGCCCCATCGAAATGCTAAAAATAAGAGTTATTTTCGGTTTCGGTTGTTGTTTTTAATTTCGACCTCGATCTGACGTGGATGCAACAGAAAAAACGAGGAGAAAATTATCTGCGATCTCGAATCCGCCCCCTACGCTGGCCGCGACAAGAGCCGCTCCAACCTGATATTTTTCCTTAATTTTATGAGATTTAGTACGGGACAGATATTAAGTTTAGAGACAGGGCAGAATTCTGTCACTTCCATCATAAAATTGCAAAAACGGCAATTTTATACTTGGAAAACAGAGCGATCGGGGAAAACCCGGTGGTATAGCAAAGAAGTTGGTAGCGTCTAAGTTGCTTTGCCAAACTCATATTTATCTGCCTTTGGTTGGCTGGAAATTATTGCCAACCAACTAAACAGATTTTAGATTCATGAGTGCCAGATTTTCAAGTTCATACTTAATTCTCTGTTCTTTGAGAAAGTAAATTAGGAATTTTTGGCGAGTCTTTTCCTCGATAAATAAATTGTAGTAAAGAGTCTATCTCGCGATTAGTCTGGGATAAATCGAAAGTCGATCGAGCGTAAGATCGCGCTTGTTCTACCATTTGTTTGGTAAAATCTGGTTTATGGTAACAAGTTGCGATCGCATCGGCTAATTCTTGAGGGTTTCCAGGTTCGACCAGCATTCCTGTGTGATTGGGTTCGATTAATTCTAATACGCCCCCAGCTTTAGCCCCAATAACCGCTCTCGAACATAACATCGCTTCAACGATCACCCTTCCAAATGGTTCTGGAGCAGTAGATGTATGAGTTATCAGATCTGAAGCTAACATGTAAGGAACGACATCGAGACAAAAACCTAAAAAGTGAACTCGATCTTCTAATTTAAGTTCTTTAACTTGCGATCGCAGTTGTCGGACGTATTCTTCTTCTCCAAACAAAGCATCTCCAACCAAAATCGCATTCACATTTTCAGGACAATATTGGAGTGCTTCGATCAGAATATGCTGTCCTTTCCAAGGAGCTAAACGACTAAAATGACCGACAATATATTTATCTTGCAATCCTAGTTTGGCTCTAATGGTATCTCTTTCCCTGCTGCGATCGCAATACTTGGTCGCGTCGAAGCCATTGTAAACTACTTGAGTAATTTCTTGCTTTCCTCCAGCTTCAATAAAAGCCGATCGAGTAGCTTGAGAATTGGCAATTACTAAAGCAGCAAAGCGATTTGCTAAAGTTACCGCAACGAAGCGATTGATCGGGCTAAAATGCTCGCTACAAAGCATATCTCGTAAATGATACGCTAAAGGGCGGCCCGATATCAAACTTGCTAGCGCACCAACAACTAAAGCTTTCTGAGTATTGGCATAAATAAGATCGTATTTTTTAGCCAGACGAGCTACTTTAATAACCAGAGGAATAATTGTCGTAATGCTAGCTAAACTTTTTAGTAGATTGCTATTTTTTTTGACATTAATAGAATTATTTGTGAGAATTTGAACTGGTATTTTTTTTCGTTCTAATAGCTTACGAAAATCTCCATCGGCGAATAAACCTATCAGACAGCGATCGCGGTAGGGTAGGGCTACATCGGCTAAGGATAGCTCTGCTCCTCCTAATTTTCCACTTTGATCTAGAAAAAGAATTTTCATTAAAATATCCTTAATTTAATAATATTTCTCGTACTTCTCTGGCAATTTTCTGCCAGTTATAGTTATTCATAACATAGTTCCGACAAGCTTCTCTAGATGGGATTGAAATCCGCTCTTCTAAGGCTTTTTCTAATAGATCGGCGATCGCATTGGTGCTAGTAGATTCGGCAATTAATTGGGGAGAAAAATGATTTAAAATTTCTGGCATTCCTCCTACTGGAGTGCAAATTACTGGCGTACCGCAAGCAAGAGATTCTAATAAAATTAAACCAAATCCTTCTAAATATTTACTGGGAATTACGGTTAAATCTGCCGCTTGATAAGCTATTGGTAAATCTTCATCTGGGAGAAAGCCGAGAAATTTAACATAATCTTGTAAATTTAATTGATTTGCTTTAGTTTCTAATTCTGCTCTTAAAACACCTTTTCCGGCTATTGCTAACCAGATTTCGGGGATTTTGGTTTTAACTTGAACCATTGCTTCTAAGAGATTATCAATACCCATGCGACGAACTAGACGACGGGGAGTAAAAATAATTTTGCGATCGCGGGGAAAATTAAGTTTTTCTCTTGCTTGTTGTCGAGCTAAATTAGCTTGAAAATTATTCAGATCTACACCCCCAGGAATTACCTTAATTTTTGCTTCGGGAATGCGATAAGTTTGCTCTAAAATTTTGCCAAAAGCTTGACTCAAAACAATAAAGCGATCGCATTGGTTATAAACTCTTTGCTCGAGCCATTGTTTAAAATAAATGCTTAATTTATTGTTACCTTCCTTTTCTCCTTCTGCGGCCCATGGCCCGTGAAAAGTAAAAGTAATTGGCACATTTTTTGGCAGTTCGGACATTACTGGAAAACTATACAAAGCAAAATGCAAATTAATTGCATCCGGTTCGACGATCGAGCTATTTATAAAAGTATTGCGAGTCGACCAAAGTCTTTTTAAAAGAGAACTCTTAGCAGAAGCTAAATTAACTAATTCAATTTGAGGATGGGATGATTTTTTGGGTAGATCCAAACCACATAATTGAATGCGATCGCCTTCCCTTGCTAAATTATGAATTAGTTCGTAAACGTAGCGATTTAAACCCCCAGACATATAGGGAAACCAACTATTACCAATACAGAGAATGTTAGCCGATTCTGTTTTAATTTCATTCATTATTCTAGGGCAAAAGTTTCTTTAGTATATATTTGTAAAGCGACATCTTCAACAACTTCAAAAATAGCTCTTCTTTCTGCTTTAGTCAGGGAATTGCGACGATTCTTAAAAATATCGGCACTATTGCGATAAAAGTCTTGAACCCTACCTTTTCTTGCTTGAGTAGAAGTATTGGTTTGGGTTAATTTAATAATTTTTTGCTCTATTTTATCCGACCAAGGTAATTCTAATCGCTCGTAAAGATTGCGAAAAATTGGCACGGGATTTTGACTTAATTCCTCGTGAGTAATTACTTGCCAATTCGGATATTTACTAGCTTGAGCTAACATTACTTTGTAAGCGACGCGCCAATGAGCGGCCGCAGCTAAGAGGCGATCTGGCCATTGCTTTTTAAAAAAGTCCGGTTCGTCTTGAAAATAGTCTGCAATTAACTCCGGGCGATCGCCAATTTCATGAGGATTTGGATACCAATTTACTTTTTTAACGCTAGCAATAAAAGAGAGAGGATGTTTAATAATAATTACTGGTTTTACACCAAAATTAAGATGCAAATATTCAGAAAGTAAATTACCGATCGGATCTTTAATAATAGCGGTGGTGTGAAAGGGATTTAATTTAGCTATTCTTAAATTAAAAGGCCCTCTACTACCGATAATTTTTTTGAGATTTCTCTTCCATAGAGGATCTTCTTTAGGGATTTTATTTCTGAGGCTAAAATCGTAACTAAAAATAGCAGAAATTTGGCGGTGATAGGATTTCATTTCCTCGGTATCTGGTTCTTTTCTCAGGTAAGGATACCAAGAATCAATACAAGGTAAACCGCATTGCGGGTTAAATGGCTCGTGAATGTAATCTACTTCTCGAGGTAAACTGAGAATAGTGCCAACAAAAGTAGTACCGCTCCGAATCACTCCAGTAACAAAGATCCAATTTTTAATATTTTCGACGGCAATTTTCAACATCTTTTTATGGTTGTAATTCGATAACTAAAGGGGAATCGGGAACTTGAAGCTTTAATTTTTTGGGATTATTATACGCGGCGATAGCCTCGATTGAATCGAGTGGATTGTAAATATTTGCACTGGCGATCGGGGTATTTAAAACTAAATCGATCGCTCTAGAGGGTACTTGCAAATCTTGATGCTGGCTTACTTTATAGCTAGCTACTTCTTGCCAAAGAATTAAATAAAATCTGCCATCATTTTTTTGTAAAAGAGTGTGATGTATTGCTGGTGTCGCGCCGATCGCCTGATAATCTAAAACTGTAATTTTTGGAGAATTAGCATCGCTCGATCTTGGTTCGTTTAATAAAGCAATTAAGTTTTTGATTGCTTGAAAAGCAGGTTTTGGCGAACCATCGTTATTTAATAAACCGTAATTCCAATTCGGGCGAGCGCGATCGGGATTGGGCTTAAGATCGATTAATTCATAATTGTAAGTACGGAGAATACCTCGATTAAAATACTCTAAAAAAATTCGCGGTAAATACTTAGCAGAAGCTTGTTGAGAGATTCCCGCTCTTTTCGATTTGTTGACTGCATTGTGGTAGCCAGTTTCAGTTACAACGATCGCTGCTTGATTCGGACAAACAACTCTCGCACTGGGAATCCATCTATTTTCTAATCCACTACTGGGAAGATTGCCACTTCCAGGATAACTGTGGATTGCGGCGCGATCGCAAGCAACTTCTCCTAATTCCCGAGATTTCTTTGCTTTTGCTAATGAAGGGCTTAAAACATCTAAACTAGCAGTAGCCGGATCTGCTTTAATCGCTGCATAAAGATCTTCTTGGTATTTGCGCGTACCTTCGGGAAAAGAAAGTCCTTGATATTGAAAGCGAGGATTAAGATCCGATTCATTAGGCCCTTCTACTGCTTCAATCGATTTAGGAACTGCTTTCGCGATTTTTACCGCTTCAGTTGGAGTTACTTTAAGGGGATTCATCACTAAAATCGATCTAATTCCGAATTCGGCCAAGTCGTTAAACTTTTGCTGAGTTTCAAGATCTTTAAGGGTAAAGTTACTGCGAAGATGACGAATTCCTAATTCTTTCAATCTCGGTACGATTACTTTGTCGTATTGAGTGTAATAAACCGTATCTCGATAGTTAAAATGAACGACAATTCCGATTGAATCGATAAAAGATCGAGCACTGCGCGATTGTTCTAATTGTCTTTGCTGTATTGTCGAAGGATTAATTAAGTTATTACTACTACAAGCTAAAAGAGCGACACAAAAGGCTAAAATAACATAATACTTGTATCTATTCACAAAAAAATTTTTAAATATTTCGACTCTTTTTCGATTTTACGCCCTCTCTACTTTTATTTCGTCCGAGCGATCGCGGATAACAAAGTTGAAGCTAGCTACTGTTGAATACTTTTGTTTTTTTTTATCACAGCGAGCGATCGGGTTATGCTAAAAAACTCTTAAAAGTTATATTCGCTCTTGATTTGATGGAAGATTTTGATAAGTTTGTTTTTAGAGATCCGTCCCAACCCGATCGCCTTTCCTCGGAGCGCATCGTTTATAAAAAAGGTAACGGGCCCGGAGTAATTTTAATGCACGAATTACCCGGTATGATTCCTGAATGCGTCGATCTAGCGCGAAGATTGGCTGAGGCTAATTTTACCGTCTATCTACCTTTACTATTTGGCGAACCTAACAGTCAGCTTTCAGTGCCTAAAATACTGCAATATGTAGCTCAACTATGTATTAGTAAAGAATTTTATTTACTTGCAAAAAATCAATCGAGTCCGATCGCAGACTGGCTCAAAGCACTTTGCAGACAAGCTAAAGTCGAATGCGGTGGTAATGGTGTTGGTGTAATCGGGATGTGCTTGACAGGAGGGTTTGTTTTATCTTTAATGGCAGATGATTCGGTAATTGGTGCTGTTGCCAGTCAGCCTTCTTTACCACTGAGAATTTCTCAAGATCGCAAAGAATCTTTAGGGGTTTCTCCTCAAGATTTAGCCGCTGCTAAAAATAGAGCTGAAAATGGGGCGAGAATTTTAGCTTTAAGATTTTCTGAGGATGCAACTTCTCCACCCGAGAAATTTATCCGACTGCAACAAGAATTCGGTCAAACTACAGAAACCCTCGAAGATAGCAACCAATTGTGTTGGAAACAAAATAGATTTTTAGAAACTATTGAAATTAATTCAAAAGCAAACAATCCCTATCAAATTCCGAGCAGTTCTCATGCTGTTTTAACTTTAGGATACGATCGCGATCCGAAACATCCCACTAATAGAGTTTTTTGCCGCGTAGTTAAATTTCTCAAAGAACAATTCAGCCTTGATTTAGATAATAAATAAGTGGCGCACCGCGTAGCGGATCTCTTCGAGATCGCCCCTAAGAAAGAGACTGCTGGCGATTTCTACGCTGCAAAATTTTCTGACAGGCATTATATTTGTAACCTGCCATACCAATACCGATAAAACCCCAAAGAACCATACCTATGGTATTCATGTTAATCAAATTCAAACCGATCTGCATAAAAACTGCAAAGGAGATCGCAAAACAAACACTGACAAAAGGATCTTCCCGTTTTTGAGTAACTTGAAAGAGTTTAAATAACAACATTAGCAAGCCTAAAAGATAAGGAATGCTTCCCAACCAACCTAAATTAAATAGCATTGACAGAATACTACTATCTCTACTGCCAATACTGTTACTGCTGATGGTGTAACCCAAACCTCTACCTAAAAATTGAGTTAAAGCAATATTGAGCAATTCAGCATAACCTTGCGCTCGCGCTCTATAGCTAATATCTCCATTGGGGTCAGAAACCGCACCTAGAGTTTCTAATCTAGAAGTAATAATATCTGAAAATGGG
Source organism: Prochloraceae cyanobacterium (assembly GCA_030065265.1). Classification (GTDB taxonomy): domain Bacteria; phylum Cyanobacteriota; class Cyanobacteriia; order Cyanobacteriales; family JASJDA01; genus JASJDA01. The sequence goes on from JASJCW010000085.1 coordinate 11,707, forward strand.
GGTACTAATGCCAAAGGTACCACTAATATGGCTGCTGCAATCATCGTTCCAACCAAACGAATTTGCAATCGTGCCTTAATAGAAATCAAATAGGTCATTAAACCGATCGTCCAGCCGATCCAGGCAGATCTAGCTTGCGATAGTAGAAAGGCTAAATAACCAAAACCGGAAGCGGGAAAAAGCAATTTTCCACCAGAATTAAAGAGCATTAATAAGCCGGCCATCATTACGTTAGCAAATCCTTGGGGCGAATTTAAACTACTCGAAACTCGAATTTGCAGGGGGTAAGGTTTACCAAAAGTGTTGTTATTGATACTTTCTAACCAAAAACGATCCCAACCTGGAGCGATTAAATATTGTATTACTCCGTAAACTCCCAGAAATAAAGTACCCCAGACAAAAGTCTTTTGGATAATTTTGCGATATTGAGGATAATCTCGCCAACTTAGAAATAAATGGAAGCCAAATAGAATAGGACAAGACCAACTTAAAAATTGATTGATAACTACTGTTTTGGAATTTTGTAAAAAACCGATTAGAAAAGCATAAAATACGCTACCTATACACAATAAAAAAGGAGTGCTGCCGATCGCATTTTTTGGGAGTAATCTAATTATGCTGAGGCCAGAAATGCAAGTAACTAGGGTTGGAGTTAAAGTCCAGGGGCCGAAAGTGAGAAATCCACTTTGATAGTCAATAATACGGCGAATTAAAGGCCCGACAAACCAGAGCCACCAAACAAAACTGACGTACATTACTGGCTTTTGCAGGTAAAGATATAATCCTACTGCGATCGATCCGAGAGGAAAAACAACGACTAAAATACGACCAGCACCAACTGCAAATCCGGCTAAAATAACCAGAGCTAAACCAATGATGGCAAGCCAAGCGGATGTTGATTTTGGATTTTTATGGTTGTCTTTATTAGAAAGACTACTAGACAAAACTAAATATACTAATTTTTTTTAATTGCCTTCTCTTTTATACAAAGCTTCTTGATAGATGGCAAGAGTTTGTTGAGCTATTTTTTCCCAACTGTATTTTTGCGCGGTTTGATAGGCATTATGGCGCAATTTTTCTAAGTAGGGGCGATCGCCGATTAATCGGTCTAATGCTCGATAAATCGCTTCTGTGTCGCGAGAAGGTATCACAATCGCATCTTGCTTGTCTGTGACTATTTCCAGGGGGCCGGGAGTGTTGGTTGTCACTGGGGCTAAACCGCAAGCCATTGCTTCGACTAAAGCCATTCCAAAGGCTTCTGAGGTGCTCGCAAGTAGTTTAATGTGATGGCCTTTGAGCAGTTGAGGTAATGTACTATGTTCGTAACGGGGAACTACTTGGATGCGATCGCGAAATTTAGGCTCGAAGTCCCGATAAATTTGTTCTGGATCTAGACATTGTTGGCATTCGGTGCCGAAAAAACTTACTTTTACTTCAGGATAGCGATCGAGTATCCTGTTTAATGCTGGAGAGCTGTATTGAATTCCTTTACGGGGAATATAAGTTCCTATTTGAGCGATCCGAATCGGTTCTTCAATCGCCTCTAAGGGTAAATTAAGTAGATATTCGGGAATGCCATTAACTATTAAACGGGCTTTGTTTGGTTCTACTCCTAATTCTGCTACTGCAAGGTTAACAGCACGACGGTTGAGGAGCATTACCAGATCGGCGTTACGCAATGCTGTTGCTTCTTCCCAGAGGCGAATGCTACCGCGATAGAGTTTGTATTTCCAACTCATGGATCGCTTGCCTAATTTGACATCTTCTAAAAATTCTTGATGTTCGATATGCTCTAAACCGTGATCTCTGACCACAATTGCTGGTTTACTTTGATGGCGATCGCACATTTTCGACCAAAACCAAGTATCTCCAGTGGAAGCATCGACGACATCGATGGCTTTTTCTTTGGCTAACTTCTGAATGCGATCGGCGACAAATCCGGGAAATAAGACCCTTTTGAGCCGATTCGGCCAGTTTTGAGGCAAGTTATCGAAGGAATAATATTCGACTTGATGGCCTAGTTTGGCGTATTCTTGTCCCAATCGCCAGATAACTCCCGCAGCTCCAGCATTGCGGTTAAATGGATAGTGAACGATCGCTAATATTTTCATCGCACAAGAGTTTTTTTGAGAAGAGATTTCTTCTAGTGTGAGCGATCTCGAAGAGATCCGCCTTTGGCAGTGCGGGATTCTTTTCTGCGTAGTGTAGTTATCTTTGTTAAAGATCTGCTTTCTTAGATAATCAGATCGGTTTTTAACCAATTAATAGGAAATAATTTCTTCGGTGCCGAGGATTGAAAATCTTTCTAATTCGATCGTCGGATTAGTAGATGCCCCTGGTAGCAAGAAGAGTGAAACACCCATTACTCCTGCTGTTAGAGTAACATTAATTGCTTGACGATACAGTTTTTTTTGCTTAGCTGCTCGATCTCGAATTTGAATCGATTCGATAATGAATTTGTGAGAGTTAAATGATAAAAGATCGCCGGATTGAATGTAAAATTCTTGTGCTTCAGTTAAAGTAGTTCCTCGCAAGAGATAATCAGCGTTTTTATCGTTGGCTTGCCACTGTGCGGCTTTCTTTTCAATGGTTTGCCTTAATCTATTTTGCTTGCGATCTCCTCGTGATTTGAGCTGTCGCCAATGGCTTTTTAAAATTAGGTTGGAGTTTGCTAGTTTTGCGGCGAAAGTTCTCTTTAAGGTTTTGGGATTCACTTTTTTAAAAATTGCGAATTGTTAACATTTATTAAAATTTTAATATTACCGTATAAATACGGAGGCGATCGCGATCGCTATATTTTAGTGAATTCGATCGCAATCTCTTGGCAAATAAGTTAACTTTATTCGGTCGGAATCCCTTTTGTATTCGGGGCAACAGCTATTTCTTGGAAGATGTTTGCCAAGGTGTGACAGTGGGTTTGAACGTTAAAGGTTTGCTCGACTATTTCGCGGCCTTTGGCTCCCATTTGACGGCACAAACTAGGATTGTCTTGGAGAATACGTAATTTTGCGGATAAAGCAGCGCGATCGCCTGGCTGAATTAAAAATCCGGTTTCCCCTTCTTGCACCATTTCGGGAATGGCGTTGATGTTAGTAGCTATTACCGGCAAACCTGCTGACATTGCTTCGATAAATACCCAGCCAAAGCCTTCAAAAATTGTTGGCATGACAAATACGTGAGCTTGGCGATATAATTCGAGCCATTCTTTACTGTAGGCACTAATGCCTCGATGTAAAAAGACATTAGGATGTTGGCATTCGATCGCAGCATTTGTCATTAAATGCAATTCTGCTGTTTCGGCAAAATTAGCTAAGAAAACCTCTAAAACGTCGTATCCTCCTTTTCGATCGAAGTCGTTACCAACAAACAAGATTTTAAAAGGTTTTTCTGCTTCTTTTTGTGCTAAATCTGGAGGAGTTAATTTATTAATATCCACTCCAGGATATACAACTTTTACTTTATCTGGATCGATATTGTAGTCTTTGATTACTGATTGTCTTCCCCACTGCGATCGAGTGACGATCCTTTTTGCTGCTTGAAAAACTTTTTTACCCAACCATAAATTAGGAGCGTAAGTCCACATAAATTGAGGATCTGTTTTTTCTTTTGCTGCTTGATAAGATGTCATATCTAAACTTACTACTGTGGGAATTTTTTCCATCAGATCGAGGGAAAGAAAACCGAGTATGTAAGTATGAAGGTGCAGGACAGAATAATCTTGTTGCTTGAGTAATTTTAAGGCTAATTTTCTCGCCATATAAGCAAAAGAAATTTGAGCGCGAAAGCGGCGCAAATCTAAATTTTGTTTTTGAATCCATTGATTAGGAAAATATGGAGTTAACAGCCGTCTAATTATTTTCGTATCTAACTGTCTTTGTTCGTGATACCAATAAAAGTCTACTGCTATTTTTGTAGATTCTTGAAATCCTTTTCTTAACAATTCTCCATAAGTTCCGTGCCCCATATGTTTTTCCATCAGAGAAAGGACTTTTAGGGGATTATTTTTATCAGTCAAAGAAGATGAGCTAATTGGGTTGAGACGATCGTGAATAATCATTGTTTATTATATAGATAGTAATAATTTAGTAGTTAGTATTTAGACTTCAATACCCCAACTGCTTACATCAACGCCATATTCCGAGCTAAGTTTGTGCAAATCTTCTTGCAGTTCCTGCAAAATGAAATTTCTTTGCTCTGGAGAAAGTTTAATTTTTTCTTCGAGCTGATGGCTGAAAAGAAAATTGCGAAACATCTCTTTTTGTTTAGTTGGTATCAATCCAGCCAAAGATCGTAATAATTTATTTCTCCTCAGCGATCGCCACGAATTAGCATAGACAATTCTTTGCTTATTTGCATTGTGAATTGTATTTATTTCCTCAAAGTTGTAATCGGTATCTATATCCAAAAATCGACAGACTTTTGCGATCGTACTGTATGGATCTGCCTTCAAATCTTCAAAGTTTAAGAGTAAAATACTATCGGCAGAAAACTTTTGGTAATAAACTTCTATTTGTTTAGCATACCGCGAAGTTTCTATCAAGTGCTTATCTATACCTTCGGAGATAGGCTTGATAGTAGATTTCCAAGACATTGCCTGTCCGTGACTATAATGAGATTCTATTCTGTCAAGAGGGTTTCTCATTATGTAAATAAATTTAAAATCGATCCCTTGCTCTTTAAGGGACAAAATTCTATCTGTAGTATGAATAAAAAGATAATGATGTACTTTTGTATAATTTACAGAAGCCTCCATTGCAAATTTATGCTTTGTGCTATTCCAATCCCATAAGCTTTGATACCAATTGAAACCTTTAGACCAATTGAGATCTTTAGAGAAAAAATTCGGTTCTTTTTCAGAGCAAGGGGAAATCTGTGGGTGCTGTGCTAAATAAGAAAATAAGCTAGTCGTCCCACATTTCATAGCCCCAATAATCAAAACAAAGTTGTTCATAACTAATCTTGTACCTTCCTATTTACTGAACTTGTAGTTAATAGATTTCTATAATAGTGTTCGTAGTATCGTATCAGAATTAGATAATCCAACTACTCACGTCAAAGCCATATTCTCGCTCCAATTCTCTCATATCTTCTTCTAATTCTTGCCATACTAGTTGTTTTTGCTCTGGAGAAAGTTTGACATTATCGGTTATTTTTTTTCCGAATAAATTATATATTCTTGCTTTTTGATGTTTAGGAATTTGCCGAGCAAAAGAACGTAAAAAAGATATTTTTTTTAGTTTTCTCCATAAGCGTTCGTTTACCAGTCTTTGCTTGTTAGCATTATGGACTGTATTTAATCCCTGAAACTCGTAGTTAGGATCTATTTCTAAGAAATTACAAACTTGCTCGAGTAAATATCTCGGATTTGCTTTTAAATCATCAAAATTTAGCAGGAGAATATTTTCAGCAGGAAACCTTTTATAATATTCC
>JASJCW010000086.1 GCA_030065265.1 Prochloraceae cyanobacterium
AATCTATTGCCTATTGCCTACAATTTAAACTGAATACAAGTATTTTATTTGACCGATCGCAGTTTTCGAGGTAGTTATTATAGAAGCAAGCTGTTTTTAATTGATGAGTGGTAAAATGCCTGACAATTCTCCGGTTACTGAATTTCTCGATGCGATCGTTAATACAGGTATTCAAGGTTTTGGAGTGCTTCCTAGTGCTGAAAAAGTTGCTGAAATTCACGCAGAAAATTCCCCTAACACCGAAGCCGCGATCGACTCTGTAATTGCTTGGAGATCTGGTTATGCCAGTATTACTGGCTTTTTGACTGGTTTAGGTAGTGTAGTTACTTTACCCATATCTATCCCCGCTAGTTTACTTTCTTGCTATGCTTTAGGTGCAAATACTGCTGGTGCGATCGCCGTGTTGAGAGGATACGAACTTAAAGAGGATGCCGTGCGGACTTTTATTTTACTATCAATATTAGGTGAAGCTGGCGTAGAAGTTTTGATTAAAACTGTCGGTGCCAATGCAAGTACGAAAATTGCTAAAAATATTATTGCTCAAATACCCAGTAAAGTTTTATTAGAAATAAATCGAAAAGTAGGCATTAAATTACTTTCTAAAACTAGCGAAAAAAGTATTATTAATTTAACAAAAATAGTCCCGTTAGTTGGCGGTGCATTTGGTGCGGGTATGGATAGCTTTTATGTAAATGCTTGCGGACAAACAGCTAAAGTATTATTCAAACCAATGACAGTTAAAAATGTCAATTACCAGATCTGAAATTGAAGAAAAAGCTCTATCTTTAGGGTTTCATAAAATAGGAATTGCTTTGGTAAAAGCACAAGAACAAGACAATTTAGTTGACCATCTTAAAACATGGTTAGCTTCAGGGTATCACGCCGATATGACCTGGATGGCAAATCCCAAAAAAGCGGATATTCGCCAATGTATGCCAGAAGTCAAATCTATTATTTGCCTTGCGCTTAATTACTATACTCCTCACCAACACGATCGCGATCGTAAATATGGCAAAATTTCCCGTTATGGTTGGGGTCGAGACTATCATAAAGTGATGGGAAAAAAACTTAAGTCTTTAAATAACTGGTTAGTATCCCAACAAGAAGGGATCTTAACTCGATATTATGCAGATACGGGGCCAGTACAAGATAAAGTTTGGGCGCAAAGGGCTGGTATTGGTTGGATTGCTAAAAATAGTAATCTAATAACTAGAGAATTTGGTAGTTGGGTTTTTTTAGGCGAAATACTTACTAATTTAGATTTAACACCAGATAAACCACATACCCAACACTGCGGTACTTGCACTCGTTGTATTGATGCTTGTCCGACTCAAGCTATAACGAAACCTTTTGTTGTCGATGCAAATCGCTGTATCGCTTATCATACCATCGAGAATCGCGCCGAACAATTACCAGAAGAAATTGGTGCTAATTTAAATAACTGGGTTGCAGGATGCGATATTTGTCAAGATGTTTGTCCCTGGAATCAGCGTTTTGCTCGAGAAACCGACGTTCAAGAATTTCAACCCTACTCGGGTAATGTTAAACCTTTATTAAAAGATTTAGCAGAAATATCTCGAGCTGAATGGGATCGCCGATTTCCTGCATCTGCATTGCGAAGAATAAAGCCTGAAATGTTACGACGCAACGCGCTTATCAACCTCGATCGCGATTAAATCGATCCCTGGAAAGTTATTATTTTCAATTCAAAAAATCGATCGCCTCAAATCGGTCGTTTGATAATTTTAGATCGACTATTAAACCAGCAGAGGTAATGGATCGAATAGTTTGCTTCTAAAAGTAATATGACTTCGTAATATTTCACTACTGTTTCTGTTTCTTTGTTTGCATTCAATTCTAGTAGAATAGCAATCTAGAATAATAGAGAAATATTGTATCTGGCTTTTAACTCGATCGAAAAACTATTGCATCCTTGCAATAATTTTGCCGAAACACTCACCTATTGCCGGGATGCAATTAATTTTGTTTAAAGCCAACACAATCTTATTTTGTACTATTGCATTAAAATTGCTCTCCTATAACTCTTTAGCTAGTTTTTGTTTTTTAGTTCCTAACTATTGAGTAAAGATTGCAATTAAAATCTTACCGACCTAATGAGATTTTCTTCATGCATTAGCTTTACTATTTGCAAATAAATCTTTAATCGTTTTTAGCAAGTCTGGTGGAGCAAAAGGCTTTGTCATATAAGCATCGGCTCCTTGCTTCATACCCCAATAGCGATCGAACTCTTCGTTTTTTGAAGAGCAAACTAAAACAGGTATTTTTTGGGTAGAAGGATTATTTTTAACCCAACGACAAAATTCGTATCCGTTCATTTCTGGCATTACCACATCAGTAATAATCAGATCGGGAAGATCCGAAGTGCTAGATTTGAGTTTTTGCTGCGCGTCTATCCCATTAGCTGCCTCAATCACTTTGATTGAATGACTTTGAAGAATACCGGAGTATATTTCTCTCGATGCCTGACTGTCGTCTACAACCAGAACTGTGTACATAAATTCACCTCTGCTTCTTTTAACAAATTACTTCTAGCTTGCTGTAATTCGACTATAACTTTATATTCTATACTTTGTCAGTATTAGAACTTTACCGAATATAGATTTGTCTTTCTTTTGGTTTTTCTGTTTAAATTAGAGCTAATATTAGAGTATTTTTTCTTTTGTTGGATGGGCGGTACTTTCTTTTCAGCTAATCCTGATTCCTTGACGAGAGTTTCGAGCAAGTTTTTAATTGATATTAGTTTGTGCGGGTCTACTACAACGAAAGGAGGTTTGTCTTTTCTGTGCCCGTAACCAATACTATTAGCTATTTTAGCTTCATTTAATGCTCCTAGACAATCGGTATGAGTTATTCCAAAAATCATCGGAATTTGAACTCTTTTATTGATGAAATTCATTAGTTCCTCAACCCGATATAACTCCTGGGGTCGGTTTGCTGGTATCAACAAAATATAAGCATCTGCTTTGCTAATTAGAAGATCCCACATAAAATTGAATCTCGATTGCCCGGGAGTTCCATAAATGTGTAAGATTAAATTGTTTTTTGTTTGAAATCGACCAAAATCCATGCCAACGGTTGTTTTCGGTTTGATAGACTTAGTCTTATCTGTTGCCGAACGGTCTGTATTTACGGTCTCAATATCGCTTACAGTACGAATTAATGTAGTTTTCCCTGCTCCTACCGTTCCCGTGACTACTATCCGTTTGATTTGATAGGTCATTATTTCTCCTTTTAATTAATTAATTGTTATTAATAGCTTTTTATTTAGGTAACTGGCGATCTAGATTAAAGATCGCCATTACATAGAATAAGATTTCAAATCAGCTCTTGGTTACTTGCTTACAGTCTCATAATGCTACGTAGATTTTGGTTGTCTGCATTTTGACTTTCTGCTGCTGCACCGTTTAAAACTTGTTTTAAAGCAGCAATGGTTTTCTTAATTGCTAACAATAACATTCCTTGTTTAGCAGCTTTGCTTGCTAAGACTAACAATACTGCATCTTCTCCGCAATTAGTTAAGATGCCATAACCGAGGTCTCCTTCAACAAAGACTCTTTCTACATCTCCCCTTTCTAGTTCGTTACTAATGCGTTCGGCTAAGGAAAGCATTGCTGCAGATATAGCCGCAACTCTTTCTTCATCCATCGATTGAGGCAAATTCGTGGCTAAAGGTAATCCATCTGGAGAAATAAGAGCAGCTCCCTCTACACCACTAGTGGATTTAATAAAGTTTAGGAGAAGATTATCTAGTTTTTCCGTGCTAGTTAACATTGGTTGAAATCGTTCCTATCTATATGTTTTATACGGGAAATATCTTTGTTTTTCGCGCACTGCTTCTAAGATAACATTACTGTAAAGTTAGTTGTTTATTTTAGAAATTTTATTGTAGTATTTATTGATACACTTTGCCTTTTTTTTAGCTAGATTATTGTTTATTAATATCTCATAAAATTGTTAGTAATTGGGATAAATTTTGCCTGATTTTTAACTCGAAATTGTCCGCGAGCAAATAAATCAATTGAGAAGGAATAAAAAATTTAAATTTTATCTTCAAACCTACCACGTATATTTATAGCAAGAAAACATAGCATTGATATCCTCATTTTTACCGATTTTAACCCTTTAAAGTAAGATAGATTTCAAATCAAAAAGTACAACCGCTATAGATTTGACGAGAACCTATCACGGTCGCACTTCATGAAAAATCTATTTAAATAGTTAACTGCCTCAATCTAGTTATGACTAGAGGGATAAGAGAGGAATTGGGATTTTGCTTGGATTGGAGAGACTTTTAATTCTATTTCAGGTCAATTTACTTTGGCGAGCTTCTTTGACCATTTTAATCAAAGTTTGATGCGCGTCTTCAGCGTCTTTGAGAGGAGAATCGAATTGAATGCGAACTTGAGTATTTGTATTGTCTGCTTGAACGGATAAATCCATGCCAAGGGGATCGATCGCCATCATTCGAGCTGTTTCTGCATCTGGAGCGTTGCCAAAAACCCGAGCGTAAAGAACGATCGCCTCAGCATGATCGTCATTCATATGTTTGCAAATGCGATCGCTAATAGCTGGAGAAATTGGTTCGGACATAGTATTTTTCCCTGCGAAATTATTAGTAAATTAATCATACCGTTTCTGTTTTCAAATTTCTTGCTGCCAAATAAGTAATTAGGAAATAAGCAGCAATTTTAGGATTGCTACCAGCTTTAGACGATTGCTCTGAATTTGTCAGCTAATCGCCAGCCAATAATCTAAAAAATCAGACAAAAACTAACCTTTAAGAGCTTTTTGGAAGTTTTTGCGATAAGATTTATTGGTAAATATTAAAGCAGGCCACAATAGGGAGAGTGCGAAACGATTAGTTAAAGAGGAACTAAAATTGGTTTTTTTGTAACCTTTTTGAAATTTCCAAATTCCCCACAGATAAATTGCCATCAAAGAAAGACCTAATAGTTTCAAAAACATACACATAATTCTCCACTCAAAGATAAAGTATAAAATTTTACATCGATTGAATTGTCTCATCTCACTAATAATATTAAAGCAACAATTGTCAACTTGCTTTTCAAAACTGAATATTCGTAGAGACTTTTTTATCCTTTGCCAAAAAAATTACCGATCTCTTTGAGAAACTAGTTTTGAGAAAGGGTTACGTGGGATGCTAAAATTCGGTGTGGTCGTCATTGACAATAGTTAATTCAATAAAATCTCACCAAAATTTAAAAATATAAAAACGCGGACAAGACAACTGAGTCCAAAATAAAAGAGAAAATAGAGCAGGAGGATATTTATGCGCGCAGTCTTGATGGCAGGGGGATCGGGAACTAGATTAAGACCACTAACTTGCGATTTACCAAAGCCAATGGTACCGATCTTAAACAGGCCGATCGCAGAACACATTATCAATTTACTCAAACGCAACGGAATTTCCGAAGTAATTGCGACACTTCATTACCTTCCCGATGTGATGCGAGATTACTTTCAAGATGGCAGTGAATTTGGTGTTGAAATGACCTACGCCGTTGAAGAAGATCAACCTTTAGGGACTGCTGGATGCGTTAAAAACATTGCTGAATTATTAGATGATACTTTTTTAGTAATTAGTGGAGATTCGATTACCGATTTCGATCTCCAAGCCGCGATCGCCTTTCACAAAAAAAAGAAATCAAAAGCGACTTTAATCTTAGCAAAAGTACCCAATCCCGTAGAATTTGGTGTAGTGATCGCCGATCCAGACGGAAAAATTAATCGTTTTTTGGAAAAACCATCTTCAAGCGAAATATTTTCCGATACGGTGAATACTGGTACTTATATCCTCGAACCAGAAGTATTAGATTACCTCCCAACTAATAGTGAATGCGATTTCTCCAAAGACTTATTTCCCCTGCTACTAGAAAAACAAGAACCGATGTACGGTTATGTCGGAGAAGGTTACTGGTGCGATGTCGGTCATCTAGATGCTTATCGCGAAGCACAATATGATGGACTGCAAAGCAAAGTAAAAATTGATTTTGCTTACGAAGAAATAAAGCCAGGGATGTGGGTCGGAGAAAATACTTATATCGATCCTTCTGCTAAAATCGAAACCCCCATCTTAATTGGCAGTAATTGTCGAATTGGAGCGAGGGTAAATATCGAAGCCGGAACAGTAATTGGAGATAATGTTTCAATTGGAGCCGATAGCGACCTCAAACGCCCGATTATTGGCAATGGAACTGCGATCGGGGATGAGGTCAGTTTGAGTGCTTGCTCGATTTCTAGAGGTAGCCGAGTCGATCGCCGCGCTCAAATTTTGGAAGGAGCAGTATTAGGTTCTCTATCTACAGTCGGAGAAGAAGCTCAAATAAGTTCTGGAGTTAGAGTATGGCCCGCTAAAAAAATCGAACCTGGAGCCATATTGAATAATAATTTAATTTGGGGCAATCGCGCCCAGCGCAATCTTTTCGGTCAGCGTGGCGTGTCGGGAATAGCCAATATTGATATCACTCCAGAATTTGCCGTCAAGTTAGGAGCAGCTTACGGTTCGACTTTAAAATTAGGGTCTCAAGTGGCAGTTTCTCGAGATCAGCGCACCGTTTCGCGAATGGTTTCTCGTTCTTTGATTTCTGGTTTAATGTCTGCTGGAATTAAAATTCAAAATTTAGAAGCAACCGCCATACCGGTATCTCGCGCCATAGTTCCCAAATTGGGCGTAGTCGGTGGAGTTCACGTTAGACTTCATCCCGATCGCAAAGATTTTATTTTAATTGAATTCTTCGATCGCCAAGGTATCAATATTCCCAAAGCTAAAGAGAAGAAAATTGAAGGAACTTATTTCAAAGAAGATCTGCGCCGAGTCACCATCGAAGAAATTGGCAATATGTCCTATCCTTCCCAAGTGGTCGATACCTACAGCACTACCTTTGAAACTCAGCTTAATGTCGCAGCAATTCGCAATAGTAACTCCAAAGTAGTAATTGATTACGCTTATGCAGTTTCAGGCGCAGTTTTACCCCGTTTATTAGCTAAATTTGGTTGCGATGCTGTCGTCCTCAATGCTAGCCTGAGTCAAAATCCACTCTCGAGTCAAGCAAGAGATATTTTATTAGATCAACTCGGTCGCGTAGTCGAAGCTCTCAAAGCCAATTTGGGAGTACAAGTGTCTGCCAATGGCGAGCAGTTTATTTTAGTAGATGAGTCTGGTTCGCCAATTCGAGGAGAATTATTAACCGCTTTAATGGTTAATGTAGTTATGACCGCCAATCCGAGAAGCACGGTTGTAGTTCCGGTACAAGCTTCGTCTGCTGTAGAACAGATTGCGCGCCGCCACGACGGTAAAGTGATTAGGACTAAAGTTAATCCAACTTCTTTGATGGAAGCATCTCAAACTAATCCTAATGTTGTTTTGGGCGGCAGTGGCGAAATGGGCTTTATCTTTCCCAAATTACATCCCGGTTTCGATGCGATGTTTGGCATTGCTAAACTGATCGAAATGTTGACCATTCAAGAGCGCAGCTTAGTTCAAATGCGGACTGAAATGCCTCGAGTTTGCCACAAGTCTTATAGTATGCGCTGTCCCTGGAAGGTTAAAGGTGCGCTAATGCGTCATTTAGTTGAGACTCATCCTACTGAAAAATTAGAATTGATCGATGGGGTGAAAATAGTCGAACCTCAAAGTGATAGTTGGGTACTGATTTTACCGGATGCGGGAGAACCATTAGTACATATCTATGCAAATTCTGAGGATCGGAAAGTGACCGACTTCGCCTTATCCGAATATAGAAATCGCGTTCAAAAATTTATCGACTCCGAACAAGGTGTCGATAGAACCTAAAAAATTCGTCTGGCTTGAATATTTAGTTCAAGCTGGCTATTATTAGGTACAATTGTTCTAAAATGACAAAACAAGAACAAGAGCTAAAAAATTGTTAGGGGTTAGCTTGAAATGAATAGCTGCATTTTAATGGTAAAAATCATCAGCGATCCAGAATTGCGTCACGTTCAGCAAGATGGGGGAGATCCGATCGCCGTAACCAGAACGATAGTAGAATTTGAGAGCGCGCAACCAGAACAGCCAACAGGAACTTTGACAGTCGTAGGTTGGCGAGATATGGCAGAAACAATCAAAGAAGATTATCGTAAAGGCGATCGCGCGATCGTTCAAGGACGTTTGGCGATGAATGTAAGTGAAAGGCAAGGTGTCAAAGAAAAGAAAGCAGAATTAGTAGCTTCGCGAATTTATACTATTAGCGATCGCAACGATGAAGATTTTAATTACGAAGAACCATCCATCCCTACTTCTAGTAACAATAATGTTGTAGTTATGGATTCTTATAAATCAACAAATTCAAGACAATCGGAAACAACAACTCAAGGAAATAATAACCAAACAGACGACCATTTAGACGACATACCTTTCGCGAAGCCAGCAAGCTTTAAAAATAACTATTTGAACCTTCAAGATGATTGGGAATTAGCAGCAAATCGACCGGGTTGTTGGCTTCGTGGCACTAGGGACATTTGGCTCGAGTAATTTCTATCAGTTTAGAGATGATGCTTTCTTTGACCGGTGTAGGGAGTAAGTCTCAATCGTACAAGAACTTCAAAAATGGTTGTTGACATTTGCTTATTTTCTTAAAAGCAACTTCTATTTCCAAAACTAATTACTAAATTCAGATTGTAAATGAATCAAATAACAATAGTTTAGACGTTTACAATCTGGACGTTTATAATCTAATAGTATAAGGCTGAGGAGAAAAACTGATATATTTACTGAAAGTTATTGTTGCAAAAACTTAAATGTTGCTCAATAATTATATAAACGACTACTTACCTAAAATTTATTGAAAGCTAAGGTTTTAATAAAATCCCTCTAACCTAACTCCTATAAACTCAATCTTAGTTGCTGAATTTATTAAAACTTCACTAGATCCAGAAGACTATATCAAACCTTAATCTAAATTATACGCAGATATACTGAGGATTTTGCCAAAATTAGAGCGATAACCAGAGTTAAATAAAATTACTGAAAGTTTCATGATAAACAAAGTAGAATTGAAGATTTTCATAGACGAACAATTTTTAGAATTGTTCAAGCAGCTATGTCACAAAGAAAACATGAGTCAAGCTCAAGCTTTATGTGACTATATGATTAGTTGTATAAAAGCCAAACGAATCGTTAAACCTCAAGATCTAGAAGAATCATTAGCAACTTTAGAACAAATCATCGATCGACGCATATCTAAGGCTTTAGAAGAACATAAACTCAATTTAGAGCGTTCTAATCCAGTTATAAGTCAAAGACCTGGAGTGACACCTTGGAACGGAAATACAGAATTCTCCCAAACAAAAACGGCTAGATCTAAGATTTTGATTGTCGAAGATTCTCTTACTTTACGGGAATTACTTTTATTTAGTTTGACAAAAGGCGGTTACGACGTAGAAAAAGCTTGCGACGGGCAAGAAGCTTGGGAACTACTTCAATCTGACTCCAGTTACGATTTAATTTTATGCGATATTGAAATGCCTCGCATGGATGGTTTAGAGTTATTAGCTAAAATCCAAAAGCATCCTAAATTATCACAAATTCCAGTTGCCATACTAACTTTCCTTAGTGAAGATAGCTACAAACAAACGGCAATTGAATTGGGGGCAAAAGGTTATTTCATCAAACCATATACTGAGAATGAGTTACTAGATGCCGTTCGGAGAATCATTGGTGGAGAAGTATTACTTACCCCTAACAGTAACGGTTACAGAAATACCCCAGTCCAAGCTCCCGCAGCACCAACCCCAGCACCAGCTCGAGTTGCAGCAGTACCACCAACCCCAGCACAGGTTCAGTCATCAGCACCAGCCCCAGCTCCAGCACGAATCTCGGCCGGATCGCCCCAAAGAGATAATTTTACGCCAACAATACTTATAATAGACGATTCGGTAATCATACGAGAAATGGTTTCGATGACTTTTAGTAACGCCGGATATAAAGTAGAACAAGCTCGTGACGGGCAAGAAGCTTGGGAAAAATTACAATCTGGATTGCACTACGATTTAATTTTGTGTGATATTGAAATGCCAAGAATGAATGGCTTAGAGTTTCTTTCCCGCGTTCAAAATCATCCAGAAGCCTCTTCGGTGCCGATCGCAATGCTAACTTCCCGTGGGGCACAAAAAATGAAAAGGATCGCGGCTCAACGTGGAGCAAGGGCTTATTTTGTTAAACCTTACGTCGATAAAATTTTAGTTGATTCGGCTCAACGCCTACTCAATGGTGAAATCTTATTAGAGAATGCTAGCAATAACTAAATGTAAAATTTAAAGTATGAGTTAGTTATAAAGCTTAGCAAATCTTAACTTTGATTTTATTAATTATTAATTGAGTTAACCGATCCCCTTTTAAAAGGGGATTTTTAGTGTTTTTGAATACTATTTGATAATACTAAATAGCATATAATTTTAGCATACCAAGCAAATTCAAAGGAATAAGTAATAAGGAAGAAGCGAAGGAGACAGATTGAGTCATATAATATTTTTGGCTCTAAAATTTGTTTCCTAACATAATCAAATTCCTAAACCTTTAAACTTTCTACAATTACGACTAAAAGAGCTAAAAGTTAGCTAGCCTTCTAAAAGAAAGGAAAAACCATCATTTAAGAGGTAATAGTAAAAGTAACAGTTTGTTTAAAAAATCAATTTAATTCAACAATTTTAATTAATCACTTTTTTGAGTTAGGAGGAATTTAGAATGAGTTCTTTATCTTGTTTTTTTTGTAGAGGTAAACTTTTACGTCACATTAAAAATCAAAGCCTTTATTGGTACTGCTGTTCTTGTCGTCAAGAAGTTTCTCAAACTGAGATCGATTTGATGGACGCTCATAAGCGAGTTTCTTCTGAAGTTTAGAATGTAAATTATAGCTTAAATGAATAATTTTAGTAGGGACTTTTTCTCGAATGTCTCTGCTTTTTATTTTGAAAATTGTTTAAGTTATATTGGAACTCATCAAAGGTTGAATCCAAGCATTAAAATTATTTTTAGTTAAAAACTCGATCGCATTATCCGTATCTTCGACCCAATATTTTTCTCCCAAACGAATTGATTGATAAATTCCTCGGTCTAAAATATTAACAATTACTGGTATTTTAAGTTTATTCTTATCGGATTGACTTTGTTGCAAAATAGATTGCAGCCTATTTTGTACGGTGCGATCGATCGCCTCTTGAAGAGACATTTTGATAAAAATTGCATTGAGAGAATCAACAGGGATTGCATCGTTAATAATAATTTGCAGGCGATCGTCCCGCTTATCTACTTTACCCCAAATAATCAAACGAGAATCTTCAACCATTATCGATTCAATGCGCTCGTAAGTGCTAGAAAATATCACTCCATCCATTTGAGCTGTGATATCTTCGATCTGAACGAAAGCCATTGTTTGCTCTTTTTTATCGGTGTATTTTTTGAGAGAATTCAAGATAACAACAGCAGTGATTTTTTTTCTTACTTGTTCTTCAGCATCGCTTAAATTAATTGGCGATAATAATTGTTCGGTAGCGTGACGAATTGAAGTCAGTGGGTGGGCTGAAACGTAGAAACCGAGGTGTTCTTTTTCTAGTTTGAGTTTTTCTTGAGCGGAATAATCTTCAATCCCTTTAATCAGAGGAGAATTTTCAAAAACTGGATCTTTTTGTTTTGTGGCCACACTATTTTCGGGCATTAGATCGAAAATATTTAATTGACCGCTTTCCTTTTCTTTAGTGCGACTTTGCGTCCAACTAATTACATTTTCTAAGGATTCAATTAACTGTTTGCGATTGGAATGGATCGGCTCGAAAGCACCAGAATAAATTAAAGTTTCTAGGGCGCGAGTATTGACAACCCTAAGATCTACGCGATCGCAAAAGTCAGAAAAAGATTCAAAATTATTTGTGGCTTCTCTAGCTTCTAAAATATTATCGATCGCACCTTCACCTAAATTAGGTATTGCTGACAAACCGAAGAGTATTTTATTTTCTATCGGTAAAAAATCTTTTTGGGAGCGATTGATATCGGGAGCAAGAACTTCGATGCCCATTTTCTGACAATTTTCGCGATATTTTTCGACCTTTTCTTTATTGCCACTATTTGCACTCAATAAAGCAGCCATGTATTCTACCGGATAATTTGCTTTTAAATAAGCAGTTTGATAAGTAACGTAAGCATAGGCAGTTGAGTGAGATTTATTAAAACAATTAGATGCGATCGCACCGTTTGCTAAAAGAAAATTGTGGTCTTTGACTACGCCAATATCGTAGACTTTTTGTTTTCCTAAAGATTTACGACTGATAATTTTAACCATAATTTTTGATAAGAAAATAGGAAGTTAGTCGGAAGTTGGTGGGGAGTTAGTCGGGAAATAATATTGTATTTGTTCTAGCAATTTAGTATTACTGAATTAATTTTAAACTTGCTACTTTTGCCTGTTACCTCTTGCCTGTTGCCTGTTGCCTGTTTGCCTGTTTACCTGTTGCCTGTTTACCTGTTGCCCGTTGCCTGTTCCCTGTTCCCTGTTTACCCGTTGCCTGTTTACCCGTTGCCTGTTCCCTGTTGCCTGTTTGCCTTTTGATTATTCTTTTGTACTGCTAGAATGTTCGCGGCCGGCCACATTTTCAATTGCGGCAAGTGCAGCTCGAGATCCGGCTAAGATATCTCGTTCTTCGCCACCTAAATAAAGCCGTCCGAAACTACCCACAGCTTGAACTTGTAAGATATTAATTAAAGCATATTTTTCCGCTTCGTTGGCAGCCAAAGCAGCATAAGCGGCGGGTTGAACTTCTAAAACATAAAGAGTTTGGCCTGCTAAAATTAATTGTCCGCGACGGTTGCGATTAATTAGCTGTGCTTGGTGAGAGTCGATATTGCGAATAATTTGACTAGAAACTACCTTGGGTTTGAGACACTCGCGGCGATCGACTCCTAGAGCCTCTAAAATAGCCCTTCCTGCGGCTTTTGTCTCCCCTTGCTTGTTAGAATGAACCTCGAGCAAACCATAAAGCCTTTCGACAAATAATACTCCGGGGCGAACCATAGCCGATTTGAGAGCAACATCGGTAATGCGGTTAATTTCAATACCTGGGGATATTTCGATCCATAAAGAAGCATCTCCCGGTAAAGGTAAAAATCCCAAGGCTACGGTGCCAATATAAGCTGCGTGTTGAGGCTGCAAGCTATCTAAATATACGTAACTGCGTAATTCTACACCCAAAGTTTAGATCTCCGCTTGCGATTGTCGAAAGTACATCATTTATTGTTTCACACCTCGAGTCACTGGTCTAACGACACCACCAAAAGGTTCGGGATTGCCGATCCAATTAAAATCATTAATTAGTAGATTGATAGAACCTAATCCTTCTGTGGAATTGTCTGCTTGTCGTATCGAAGTATAGCGCAGAATTATTTTGTAAGTGCGGCGACTGTACTCGAGAAAATAATCGGTACTAATTTCCCTACTTCTATCTGTTTCGATCTCGGGTTCGACATTGAGATTAGTTTGTACCCCAATTATTATCGGGCCGTATAGTTGTTGGCTGAGGCCTAAAGATAAGGTTTGAGTATCGACCAGGCGATCGAAGAAAAAGGGCGATTCGTTGGTAATAAGTGATTGGGAGTAATTAACGTTTAAGGCTGTATAGTCGAAAAAGTTGCGAGATAGATGGCCTAATTGTCCGCTGATGCCGATATTTCCGGTAATCGAAGATTGATCGTCACCGTTGCTGTATAAACTGCTGACTCCTGTTAAAGAAGTATTTAATTGTAAGAAAGGCATAATTGGCTGGGGAGTGTAGCGCATTCCTTCGGTGCGGGTGGGGGGTAAAGCTTCACCGCGCCAGAGTTGAAATCCTCTGCTGAGCAGGATCGCTCCTTGATAGCGGGTTAAATTAGCACGATTGAACCTATTAACTATTTCTGGGCGATCGCTATCGGCTAAAATATCTTGAATCGAGGCTTGATAGTTTAAGTTAATGCCGCTTTTACCTAGAGGATATGCTGGAGAAGCTAAAATTGCTCCAAAACTGCGTCTGACATCTTGAAATCCTAAAGAGCCGTTAAAGAGGCGATCGCGATAGTTGTATTCTAGGCTGAGGGTGTGGGGTTTTCGCAGCGGCCCGATTTTTTGGTCTATAACGATGTTAGCGCGAAGTTTATCTTCGATCGGACAGGGATCTTTGTCTATTCTGCATCTCAAATCTGCTCGTATTTCGGCTTGTATTTCGCATTGTTCTCTTGCTTCTCCTTGCGGTACTTGCTGACATTCATTTTCTATACCACCGAAGTCGAGGCTGGTTAGTTGAGTATCTGCTCTTAAACTAGTTCTCGGGCTAAAATTCCCCCTCAGTTTAGTTCTAAAGCCAAAATTATTGAGGTTAAATACCCCTTCTTCTGGTAGTTCCTGTTCTCGATTTGGTTGGTTTTGCTGATTATTATCGGAATTACCGAATAATCCATTGCGGCCGAAAATACTTCGCTCGATAAAATATTGTGGAGTAATATCGAAACTTAAGAATCGATTGCTGAAAAGGTTAAAACCTCGTTCGACATACAAACCACCGCGATCGTCACTGTCATAACCAAATCCAATAATACCCGACTGTCTGGCATTGCGATCGATGATGAGCCGATTTCTAAATAAGGGTAAAGAAATTGTTTGGTCAAAAACAATGCGGGAGTTAGTGGTCACAACTTCGCTCACTTCAGGGTTGATGGTGCGATAAGTTGCGCTATTAGCTCTTAATTCTAATTCTGGAGGAGAAAAAGGATCGTTAGTGATTCTAAGATTTTCGGCCGTCCAACCATCTGTTTCAAAATCGACGCGATCGGCTTCAAAACGCAAACGATTGATGTTACCCCCAGAAGTTGCAGTATTGCCCCTTACTAGAGCCAAATCCCGCGTCGTACCGATCGCAAATCGATATCCTTCTGCTGTAGAAATACGTTGTAGGGGTTGTTGTTGTTGCAGACGATCGGTTAAAGGGCGATCGAGAATTTGGCTATTTTTTTCTGCTGAAGTAAAAGTAGTATCGCGATCGAAACTCGGTTGATAAATTACTCCTTTAGCAGTGAACATTATGCCTCGATCTAAAAAGAAGGAATACTCCAATCTTTCCCCTCGGATAACTTGATCCCCGCGCTCTATAATTACGTTACCAGTTCCAATTGCCAATCTGGTTGGTAAATTTACTTCGAGGCGATCGGCTTTTAATAATGCTTTGGCATAACGCATTTCTACGTTACCGATCGCGGTAATTATTTGTTTGGTTTCATCGTATTCTTTGCGATCGGCAATTATTTCGACAATTTCAAGCTCTTCGGGATTTTCCAGTGGCGCGCTGTTGTTTTGCGATTGAGCTAATTTAAATTCAAATACTCGTTCGTTTTGTTCTGGTTGGCGATCGCGAAAGATTAGCCGAGTAATATAAACTTTACTGTTAGAGTGATAACTATCCTCCAAGGAAATTGGCGATCCTAGCAGTGCGGCTCTATTTTGAGGTTGAGTTTCAATTATAGCAGGGGGTGGTGGTAGGGGTATTTGGGGCATGTTAACAACAACCCTCGAAGTATGGATTATTGCATTTAACTACAAAATGAAAAACAAGGGCAAGACTTGCTTAACCCTTGTATTTTTAATTTATGTTTGTTAAAACACTTGCACTTTATGCTAAAAATTTTTACTCAAAATCTTTTCTTCCGGGGTTACGGGAAGGATCTGAAGATAAAAATCCGAAGATAAAAACTCCTACAAAGAAGGCTACAGTGAGATATACAACAATTTTTAGAGTCAACATTTCAATCTCTCCTTGATATATAAACGCGTTCCGCTTTTTTATGTGACATTTAACTTTCTTATCACATTTTCCCCGATCTCGACAATTTTTGCTTGAAGTTAGGGAGAGATTTTTTAGTTATAGTTTGTAGCCGATAACTTATTTTGTTTCTATTATCTTAATGTTGCTTGGATAGCTATTTTTGCTTATTTTGTTGCAATTTTTTCGGACAATGATACCGCCAATTTTGTCCGCGCCATTTTCCGGCTATTTTTCCTTGACTTATTTCTAGTGTTGTCGGGGGATGTTCGTAGGTTACGCCGCGATAAACCAGTTTCATTTTTTTTCCTCAAACTCGATTTTTTTCGCACATCACTAGTATTACACATTTTTCTGTATTGAAATTTACATTTTATCAAAACTTTTTATGGTTGCGGACACAAATTGCGGCCTTCTCCTTTTGCTAACTCGATACAACCTGCGTATTTTCCTGAAGGTTTAAAAGCTAGTAATGATTGAGTACCGGAAGCATCAGTATTAATTGCTAGCAAGTTACCATTAAGATATTGCAAACCGGCGATCGCATTTAAAGCATAAGTCTGGTTTGGGTTTTTTAAACGTCGCGATCCGGGAACTTGCAAAAGAGTAGTCGAGTTGCGATCGATAATAAATATGGCAGTTTGCTGAGTTTCGACGCATTCGCTTAAAACAACTGCAACGGCGATTTTACCAGTGTTGCGATCGATTTGAGGGGAATTAACAAAAAACTGACCTCGCAAACTGAGGCGATCGCTTATCTGCAGTTTAGAGCAGTCTAGAGCATCAATAATAGTAGCAGAAAATTGCGAAGCATTAATAACTCTTTTTTTTCCATCGATCGACAAAATTAGTTCTCTGCTAAGAGAAGATTTTACGGTTGTTGGCAACCAGAGCGCAATTATTATTAGCAAGAAAGTTAGTAGGTATGAGCTTTTTTTCATTAGTTCTCAAAAGTAAGACGATTTAATTGACGTAAGTTACGCTTGATTTGTTCGTGAAGATATCGAATTACTTTATTAAATCTAAACAAGCTTAAAGCGATCGCAATAAATCAGACAAAATTAAATTCTCGATCGATTTGCCATTGCTTGCGATCGTGTTTTAGTAAAGTTAATTGGGAAATTAAAAATTTACGTTCGTAATTTTTCGATTCAAATTCTTGCCAAGCTCGATAAAAATTAGTTTTATTTAAATCGCGATAC
>JASJCW010000087.1 GCA_030065265.1 Prochloraceae cyanobacterium
ATTTTAAATACCACCATCGATAATTTTAATGGCGGGCCGGTAGGTTTAGAAACGCACCGGCTATGCCGGATCTCGCGGAGGCGAGATCGCTGCTGCTACTGGGGAAGATAAAAAGACCATTGAAGAAGTTATCGAACCCTATTTATTGCAAATTGGATTTCTACAACGAACATCTCGCGGACGCATTGTGACAGATCGAGCGAGATCGCACCTTCAAAATTAGACTAATGGCCGCTTATTCCAACGACATGGCTCGTTGACGGTGAACTACGATTTTTTACTCGTTCTCTGTTGCCTTTTTCCTCTCGCCTCTTACCTATTGCCTATTGCCTCTTCCCTCTCACTTCCCCTTCTCAAACTCGAGAAAAAACCACTGTTTCAGGTTGATCTTGATATTTACCTTTGCGAGTTTCATAATTAACTTCGCAGGGTTCTCCTTCTAAGAACAGTAATTGCACCACTCCCTCGTTAGCATAAATGCGACAATCGGCACTAGAAGAGTTAGAAACTTCTAAGGTTAAATGTCCGCGCCAACCAGCTTCTGCTGGGGTTAAATTGGCAATCAAACCGACTCTAGCGTAACTGGATTTACCAATACAAAGAACGGTAATATTTTCTGGTATTTCCAATCTTTCTAAAGCTACGCCAAGACCGTAGGAATGGGCCGGTAAAATAAAAAAACTGCCGTTATTATCTTGATGTAATTCTGTTAGTTCGAGATTGTTGGGATTGAAATTTTTCGGATCGACAACCGTGCCGGGAATATGTCTAAAAATCCGAAATTCTAGGGGAGATAAACGAATATCGTAACCGAAACTTCCCAAACCGTAAGAAATAACCGGCACGTTTTCAACTTTGCGAATTAATTTAGGCTCGAAAGGAGATATCATTCCTTCTTTTGCCATTTTTGCGATCCAAGAATCGTTTTTAATCATAATTTCGGTTATTTTTGACGCTTATTTTGTTGATATTTGAAAAAGCTTTGGATTTCTTCAGATGAATGTAATGACATTCCAGCTAAAGCATAAAACATGCTCAAAAGAATTAATAATATGCCTAAAACCCGATTTATTGCTAATATTTGCGAAGCACCAAGCGTACCTAACACTCCAGTAATCAGCAAGAGAATACACATAATCCATTTAGCCCAAGCATATCCTTTATAAGTAAAAAATACTAAAATTACCGTTAAAATAAACCTAATCAATTCAGTTGAATTTAAACTCTGGGGTGAAACTAAAATGAGGAATACTATCCCCAGAATACTAGGTGCAGATACGGCACTTAAAATAACTAATAAATAAGTTCTTCCAGTTTTTGCTAGAGAATTCATGCTCAAATAATATTTGCTTAAAAATAACTTCAATATTCAATTTATAGTTAATCGCCAGGCAATTTAGAAAACTTTTCTTGCCTGTTGCCTTCTTACCTGTTGCCTTCTCACCTATAAATCGATTCCCGCCCCATTTTTGCTAAACTCGACTACAGTTTGCTCCGATAAATCGTGGGTTGTCATTTGCTGTAGAATACTTAAAGGAACGGTAATGTGGGTAGCTCCTGCCATAAAAGCATATGCTGCTTCTTCAGGGGATTTGAGACTGGCCGCTAAAATTTTAGTATTGCTACCTTCTAAAACTGCGGACATATCCTCTACCAAAGCCAAACCATCCCCTAAAAGACGAGTAGCGCGATTTACATAGGCGATCGCATATTTAGCCCCCGCTTCTTTGGCAACAACGGCTTGTGCAGGACTGTAAATCGCCGTTACCGAACAAGCAATATCAGGAGATAATTTAGCTACGGCCTTAAATCCTACTTCAGTTGCCGGAATTTTTAAAACAGTTTTCTCGCCAATAATTTCAAAAGCTTTGCGACCTTCAGCTATCATATTCTCAAGATCGTTTTGCATGAGTTGATAATATAATTCACCGGGGCAAATCTTGGCTAATTCTTTTAAAGTTTCTTCAGGAGATAATTCGCTTTTTGCTAGCAAGGTTGGATTAGTCGTAATACCTTTTACCCAACCACTATTTATTGCCGCGATCGCATCATTAATTACAGCAGAATCGAGATAGATCATGAGATTGTCAGAGAAGTTACTAACACTCTTATCATTGTTCGGCAAAAAATCAGCTAAAATCCAATTGAAAATTGCTAAAAAGTAAGACTATGAGCGATCCCATTCTCCAAATTAAAAATCTTCAAGTTCAATTCCCCAGCGAAGATCGAACCATAACAGCAGTTGAAAAGATCGATTTTGACTTGCAACGAGGAGAAACCTTGGGAATTGTTGGCGAATCGGGAAGCGGCAAATCGATGACCTCTTTAGCAATTATGGGTTTAATCCCTTCCCCGGGTAAAGTAAGTCGGGGCGAAATTTGGTTTAAAGAAAATGCAGCAGATGAAAATCCAATCGATCTGATTAAGCTTCCATCGCGACAAAAAAGACAATATCGCGGCAATAAAATCGCGATGATTTTCCAAGAACCGATGAGCGCGCTTAACCCAGTGTATAACATTGGTTTTCAAATTACAGAAGCTATTTTACTGCATCAAAAAGTCACCAAACAACAAGCCCAAAATCAAGCGATCGACCTCTTACAAGAAGTACAACTTTTACCCAGTAACGAAGAATTAGAAGCAAAATATCTTTTAGAAAAACAAAAGCACAAAAACTTAAAAATTAGCTCCCAGCAATACATTCAAAGCGAAAAAGAAGCAATACTCAAAAGATATCCCCATCAACTTTCTGGAGGACAATTACAAAGAGTGACGATCGCAATGGCTATTTCTTGCGATCCGAAAATCTTGATTGCAGACGAACCGACAACAGCTTTAGATGTTACCGTACAAGCAACTATTCTCGAATTATTACAAGATTTATGTCGCGATCGCGGGATGTCGATGCTGTTTATTACCCACGATTTGAGCGTCATTGCCAATATTGCCGATAAAATTGTCGTAATGCGTCGCGGTGAAGTGGTTGAAATTGGCGATAAAAATAAAATCTTGTTTCGAGCCGAACATCCCTATACTAAAGGTTTATTATCTTGTCGTCCACCCCTCGAGGAAAGGTTAGAAACTTTGCTCACCGTCTCCGATTATATGGAAGAAATTGAAGACGAAACAACTCGATCGTTAAAAATTATTCCCAAAAATCCCGCAACTCCCAAAGCGATCGCACCGGAAACAGATCGAGAAAGATTATCCAAACTCCAAACCCAAAAACCCTTACTTGAAGTTGACAAACTATCCGTTGCTTTCCCTAAAAAAGGCGTATTCGGAAGAACTAAAGAATATTTTATGGCAGTTAATAATATTTCTTTTAAAGTTTATCCTGGAGAAACTTTAGGCTTAGTTGGGGAGTCTGGTTGTGGTAAATCTACTTTAGCTCGGGCCATTTTACGCTTGTTGCCGACCTATGGCGGTAAAATTATTTTTAACGGTCAAGATATTACCCATATTCAGGGCAACTCTTTAAGAAAATTACGCAAAGATAAACAAATAATTTTCCAAAATCCTTATAATTCTCTCAATCCTCGCATAACTATCGGTGCTGCGATCGCCGAACCTTTAGTAATTCATCAAGAAGATCGCGATCGCGATCGCCGAATTAAAAGGGTAAAAGAATTGTTGGATCGGGTTGGTTTAAATCCCGATTGGATCTCTCGCTATCCTCACGAATTATCTGGAGGCCAGCGTCAAAGAGTCTGTATTGCTCGCGCTTTAACCCTCAATCCTCAGTTTATCGTTTGTGACGAGTCTGTTTCTGCTTTAGACGTATCCGTTCAAGCTCAAGTCTTAAATCTATTACAAGAATTACAAAAAGACTTTAATTTAACCTATATCTTTATTTCTCACGATTTGAGCGTGGTTAATTTTATGAGCGATCGCATTATGGTGATGAATCGCGGTAAAATTGAAGAGTTAGAACCTGCTCGAGCGATTTTACAAAACCCGCAAAAAGAATATACTCGTCAGTTAATCGAATCTATCCCCAAATTTCCCAAAGCTGAAACACAACAAGAATTAAATTAATTTAAACGAGCGGTGTATTCGAGAATTAATCGTTTATTCTCTAAAGAATAAGGCTGTATTTCTAAAGCTTTTCTCAAAGCCGCGATCGCCTCAACATACTCTTGTAATTTACCGTGACACAAACCCAAACCGTGCCAAGCTCCAAAATGGATCGAGTTTAATTTTACTACTTCTTGACAATCTCTTTTTGATTTTTCATATTCCCCCCGAAGATAATAAATCAGCGCTCTTCTATTCCAAGCTTCAGCAAAGTCCGGTTCTTTTGCTATTATTGCTGTTAAGAGACTTTCTGCTTGCTGTAATTGACCCGAATCAAGATAAGCTCCTGCTTGAATCAGATTTTGCAATCCCATCTCTCCTTTCTGCTCGAACCAACTTTGCCAAAGTTTTGCTGTTGCTGCGTTACGGATTTCTCGATCTGGATTTTTTAAATCTGCTAATAAATTTTCTGTATTAAATCGATCCATTATTTTGGGAGGAATTTTTAACTCTTATTTTTTTATAGTTGTTTAATTCGATTAAAAAAATGATTTTTAAAAAGATTTTTGTGGCTTGGTTGACAATTTAAAGCAAAATCCAACGCGGTTAGCGTCGGCTTATTTTCTAGTCAGATTTATCTTCTGATTTTACTTCTGGATCGGGATCGGGGGTTGTCGCAGCATTTCGAGAACTTGACATCTCTTTAGATTTAGACCAAGCGATCGAGCCAATAATGAGCGCGGCCATAAAACCTACAGCGTAAACAGCAACAAAAGAAAGCGGAAAAGTGTCTTGTTTGACGGCTACTTCCATTAGTAATTGCATAACTTCTTGATTTCTTTAAGTAATTTGAGAGTGTCTTGACAAAGATTTTAAATTTATTTCGCTATTTGCACAGCATTATTAATTAAATACTAAATACCCAGACAAGTCAAGTTGCGATCGTCTATAACCCTATAAGGAACCGATCGCTAAATTTATTAGTCATATCTACTTAAATATATTTGTCGACTCGGGTCTCGAATTTGTCACTTTTAAACGGTATAAGTATTTTAATACTTGCTATTTAAATTAAGCTAAATAATTCGTTAATACAAGATCGAATCAAAAGACTATTTTTCAATTTCAAGGCACACTATTTAAAAAAAAATATGACAAAATCAACATTATTAGTTAAACCTACAGCAGACAAAAACATCCAAAACATATTCAATTTAGCGAACTTACAAGAAAAAGCCACTTTATTTTGCGATTTCGACGGGCCGATTGTCGATGTTTCCGATCGCTATTATCGAACTTATAAAATATGTTTGCAAAAAATGAAAAGATCTGCTTTCGGCTCGAAAGCATTAAGTAAAAAACAGTTTTGGCAGATGAAACAACATCGCATTAGCGATATTAAAATAGCCAAAAGATCGGGTCTGAAATCGGAACAGATAGATCCTTTTCTACAGGAAGTCCGCACCATTGTCAATCATCCCGACCTTTTAGAAGCAGATCGGATTCAACCGGGAGTAAAATGGGCTTTAGGCATGCTGCGATCGCAAGGAGTAAGACTGGTTTTAGTAACTTTGCGCTGTCAATCTCAAGTCAAAGAAATTTTAAAGCAATCTGGATTAGAATCCTTATTCAGTGGAGTATATGGTAGAAGAGACATCCACAGTGCTTACCAAAACAACGCAGAATTAAAAACAGAATTGCTCAAAAACGCGCTCCGCGATCGCGCTCACAACAGTTGCAATTACATGGTCGGAGATACAGAAGCAGATATCATAGCAGCAAAAGAAACGGGAATCAATTCGATCGCCCTCAGTTGCGGAATTCGCAGTTCTCGATATTTAAGTAAATATCAGCCCGACTATATCTGTAAAGATTTGCTCTCAACAGCCCATCATCTTTTAGATTCTGCTAAACTGTGATGTACGTTTGTACTATTAAGGTGGGTAGAGTTTATGGGTCTCAATGTAGTAAATCTTGTCGGTCGTGCGGGAGCAGAACCAGAAATTAGAATTTTTGATTCTGGTAAAACTTTATGTAAATTACCCCTAGCCGTAAATCGCCCGACTCGCAATAGAAATAGCCCTCCCGACTGGTTTAACTTAGAAATGTGGGGAAACACCGCTAAAATAGCCGGAGATTACGTCCATAAAGGAAGTTTGATCGGAATTCAAGGATCTTTAAAAATTGAAACTTGGACAGATCGCAATACAGGGGAAAATCGCTCTCGGCCCGTGATTAAAGTAGATCGACTTGAATTATTAGGTTCAAAACGAGACAACGAGAGTGGTGCAGGCGAATTTTAGAATTAACAAGTTATGGGTTGTCAAGAACTCATAACTTTTAAACAACCAAAGCAAATATATATCTGAGAATAAGTAGGAATTCAAACTCAATAAAACAAAGAATTTTCAATAAATAAATTAGGTAAAATAACAGCCCAAATTTAATTTAATTTAAACAATCTACAGCTCAAATTCTCTAGAAACTTTAAGATTATTTTTCTCCCAGACCAGCAAAAACCTTATAATGAGACATAATATTTCTAAGTAAAAATATCTAGATCGAGAAGCTCGTCTTTGAGGAGCGAAAATAGGTAATTATGGCTCGTCAGTTTACTTTTGGGAAAAAATTAAAGAGCGAATCTTGGTTGAAAGGAGAAAAATTAGAATGGTATTATTTTTGCTTACTTTTAATTGGGGCAATAATATTATTTGGATTTAATTTAGGAGAGCTACCTTTAAGAGACTGGGATGAAGGTATTGTCAGCCAAGTAGCTATTTCGATTTGGAAATCACCAGACAATATTAATAGTTGGTTGTACCCTCAGATTCAAGAACAACCTTATTTAAATAAACCACCATTAATCCATTGGTCGATCGCGCTGACTTATTTATGTTTTGGTGTCAGCGAATGGAGCAGTCGTTTAATTCCAGCAATAATAACAGCATTATCGATTCCCCTACTATACGCGATCGCTCGAGAAGTATTTCCAAAAAGAAGAACGGCTATTTTAGCAGCTTTAATATATTTAACATTTTTACCAACAGTCAGACATGGCAGACTAGCAATGTTAGATGGGGCAACAATTACTTTTTTTTTGCTATCGATCTTCTGCTTGTTGCGTGCTTATAAATCGCCAAAAATGAGTTTGGGAACTGGTTTAGCGTGGGCGGCAATTTGTTTAACAAAAGGCATTATGATGGGAATACTTCTAGCAGGTATTTTAATCGTATTTTTGCTTTGGGACAATCGCAAAATTTTAAATTCAAAATATTTTTGGACGGGAATAATTCTCGGATTAATTCCGGTACTTGTTTGGTATGGATTTCAATATTATAAATACGGACAAACTTTTATTGAAGTCAATTTTATCTCTCAAAGTTTTAAGAGAATTTGGCAACCAGTTGATAATAGAATCGGGCCTTTCTGGTATTACTTATTAGAGATTATCAAATATACTTGGCCTTGGTTGATTTTCTGTCCTGGAGGAATTAAAAATACTTTTAAAAATCCGCAAACAACCGCATCAAAATTGATCCTTGTTTGGCTGGGGATTTATTTATTAGCAATAACTTTAATGTCTACCAAACTCCCTTGGTACGTTTTACCAGTTTATCCAGCTTTAGCACTTTTAATAGGCAAAAATATAGACATAATCTGGGAAAAAAATCAGAAAATAAAATATCCTATCCATTGGAGTGTCATGTTAGCTGCGATCGCCCTATTAATCTGGATAGCAGGTATTTATTTATCCTTTGGTATATTCAATCCGGCCCAAGAACCAAGTTTAACACCTGTTTTTATCTCCCTCGGTTTAACAGTAACAATAGCTGCAATTTTAACTACTATTAAATTACCCCACTTTAGCGTGGTTTTAATTGCGGGGTTGTACGTTTCATTTTTGCTTTTTTTTAACAGCAAAATTTGGATTTGGGAACTAGGAGAAGCTTATCCAGTTAAACCAGTAGCAGCGATAGTCGCATCAGAAACGCCACCCGGACAAACTGTTTATACATCCTATCCTTACAATCGACCTTCTCTAAATTTTTACAGCGATCGCCAAGTCATTCCAGTTGAATTAGAGGGGCTAAAATCTTACTGGCAGCAAAATGAAACCCCTTATTTTTTAATGGAAACAACAACAATAAAAAATTTACAATTAGAAAATGTTAAAATTCTTAAAACTGCAAGGGGATGGGGAATAATCACCAAAAAATCAAATTCAATTAACAAATAAATTTAAATAGTAATTACTTAATTGTGGAATTAAAATACGCCTTAGTTCATGAATGGTTTACCCCCTTAGCTACGGGAGGATCGGAATTAGTCGTCAAAGAAATATTAAATCATATCGATGCAGATTTATACGCCACGATCGATTTTGAATCGGTCAATCCCGAAAGCTACCTTTACCAGCGCAAAATTGGCACTACTTTCATCCAGAATTTACCATTCGTCCGCAAAGGCCCGCAAAAATACCTGCCCCTCTTACCCGTGGCGATCGAAAATTTAGATTTAAGAAATTACGATGTCATCTTATCTTCATCTCATACGGTAGCCAAAGGAGTCCTGAGTTCGCCACAACAACTACATATCTGTTATTGCCACAGTCCAATGCGCTACGCTTGGGATTTGACCTTTGATTACTTAAATAATAATACTTCTGTAATTCCCGATATTAAGAACATCTTAGCTCGCTATTTTTTGCATCAACTACGACAGTGGGATGCGATCGCAGCTAATCGAGTAGACTATTACATCGCTAATTCCCAACATATCGCCCAAAGAATTTGGCGTTGCTACCGCAGATCGGCAAAAGTAATTTATCCCCCAGTTAATCTCGATCGCTTTTCAGTTGAAGAGCAAAAAGAAGATTATTATTTAACTGTGTCTCGCTTGGTAACTTATAAAAAAGTATCCTTAATTGTTCGAGCCTTTAATCAATTAGGAAAACCCCTAGTAATTATTGGCGACGGGCCCGAAATGGCGAAAATTCGCCAATTAGCCAAACCCAACATTCAAATCTTGGGGGCGCAACCCGACGAGATTGTCGAACAATACATGAAAAAAGCCAAAGCATTCGTGTATGCTGCTTGTGAGGATTTTGGTATTGCCATAGTTGAAGCACAAGCCTGCGGCACGCCAGCGATCGCCTACAAAGGAGGAGGTGCAAAAGAAACAGTCAAAGATATTCGCGAAGATCCGGCAAAAGGAACTGGTTTATTATTTTTCCCCCAAAAACCAGCCGCTTTAATTGAAGCAGTTAATACTTTTTGCCAGCTACAAGATCGCTTTTTACCGGAAAACTGCCGCTTACAGGCAGAAAAGTTTGCCCCAGAAGTTTTTAAACGATCTTATTTGGACTTTATCGACCAATGTTATCGTGATTGGACGGGGATTGATAGATTACAAAATGAGGATAATGCCGACCTTAATTAAGGTTCGGATTGTGTGGTGTGATGAGAAGTAAAGGAGTACAATGACTGCTGATAGCCAAGTTATCTCCGTCAAGCTACTGCGAGGCTTGATGAGAAAAACGAAAAAAGCCCCAATTGCCCAGAGAAAACTAAAAAAGTTATATTTACGGGCATCGAAAAAAGGTGTCATTACCAAACGTTTATTTGATATTATTTTTTCCTCTTTGGTTTTGATTTTCTTTTCTCCGATTTATTTGATTTTGGCTTTGTTAATCGCCCTGAGTTCTTCGGGCCCTATTTTCTACATTCAAAAACGAGTCGGAAAAAATCACAAAACTTTTAACTGTCTCAAATTCAGAACGATGATTGACAATGCCGACGAAATTTTAGAATCGATTATGGCTGAGTCTCCTCAACTGCGCGAAGAATTTGAAACCAGTTTTAAGTTAAAAAACGATCCCAGAGTAACTTGGATCGGTAAATTTTTACGTTTAACAAGTCTCGACGAATTTCCTCAATTTTGGAACGTACTTAAAGGCGACATGAGCGTTGTCGGCCCTCGGCCTTTAGTGCCAGAAGAATTGTGCAAATATGGAAATCGTATCGATAAAATATTAACCATCAGACCCGGAATTACAGGTTTGTGGCAAGTCTCCGGGCGTAATGATATTCCTTATCCTCAAAGAGTAAATATAGACGTTTATTATGTCAATTACTATAATTGGTTGCTCGATCTGTGGATAATTTTTAAAACAATTGGCGTGATTATTTTTCCTCGTAATAATGGTGCTTACTAATTAATTTTTTCATAAATAAAACAACAGAGCTTACTCCCGAAAAAAGTGCAAATCCTATTTTTAGGCATATTTTGCGCTTTTTTTATCGATCGCCAAGACAATTTATAGCAACTGAACTATAGATTAGGACACTAATTGTCAAAGCAGAAAATAGGTAGTAGGTAGTAGGTAGTAGATAAAATTGCCATAACCTTTACTTCGACTGCTATAAAGTAAAAAAATATAAACTAATCGCAATTTTTTTTGAGATAAAAATACTTTTAATCTTTAAAATTAAATTTAGCAATTCTCTTTAAGTAAAATAAACTACATCAATCGATAAATTAAGCTTAAAATATCTCAGCTTATCAATCATTTTCAACTAAAAAAATCTCCCCTAAACTATGAAAATCATTCAATTTTACCGGAGTAAAAATAACAATAAAAACTAGATCGCTGCAAAAACTTTCGCCAACAAACAACAAGTAAAGATGGAAAAAAATAGGATGAATTGCTGTAAAAAAGCACTAATTACAGGAATTACAGGTCAAGACGGTTCTTATTTAAGTGAATTATTATTAGAAAAAGGTTACGAAGTTCACGGAATCATCCGCAGAACCTCCACTTTTAATACCGATCGCATCGATCGCCTTTACGTAGATCCCCACAGTCCAGAAGCAAGATTGTTTCTTCATTATGGCGATTTAACCGACGGCACGACCATGCGGAGAATTTTAGAAGAAGTTAAGCCAGTAGAAATATATAATTTAGGAGCGCAATCTCATGTCAGAGTAAGCTTTGATTCTCCAGAATACACGGTAGATTCGGTTGCAATGGGAACTTTAAGGTTGCTCGAAGCAATTAGAGATTATCAAAATCGCACCGGAATAGAGGTTCGTTTTTATCAAGCAGGATCTTCTGAAATGTTTGGCAAAGTGCGAGAAATACCGCAAACCGAAACAACCCAATTTTATCCTCGCAGCCCCTACGCTTGTGCTAAAGTATATGCCCACTGGCAAACTATCAACTATCGAGAATCTTACAAGATTTTTGCTTGTAACGGCATTCTTTTCAATCACGAATCCCCCCGTCGCGGAGAAACCTTCGTAACCCGCAAAATAACCAGAGCGATCGCCAGAATTATTGCCGGAAAACAAGATCGACTCTATTTAGGCAACCTCGATGCTAAAAGAGATTGGGGTTACGCTAAAGATTACGTTAAAGCGATGTGGTTAATGCTTCAGCAAGAAGCCCCAGACGATTACGTAGTTGCCACCGGACAAACCCATTCCGTAAGAGAATTTCTCGATTGTGCTTTCGAGTACGTCAATCTTGATTGGCATCAATATGTAGAATTCGATCCCCGTTATTTACGTCCGGCCGAAGTAGACTTATTAATTGGCGATCCGACTAAAGCAAAACAAAAATTAGGTTGGACAGCTTCAACTAATTTTAAAGAATTAGTCAAAATTATGGTGGATGCCGATTTAGCTGCTTTGGGAATTGACTCTCCTCGGGGTAAAAACGGCGCGATCGCAGATAATACTGCTTACATTCGCCTTCAAGTACCTAATACGGTTGACTGAGGTAAAAATGTTAGATTTAAAAGACAAAAAAATTGTCGTTACCGGTGGAGCTGGATTTTTAGGCAAGCAAGTTGTCGATCGCCTCTGCAAAGCTGGGGCAAAACTAGACAATATTTCCGTTCCACGATCGCGCGATCGAGACTTGAGAATCTTAGCAAACTGTCAAAAAGTAGTTTCAGGACAAGATATTATCGTCCATTTAGCTGCCCATGTTGGCGGAATTGGATTGAATCGCGAAAAACCCGCAGAATTGTTTTACGATAACTTGATTATGGGGGTTCAACTAATTGATGAAGCTTATCGAGCTGGAGTAGAAAAATTTGTTTGTGTCGGGACTATTTGTGCTTATCCTAAATTTACTCCCATACCATTTAAAGAAGATGACCTTTGGCAAGGTTATCCAGAAGAAACTAACGCCCCCTACGGTATTGCTAAAAAAGCTCTTTTAGTTCAATTACAATCTTATCGCCAGCAGTATAATTTTGATGGAATTTATCTCTTGCCAGTTAATTTATACGGGCCGGAAGATAATTTCGATCCTCGCAGTTCCCACGTCATACCTGCCCTAATTGATAAAGTAGATCGGGCGCAAAAAACAGGAGAAAATAAATTATTTGTTTGGGGGGACGGTAGTCCGACTCGCGAATTTCTTTATTCTACCGATGCCGCTAGAGGAATAGTTATGGCAACTCAAAAATACAGCGATCGCGAACCAGTTAATTTGGGAACTAATTATGAAATTTCAATTCGAGATTTGGTAAAATTGATTTGCCAACTGATGGAATTTGAAGGGGAAATTGTCTGGCAAACTGACAAACCAAACGGTCAACCTCGTCGCTGTTTAGATACTAATCGGGCTAAAGAAAAATTTAATTTTACTGCCGAAGTGGATTTAAAATCTGGATTGAAAAATACGATCGATTGGTATCGAAAACACCAGAAACAATCCTAAATAAAGCGATAGTTTTTTAATAGTTAAACTGCTAGTTTTTGATTGAATAATTACAATCGATTGAGAATTGATGACTTTAATTAAATCGATTTTCAAAAAGAGCAAAATAGATCGGAATTGTATTCGAGCGTCTGAAAAAAAAGAAAAAGTTTATTATTCTCGCTTCCTGACTTCTGTAACTGAATTAAATCCCTTGTTACACCAATTCCACTAATCTTGTACCTCTTGCCTGGAGTCACCAAAGTTTAGCAATTCTCAACAGAATTGGTCTTACTTGCAAAAAATGAGATTAAATTTCGATGCGATCGCTCATTTCAAGCAGATTTTTGTGTTGGATATTGCTTTCAAATCAAGCAATTAGAGGTAATAACTGCTACTCTAGTTTTTATAAACTCAATAAAGAATTTTTTAATCAATGTCAGCTCAGTTTTATAGCGAGATTAGCGTTGAAGAATTAGCAATACGTTTGGCCGATCCCGATCCAGAATTACAATTAATCGACGTAAGAGAACCCTCAGAAATAGCGATCGCCGCATTAGCAGGATTTGAAATATTGCCATTGAGTCAATTTCAAGATTGGGCCGATACGATTAAAGAGCGTTTTAATCCAGAAGCAGAAACATTAGTAATTTGCCATCATGGAGTAAGGTCGGGACAAATGTGTCAATGGTTACTACAAAATGGTTTTAGTAATGTTAAGAATATTGCAGGAGGAATAGATGCTTATTCGGCGATCGTCGATCGGGATCTGCCGCGCTATTAGTTTAGCTAAATTAGATCTTTGTTTATTTTCCTATGCCAAAGATCGCACATTTGTCTCTTTAAAAAGTTATACTGTCACACATGAAAAAGTAAAAATAGAAAAAATTACTTGACAATTTTGAAGTAAGAATTGAGCATTTTTATCTATGCCTGTGAAAGGGAATTTAAACAAGCGCAATCGACATATTCTTCGCGTCACAATCCAACATTATATAGCTACCGCAGAACCAGTCGGCTCGAAAACTTTAGCTCGAGAATATGACTTGAGCGTCAGCTCGGCAACCATTCGCAATGCTATGGGCCAATTAGAAAAAGCTGGATTGCTCTATCAACCTCATACTTCTGCGGGAAGAATACCTTCTGATTGGGGTTATCGAACTTACGTCGATCTACTCATTACCCCAGATGAAAAAGCAGCAAAAAAGATCGAAAAATCCCTGACGCAAGAATTAAATCAAACAAAATGGAGCTTTGAAGCCACATTACAAAGAGCAGCCCAAATCCTTGCAGCGATTAGCGGTTATATTGTTTTAATTACAATGCCTCAAAGTAGGATGACCCAACTAAAACATTTACAGTTAGTTCGAGTTAATCCGAAACAAGTGATGTTAATTATCGTTACCGACTCCTATCAAACCGAATCGGTTTTATTGCATTCAAGCGATCGCGACTGGTTAGAATCTTCAGAAACAGAATTAGAGATTTTATCCAATTTTCTCAACAGCAAATTGCGAGGACGAAGTTTTTCAGAAATATCTAGTTTAGACTGGGGAGAATTAGACCGCGAATTTAAATCATATGCCGAGTTTTTGCGTAATTTGCTCCAGGAATTAGCAAATCGTTCCTTATCTTCAAGTACGACTCCGATTATGGTTCGCGGTATTTCTGAAGCATTACGTCAACCAGAATTTTCCCAACTCGAACAAGTACAAACTTTATTACACCTCTTAGAAGCAGAACAAGATCTCTTATTACCTTTAATTTTTGCAGACCCAGAATTAAACAACAGCGATCGCAAAGTTAGCATCAAAATAGGCTCGGAAAACCCTCTCGAATCGATGCATCCTTGCACTTTAATCTCTTCTGTGTATCGACAAGGCGATCGATCTGCTGGTAGCGTCGGCATTATCGGGCCGACAAGAATGCTCTATGAAAATGCGATCGCCTTAGTAGAATCTACAGCCGATTATTTATCTGAAGTTCTCAGCTAAAGCCAAGTCGAAACAGATCGCAGCGTCTCGGGAATTGGCGTATTTTGGGGAAATTCTAAAACAGTCTCGCTGTAACTTAAATAGCGCGATTCGCTAAAAGCAAGCAGCATCCGCGATAGGGCAACCCAAACCTCTCGATCGTATTCCCAATCCTTATCTCTCGGACAATAGCAAGAAATCGATTTTAAAGCCCAAAAATAACTATTGCGTACTACCGAACCACCTTTTTTATATTGAGGTAGATCTTCGCTATTAATATATACGATCTCATCAGCTATAGAAACTCTCATCTTTGCGGGTAAATAATTGCTCCACTAACAGCATCAAACAAATACAATCGATCTAAATTTAACTGAATTATCAAGCGATCGCCCGCTTCTCCTCGCCAATATGCAGGGGCGTAGAGATCGACGGATAATTCCGTACCCGGTAAAGTTCCTCGCACCATAGTTTCTCGTCCTAAAGGTTCGACAATTTGCACATTAAGGCTGATTTGAGCAAAATTATTTTTTGGTTCTTCTGAATCTGCTTTATGCTTGTGAGAAGCAATTACTATATCTTCAGGCCGAATTCCTAATTCGTATGCTTGTCCTTGTTTTGGTTCTAATTTCTTGCACATACTCGTGGCGATCGGTACTGATTGGTTGTTAATCGCAAATTTACCGTCAATATAAGTTACTGGAAGAACGTTCATTGGGGGATTGCCTAAAAAAGCTGCCACCATGCGATTAGCTGGATAGGCATAAATTTCTTGAGGTGAAGCGATTTGCTGGATTTTACCATTATCGAGTACGACAATTCGATCTGCCAAAGTCATTGCTTCGACGCGATCGTGGGTTACATATATAGTAGTAATACCGAGTTTGGCGTGGAGTATTTTTAATTCCGAACGAGTTTCGTCTCGCAGTTGTGCGTCTAAATTAGATAAAGGTTCGTCGAGTAAAAAGACTTTTGCTTGTCTGGCGATCGCCCTCCCTAATGCTACCCGTTGCTGTTGTCCTCCCGATAGTTGTTTGGGATATCTTTTGAGCAAATGCTCTATTTTTAACATTCGCCCCACTGTTTCAATTCTTTTGGTTATTGCAAAAGGATCTTGACCTCTCATTTTTAGTCCGAAAGCTAAGTTATCCCCTACTGTCATGTGAGGATAAAGGGCGTAATTCTGAAACACCATCGCTACATCTCTAGCCCTTGCTGGAACGTTATTAACTAATTGCTTATCGATATAAATTTTTCCTGAAGTAGCCGCTTCTAACCCCGCGATCGTCCTTAATATGGTAGATTTGCCGCACCCTGAAGGCCCGACCAATACCCAAAACTCCCCGTCAGGAACTTCAAAAGTAATATTTTCTATCGCGCTAACCATCCCGTATTTGCGCGTAATACCTTCTAATTTAACGTTTGCCATTATTAAGGTAAACTACGATCCGTTTCTTGCCGATAACTTTTATCAATTGAGTTAAATATCTATTATATCTAGCTCGTTCTTAGATATTACGCGAGATCGTGCCCCTCGTACCTAATCTGTTCGAGATCGTTAATTATTTTATTTTTCTTTCAAGAAGATCGCTTATTTAACCCGAACTCTGAAACGGATGAAAGCATTAGAATTACGAGGTTTACCCGCATCGAGACACCAGTAGAGATAAAAACAAATCAATGATAAGCGGTTATTTGTCAATTTGATTATTATTCAATTAAAATTTTTTTTATTTTTTAGAGCAATAAATAAAATTGCACGACGCATTAGAGCATTTTTAGCTCTATTTAAATACTGTAATTCATATCTTCTAAAATTTCTTTAAATACTCGATCGCATAACAATTTATCTTCTTCGTTCATCTCTGTTTTATATCTTGCGATCGTTCTTTTGTTAAAATTTCAAGCATTTTCTTTAATCCGTTTGTGTTTGAGATATATTTATTCTATTTGTTCTTTTTTTAAATTTAAATTGAAATAGTCGCTCATTGCTTGAAGATAAAATAGTTTGTTTTTCATCAAAGATTCATATCTAATAAAAAATACTCGCTCGAATTTTTTCCATTCATACCAGTTACGAGTCCAAGATTTTACTATAGGAATACTATCGGCGATCGATACCATATTTTTACAAGCATTTGAAGGATCTAATCCTTTTCTGGTTCTTTCTCCATGATTAATAGCAGCAAGAATAATATCTCTAGGATCTCGATAACAAAAAGTTGCTTTTGCCAATCCTAAAGTAACTAGCAGCTTAATCAGAAAAGTTGGCTCTGAATGAACTTTAATAACAATATTCCCGTATTTTCTTGTTATAAAAATTGCCGTCAAAATTTTTTTGATATTTAATTGTTTTTTACTTAAAAATCCGCAGTTAGAATGCTTGTTAAACTCTTCTTGGGCTACTGCATTATTGCGATCGGCTGATGCTAGTAAGTCTTTTTGATAATTGTAGACGAGAGTGCTGCCAGATTTAGGAATACTACTACTTATTATTATCACGATCGATATCTCTAGAAATAGATAAGATGTTCGATTGACATCCTACTGCTTGAAATATTTACATTTT
>JASJCW010000088.1 GCA_030065265.1 Prochloraceae cyanobacterium
GGCGTTCACTACTCGGATACACGCTCCGAGTCCACGCCTCCGCAAGACGCAAGTAGCGCACCGCCCGTGGCGAGGTCTCCTCGCCTATAAGGACGGAGCAAGCAGCCGGAGCAAGCAGGCAGAGAAAGGGATTATGCTTAAGATTTAAGGCTTAAGCCGCTCTTAAATGTCCGAACCAAAACTTGTACTGCTATAATTGCCTCAAATAATGCCGCAGATAGATTCTTATCTTTTGCCTGTTGCTTGTTGCCTCTTGCCTCTTCCCTCTTGACTATTCCCTCTTGCCTTTTACAACCAAAGTTTAGCAAATCTAAACAGAATCGGTATTATTGCTTAGTCGATCGCCGACAAATGAAAGATAAGCAGTTTTAATTTGGGCTGATTTTGATTCGATATCTTTTTGAAGTTGTTGCAAACGGTTAACTTCAGCACTGCGATCGATTTCTGTAGATTGCTTTTGTTTGACTAAGTTATCTAATTCAGCCTGACGGGAATTAATATCGTTATTCATTCTCTGGGTTACCTCTTCCTCGTAAACATCGAAACATTCATTAATCGCTTCTTTAACTCGAGGAGATTGTTCGGAGGCCACTTGAGGAAGGTATTTAACCAATTCTTTTTTAGTTGCTTTAACTAATTCTTGACGGGCGCGATCGGCTTGTGCTAAACCAACCCCCAAACCTAGTAAAGCAATGCCTAAAGGCCCCATCACAATACCGGTTAAAGCAGAAATAATACTACCAATACTAAAAACAGTAATAAAATTTAGCACGATATTTTTCCAATCAAAACCAGCCCCAGCCATCGCTACACCAGCGATATTGCCTCGAGCCAAAGAAAAGATACCCGCAGCCCATTTTGCCCAAGCTGGTGCGTCATCCTCCTCGCTAGCACCGCTTATCGGCCGTTTTATTTTATGTCCGGTTAATTTTTCGGTAATTTTATCGGTTACTTTACTGTAAGAAGCCCCGTAAGTCATCGCAATTTGAGACAATTTAGCAAAAGCTAAATCCATCTCTTTTTCTGCTTGTAAAGTCCATTGGGAAAGTCGATCGTTAATATATTGCTCAAAAGCAACGGTCAAAGCTTTTTCAAACTGTTCTCTTTTATCCCCAGAAAAGAAATCCGTAAAGCTTAAATCCGGTTGATAATGGAGAAAATCAGCTTCAAAAGTATCCCCCAAACTAATTACATATTCAGAAAAAGAATTACTAATTTTTGTTGCTTTGCGATCGCGCATTTTTCTAATTTCCGAGCGAAAATCGCCGCAAATTTCTTGGAGCAATTCAAATTCTGGTTGCACTGAATTGATTTTTTCTTTGAGTCGGTTAATGTCTTCTTCTAATAAAGGGATGCGGCGATCGACCGATTCGGAGACTTTTTTAACGGTTTGCTCGGCTAAGTTTTTGGCTTGTCGCAATTGAACGCTCGCTTTATCTCGAGTTAAAAATTCGTTTAAAGACCCCATAAATTGAGGAAATCCAGTTCCTGCTAAAGAAGCCTCTTTATTTTTTAATCTTTTTCGCAGGGCGATTAAAGAACAAACGGGAAATACTCTTTGTTCGTAAAGATCTTTGCCTTCTATTTCGCAATACTCTCCCAAATTAGCTTTAAAAACTCGCCTTAATTTGCCTTCTGCTTCTGCTAATTCTTCTTCATCTTCTGGATCGATCAAACTATCTTGAACCTGATCCCAAGCATTGATTAAGAAAAAGATCGTTACGCCGCGATCTTTGATATAGTTTTCTAGATACCTTCTTTCGGCTAAAGTGCAAGGTTGGGTTGCTCTCATCACGAACAAAATTGCATGACAATTGTTAATATAGCCGAGGGATAATTCATTACGAGCTTCCGTATCGTTCAGTCCGGGACTATCAACAATTTCGATCCCTTTTTCTAGCAAAGGTAAAGGATATTCGACCACGGCATAATTAATATTTGGAAAAGCCAATTTTTTTTCTTGTTGCAATCTTTTTGCTTCGGTGGGATCGATGGTATATTTATTTTTAAAAGTTGTAAAATCAATTTTTTCTGGAGCGGTTTTGTCGTTAAAATAAATTGTGACTTGTTTTTCCCTGCCGTAGCGTAAAATAGTTAGCAAAGCCGTACAAGGATTGACATCGCTCGGTAGAATGTTTTCACCAATTAAAGCATTGAGAAAAGTGCTTTTACCTCGCTTCATATCCCCTAAAACTAAGAGACGAAATACACCTAAATTTAAATTTTTACTAGTTATTTCTAAATCTTCTAAATCTTTTGCTAATTCTAAACGACCGGATTTTTCATCGCCAACTGATTCGGAATTACTTAAAATGTTAGCAATATCTTTGAGGAGAGCGGCAGTTTCTTTTTTGACGCGATCGAATCGATCTAGTTCTTCAATGAAATTTTTAGCTTCTATTTTGGCAGTCATGATTTTTTTGTTTTCCAATAATAAAGATGGCTTTAGGAGTTAAAACAAACAGAAGTTAATTGATTATCCTTTAATCAGATCGCTGTTGTTAATTTGCCACGATAATCTCATTTTAAAATTAAATTTACTGAGATTTTTTTTGATATATTCGATCTGCTTTAAAAATAAATTTTGTTATTTTTTTAATTGCGATCCAACGATCTAAATTAACTGTTTGCTTGGTATTTATACCAGGTAAAAGCTTTTTTTTCATCCGAATACAAGGAATATTAATTTGAGATCCTATCTCACGATCGCCGATCGATAAAGAGTAATTTTCCAAACAACGATAGCCGCAAGCTTGATAAAATGGTACTCCAGTTAAAGATGCGATCGCAATTAAAAATTTGAGATCGCGAGCGATCGCTTCAGCTTCAATTGTCTCTAATAATTTTTTACCGACTCCTTGACGAGCATATTGAGGTAATACGAACATAGCTCCAATACTTCTCGATAATAAAGAAGAATAACCGATAATTTTGCCTTCTAATTGGGCGACAAAGATAGTTTCTCCTAGTTTAATACCTTGACGAAAACGTTCGGTTTTATCTCTTAAAAGACATTGAAGTTGTTCGCAAGTGTAGTCTTTGGCACATAAAGCTGCGATCGACTCCATAGTAACTTGAAAAAGTTCTTTTCTATCTTCAGATTTCCCCCGACGAATAATAATAAATCGAGATGCTCGATTTTTCATGTTGGGATCGATTTTAAATTCGTTCACAATAGTCTGCTACTGTTATATTTCCCAGTTTTTACGCAAAATACATATATCGTAACTCTATCGCGATATCTTGATATATCAAAATGACGAATCAAGCTAAAAGTGACAAATTTTGCTTTAATAAGGTCAGACCGAAATCATTTTACTTAAATCGAGTATTCTTTTCTTGGGAATATTCTCTAAACAATTAAATTTAATATTTTTTTTAAGAGTTGTAATCAAAAATTATGCACCGATTTAAACATCGCGAATCGCTGAAACAGTATAATATTTTTCGCGGACTCAACTTGCGTTTAGTATTAGTATTGCCTTTTATATTGCAAATTTTTTTAGCGGTTGGGTTAACCGGATGGTTATCTCTACGTAACGGTCGCAAAGCAATTAACGATTTAGCCAAACAGCTCCATGAAGAGCTTACAGCTCGGGTAGAACAGCGTTTCGATGATTACGTGCGCATTCCTCATTTAATCAATCATAGTAACAAAAATAATCTTAAAAGTGGCTTATTAAAAATAGAAGATTTTGACTTGTTGCAATACCATTTTTG
The DNA here is from genome assembly GCA_030065265.1 of Prochloraceae cyanobacterium. Lineage (GTDB taxonomy): Bacteria > Cyanobacteriota > Cyanobacteriia > Cyanobacteriales > JASJDA01 > JASJDA01. Next base: position 3,721 of record JASJCW010000088.1, read on the forward strand.
GCAGCAAATTCAATTATTTCCCGAAGCTAGTTATATTTCTTTTGGAAACAGATTTGGCGAATTTGTTGGGATTGAAAGAATGGATGAAGGAAAGTTTAATCTCGAAATTAAACAAATAAAATTAACTGGAAACGATCTGCATACACAGGCGATCGATGAGTTAGGAAATACGATAAAAAAAAAATTTCAACAGTCAAAAACTACGACGCTCGAGTGCGTCCTTGGTATCGCGCCGCTGTTAAGGCTAAAACATCGACTTGGAGCGGAATATATCAATTTTCAAGCCGAGAAGAAATCAGACTGGGAACTACTGCAGTCGAACCAGTTTACGATAATAATGGCAACTTACTGGGCGTTCTAGGAACTGATATCATTCTTACTCAATTAAGCGATTTTTTGAGCAGTTTAAAAATAGGTAAATCGGGCATAATTTATATTATTGAAGCCAATGGTTTGTTAGTGGCCACTTCAACAAAAGAGCCTTTAGCCAAGGTAGATAAAAATCGCGAAGCTACCAGAATTAAAGCCCAAGATAGTAAAAATATTTCGATCCGATCCAGCATTCAAGAATTAAGCAAAAAAATCGATTTATCGCAGCTAATTAATCTTAGTAAAGAATTTGATTTCAAAATAAAAAATGAAAGATACTTAGCTAGATCTGTTCCTTTTAAAGATGGTAGAGGTATCGAATGGGCGATCGTCGTGGTAGTTCCAGAATCGGACTTTATGGAGCAAATTAATGCTAATACTAGGACGACTATTTTATTATGTTTGGGAGCTTTAATCTTAGCTACGGGGGTGGGAATTTTCACCTCTCGTTGGATTGCTGCACCGATTAGGCGTTTGAGTTCGGCATCGGCGGCGATCGCCGCAGGAAATTTGCAGCAAAAGGTAGAGATAAAAGCTATTAAAGAGTTAGGAATTCTCGGCGATTCTTTTAATAATATGAGTCAAAAATTACAAGCAGCTTTTATCGCTTTAGAAAAAAGCAATCAAGAATTAGAAAATCGGGTCAAAGCGAGAACGGCTCAACTCAAAAAAGCGAAAGAAAAAGCCGAAGTTGCTAACCAAGCTAAAAGCGAATTTTTGGCGAATATGAGTCACGAATTGCGAACTCCTTTAAATGTCATTCTCGGTTTTAGTCAGTTAATGAATCGAGACGATTCCTTAGCGAAATCCCACCAAGAAAATTTAAAGATTATTAATCGTTCTGGAGAACATTTACTATCTTTAATTAATGGCGTGCTCGATATGTCTAAAATTGAAGCCGGCCGCGTCAGTCTGAATCAAGATCCTTTTGACTTATACATTTTGCTCCACACGATCGCAGAAATGTTGCAATTTAAAGCACAGTCTAAAGGTTTGCATTTCAGCATCGAAATTGCTCCAGAAGTACCTCAATATATTGTCGGCGATCGCGGAAAATTGCAACAAGTATTAATCAATATATTGGGCAATGCCATTGAATTTACCGAACAAGGTTCAGTGATTTTAAAAACAAAAATAAAAGATCCCGAAAAAATAACAAACATTTATTTTGAAATAGAAGATACCGGCCCGGGAATTGCACCCGAAGAAATAAACAATTTATTTCTGCCTTTCGTGCAAACTACAAAGGGAAGGAAATCCCAAAAGGGTACTGGTTTGGGCCTGGCGATCGCCAAAAAATTCATTGAATTAATGGGGGGCGATATTTCGGTTCATTCTGAGTTGGGAAAAGGCACTATTTTTAAATTTTACGTAGCAGCTGAAATAACCGATGGGAGTAAGATTGTAGAGCAAAAGCCAAATCGTAAAGTAGTTGGTTTGCGATCGGGACAAAAAAAATATCGCATTCTCGTGGTGGACGATCGCAGCGATAACCGACAATTATTGGTTAAATTTCTAACTGATGTAGATCTGGAGGTAAAAGAAGCCACGAATGGAAAAGAAGCTGTTGATATTTGGGAATCTTGGCAACCCGATTTAATCTGGATGGATATGCGAATGCCAGTGATGGACGGTTACGAAGCGACTAAAATCATTAAATCTCGGCTCAAAGATCGAGAAACCAAAATAATTGCCCTAACTGCGAGCAGTTTTGCAGAAGAAAAAGCAATTCTCTTAACAGCAGGTTGCGATGATTTCGTACGCAAACCATTTTTAGAATCGGATATTTGGGATACAATGGCTCGACATTTGGAAATAACTTATATCTATAAAGCAGAAAAAGAAATCTATCAGGAGAAAGAAGAAAATAATCCCTCAAAAGTTAAATTAAAACTAAGCATTTTAAAACAAATCATGCCCGATGGCTGGTTTGTTGACGTATTTAAAGCTGCGTCGCAATTAAATCGAGATCTTTTACAAGACTTAATCGCCCAAATCCCATCTGAACACGATTCGATCGCTCGAATTTTGACTGAGATGGTTGATAATTTTGATTTTGAACGGATTTTAAAAATCGTTAAAAACGATTGAATCAGAACTTGCCTTTTTTTTGAAGAATTTGGATTTTAGATCTCACCTATAAGAAAGAATGAACAATAATTTTGCCAACTTTGATGAAACTTCCGAGCGTCAACCGAACAAGATTTTAATAATTGATGACTTGGCCGATAATTTACACTTACTTGAAAGTACCCTTAAAGAGCGAGGTTATGAAGTTCGCTGTGCTAAAACTGCTTTTATGGCTTTAATGGCAGTCGAATCCTACAAACCGGATTTAATTTTGCTCGACATTAAGTTACCAGATCTCGATGGCTATGAAGTTTGCAAGCAATTGAAAGCCAATCCAAAAACTCGAGAGATTACGGTGATTTTTTTAACAGTGCTTAACGATACTTTTGATAAGATTAGAGCTTTTGAGGTTGGAGCAGCAGATTATATTAGCAAACCTTTTCAAATACCAGAAGTTTTAGCCAGAATCAATCATCAGTTAAATTTAATATCTGCAAAAATAAAATACCGCAATTTAAATGCATTTCTCGAAAAAAAAGTTCAACAACGCACGGCTGAATTGCAACAAGAAATTATCGAGCGCATCAAAGCGCAAATGCAAGCCAAACAAGATCGCGAAAAGCTAGAAAGCATTCTTAACTCCCTTCAAGAAGTAGTCATTTCTATCGACGTAAATAGTTGGAATTTAATTTATCTCAATCCTGCGGCTGAAAAAATATACGATCGCGCGGCGATCGATTTATTAGATCGCAATAAAGTTTGGTTGGAAGTGATCTATCCAGAAGATCGCCAAAGAGTAGAACAATGTTTTTCTCAGCTCAAATCGGGTAACAATATCACCAATATGGAAGTAGAATACAGAATTTTACGACCTAATGGAGAAATTAGATGGCTCAACGATCGCCGTTATTTGGTTTACGATGATAATGGCGAAGTTTTGCGGATAGATGCGATTATTAACGATATTAGCGATCGCAAACAAGCCGAACGAAGATGGCTCGATCGAAGCGTTTACGATGGTTTAACCGGATTGCCGAATCGCTCTTTATTTGTCGATTTGGTAGAAATTTCTTTAAAACAGATCCAAGATAGTACCGACCATTGTTTTGCTATTTTATGGATCGATCTCGACAACTACAATAGTATTGCGGTAAATTTTGGCAATGCAATCGCAGATATGCTTTTAATTGCTTTTGCGGAATTGCTTAAGAATTGTCTCCGAGCTAACGATATTCTAGCTCGTTGGAGTGAAAATCGCTTTGGAGCGATCTTAGATCGAGCAGATCGAGTTAGCAAAATAACTCAAATTATCAATTCGATGCAAACAGAATTGGAATTGCCTTTAAATATCGCAGAAGATCGTAATATTTTGGCAAATGCCAGTATTGGTGTCGTTTTCAGCTCCAAAAATTATCGATCTGCTTCGGAATTATTCCGCGATGCTGATATTGCTATTTCTCGTGCCAAACAGGAAGACAACAATGCTAGTTGCAGCATTTTCGAGCCACAAATGTCAGCAGAAAATAGCTCCCAATTTTCGATCGAAACTGAATTGCAGTTAGCTTTAGATCGTCAAGAATTTTTACTTTACTATCAACCAATAATTTCCCTAAGCGATCGCAAATTGGTTGCTTTTGAAGCCTTATTGCGATGGCAACATCCCGAGCGCGGTTTAATTTCTCCAACTAATTTTATTGCTATTGTCGAGCAAAAAGATCTTATTTTACGCATCGCTGAGTGGGTCATAGATCGGGCTTGTCTGCAATTAAAAGATTGGCAAATGAAATTTGAAGGTTTAGATAATGTCAAAATAGCGGTAAATTTGACAGGCCGAGAAATTACAGAAGCAAATTTCATTCCTACTGTCGATCGCATTCTCGAAACAACCGATCTCGATCCTAATTGCCTTCAATTTGAAATTCCTGAAAACAGTCTTTTAGAGGAGAGTGAAGCTCATCTAACTGTATTGAACAGAATTAAACATAAAAAAATCGGACTCAGCATCGACAATTTTGGTGCCGACCTTTCCTGTTTAAAAAATTTACATAGGTTGCCGATCGATAATTTGAAAATTTGCAGTTCTTTCATTGAAAATATGCATTTAAGCCAAGAAAAATGCGATTTAGTTCGTACTTCGATCGCTCTTGCCCATTCTTTAGGCAAAAATGCGATCGCTCTTAGTGTCGAAGCAGCCGAACAATTAGCTCAATTAGAATCATTAGGATGTCAACAGGCTCAAGGGCACTTCTTCTGCAAGCCTTTAAATGCTACTGCGGTAGAATCGATCGTTTCTGTTAATTCCCAGATGCCTTTTCAGTAAAACTACAAAGTAGTAATTACCGAAATTATCTGGTGCTGCGAATCTTGAGACTTTGAAGAAAAATAAAAATATTCAAGTCGAAATCGTTCTACAATCAATAAATCTCGATCGCCGGCTTGCCGCCGGTGTTCTTTTCTCGGCGACCTTATATCAATTGGATAAAATAATGCTACAGATAAATTTTCCAATTTTTTTACCTGTCTTGGCAGACGTTCCGGGAGCGGTAGACTCGCGCGGGCTTTTGCCGCTGTTGCCTGTTGCCCTTGCTCACCGAAGTGTAGCAACTTTAAAGTATAACTTCTCACTCCAAGAGCGGCTAAATTTGCCAAATGGGAGAGATTACAATTTAATTGACCAGCGTCTAATCTTAGAATTGTTTTTGCTCGTTATTATTACTGTATTTCATACAGTGAAGAAAGGAGAGCCGGAGAACTCAATCTTGCTCGCTCTAATTGTAATGATGCGATCGACTATGGATTTGAATTAACCGAGTTGTTGAGGACGATCTCGATCGAGACTGATTTCTGCTTCAAGTGTCAGAATGTTCCAAGAAGCTGTTGAAAGTATGAATGTGGAAATCACAGCCATCGTCGCGGTCAAACTAGCAGTAATCAGTTGACGATGTCCTTGATTTAAATTGTGAGTTTTTTTATCTAATTCAATCGAAGCGAGAATAAATTCAAGGGCATTAGCAGAGAGACGATTGCCAGGGCTACGGTAAAATTTCTTTGCCAGATTGAGAAATTCTCCTTCTAATAAATAATAGCTACTTTGACCTTTGAGAAACCATTGTCTAGCACAGCGTTCGATGGTATTCCTCAGTTCATTTCTTTCTGAAAATGTTACGCGATTCATGTCTGGATATTGAGAATCATAAAGTTGTATTGAGATTATAGTCGTATTGTATCTTTACGTAAGTGATGCTACGGAGAAAATCTTAGTGAAGTCGATCGCGAGATAATACTGTTGCAATAATCAACTTAATCGGCAGCAATAATAGCAATTCTATTTAATAATCTGAAAAAAGCCGATCGTCTCTGCCCCGCTTGTGCGGCACTCTTCGCTGTGCGACGACCTCTCCTAGCCACTCCCCGACCTTTTTACCAGGATTAAGTCTCTTATTACTTTTGAAAAATGGGATCATTCTTTTTTTCCTTGAGGGGTAAATTGTGAAACGTCAATCGGTAAAGGTTATTTAAATTCTGACAAAATCAATACAGAATACTATTATAAAGAGTAAATTCTGGCTATTTACTAGAAGCGGGATTGGCATAAACTTATTTTAGAAAATTGTTTGAGAGTGGTTAATATTTAGCATAACTTGCCAAACTTTATTTGAAGTTATTTTAATAATAGCTGAAATTATTTAATTGATTTAAGAATAAGGATCGAAAAATGGTTATACGATCTCAAAAATGCCGCAAAAATTTCAAATTTGATGATTTAAACTATTCATAAAACAACTAATTTATAACTTCTTTAAAAGCAACTTATATCTAAAAAAACAAAAGAAATATTTTAGATAATTAAAGACAGATTTTGTCCGGATCTAAATTAGATCGATATTAGGATATTTTTCGAGCGGCAGTAAAAGTCTTGAATCTTTCAGTATAAATAGCGAGTTGTTGATAATAATTTAATAACTAAAATAAGTTTATATAGAAAACTTTTTCTCTGTTAGGTTCAAATTCAGCACCAATTCGAGAAAAATTCTGTTTCTACCAAGAAGAAATAACTTTATTTGCTATGCAATCTTGATATTATTATGTTATTTTTGGAAAAAAGAGGTGCTAATAATCAGTATTTTTGCCTAAAAAATTTAAATTCAATCGATAATTTTTGCAATCTTAAATTAAGTAAGTTGACCGAAACAATCTAAGCTATTTGCTAACTGTTTAAATGTGGCATCGAGATTAAAATATAAAAACAAGCGATCGAAGCTGTAATAATCTTTTCTTATTTAGATTTTTTAAAAGCGAATCTCTAAGATTTTCATGAAAATACCACTGTATAACAGTTTAAAATTTCGGATGCCTCTAATAGTTTTAGGTGGAGCTATTCCCTTAATATTAGGGGCTATGTTTTTTGCCAGCGATCGAGCTATTAAAACAATTACTAACGAGTCCGAACATCAAAGAAATATCATAGCAAAATTATTAGCTGACGATCTCAATCGTTGGAATAAATCTAACATAATTGCTTTAAAAAATCTGAGCCAACAGCCTGATATCATTGAGATGAACGATCCATCTAGAATGAAATCTATTCTCAAAACTCTAGTCGAAAACCAAGAGATTTTTTACTTAGCTCACATTACTAATTTAGAGGGTAAAAATATAGCTCGCAGCGATAACTCACCAGCTAAATATTACGGAGATCGCAGTTATTTTAAAGGAGCTATTGCTGGAAAAGATATTAACTATCAAATTCTCATTGGTCGTACCAGCAAAAAACCTGCTTTATGTATGGCTACACCTGTCCGCCAACAGAAAATAAAAATTGTTGGGGTTGCTACTACTTGTATCGATTTAGCTGATTTAAGCAATCAAGTCGATCGACTCAAATTCGGTAAAACTGGTTACGCTTTTATAGTCGATCGATCTGGCAAAGTATTAGCTCATCCCGATCGCTCTTTAGTCAATGGAGAGAGTCTGACAGATTTTAGTAATTTTATTCCCGTTCAACAAGCGATTGAAGCCAATCGTAGTGCCAAATTTGCTTTTCAGGATGATTTGGGAAAGGAGTGGTTAAGTTGGAATGCTCCTCTCGACAATGGTTGGATGATTGTTATTCTTCAAGAGAAAGCTGACTTTCTCAATTCTCAACACCAATTTGAAAAGTTTGCTTTTTCAATCGCTGAAGTAGCCGCGATCGCTGTAATTGTTTTAACCAGTTTTTTAGCTAATCGTTTAATTAGACCAATTAGTAATCTCACTGATGCTGCTAGTGCAATCTCTAATGGTGAATTCTCTGAGCCAATCACCTTAAACCGTAACGATGAGTTGGGTATCTTAGCTCAAAGTTTCGAGCGAATGAGAATAGCCATCAAAAAAAGTAACGAACAATTGCGTTATGCTGCCCTTCACGATCGATTAACTGGATTACCCAACCGCGCTTTTTTTAATCACGAATTAACCCAATTAATTACTATTTCTCAGCAAGATCCCGACTACTTATTTGCCGTCTTATTTATTGATTTAGATGGTTTTAAAATGATTAATGATACTCTCGGACATGAAGGTGGGGATCTATTATTAATCGATTTGGCTCGTAAACTTAAAGCTAGCACTCGTCAAAGCGATCTGATTGCGCGACTTGGCGGCGATGAATTTGTGATTCTTCTCAAACAAATTCAGAATCTTGAAACTGCTACCACAGTCGCCGATCGCATTCTTGAAAAGCTCAGTGTGCCGATTGGAATCAAAGGTCATGAAGTGTTTGCCAGTGCTAGTATTGGCATTGCTTTGAGCCATCCCAATTACCAAAATATTGACGATTTCCTACGCGATGCTGATACTGCTATGTACGAAGCAAAAGCCAATGGCAAAGCTCGCTACACTATTTTTGAACCGAATATGAATCTCAAAGCGAAGCAACGCTTAGAATTAGATCGAGATCTCAGATTTGCTATTGACAATCAAGAATTGGAGCTTTTTTATCAGCCAATTGTCAATTTAAGCAATCAAAAAATTACTGGCTTTGAAGCACTGATTCGCTGGCGACATCCCGATCGAGGATTAATCGATCCCGATCTCTTCATTCCCATCGCTGAAGAAGCGGGTACGATAGTCTCTATTGATTACTGGGTTTTACATAATGCTTGTCAAACTTTGAGTCAATGGCTCAAACTGGGCTGGGTCGATCCTGATTTTACGATTAGTGTTAATATTTCGCCAATTCAGTTTGCTCGAGATGATTTTATCGAGCAAATTTCTCAGATATTAGCCGAAACCTCTTTAGAACCTCAACATTTACAACTTGAGATTACTGAAACCACAGTTATTAAAAATATAGAAGATGGTAAATTAATTATTCAGCAATTAAGCGCGATGGGAATCAAGATTTCTCTAGATGATTTTGGCACGGGTTATTCTTCTTTAAGTTATTTATATCAATTACCTATTAATAGCTTAAAAATCGATCGCTCTTTTATTAATAATCTCGAACATGATTCTAATAAATTAAAAGTCATTAGAACCATCATTTTACTGGCTAGAAACTTAGATCTGAATGTGATTGCTGAAGGGATCGAAACCGAGCAGCAACAGGTATTGCTTTGCGAATATTGCTGTGAGTATGGACAAGGCTATTTCTTTTCTGAACCTTTACCTTTGAACCAAGCGAACAATCTCATCCAAAAGTCCCTCGATCGAGTGTAAAGTCTAATGCAAAATTTGAAAGATAACGTTAAATAACAAACCATTACTTCACTTAAAATGAATACAAATAAATATTGGTAAGCCTTAAATCACCACGAGTTCTATTCTCTTAGCTTCGCTGAATCGCAAATATTAAATTGTCTATTTTAATCTCTATTGTTGCGATCGGGCGATCGCGATCTACTGAACGTAAAAAATTAATGCCAATCCAAGACCCAATTCCATAGCTAAAAGCCCCCATGCAAGGCTTTCTACCATTCTCAACCTCTTAACTATGGAGTCAATTACAGCATCCTTACTTTTTTCTTTATTTTTCAACTTTACGTTAATGAGATTGAACTCAATCTTAAGTTCCTCTATCTCCTTTTTAAGATCTGTAATTGTTTCAGTTTTTTCCCCACCTTGAATTTCCATAGGTATGTGACCCGCTTAACATAACAATATATTGATTCTATCTGTAAGTGGGATTAGTTTGCTAAACATTTTCAGGACTTGTGTTGCATTTTCGATCGCCAATGATTTTTTAGACTAGGTTTAATCCCGTACTGCAGTTTGTTTATTTGTTCCCTACTACCTACTACCTACTACCTACTAACTATTCTCTGCTTTTAGAATTAGTGTCCTAATCTATAGTTCAGTTGCTATTTTTTAACGCCATCTACGGAAAAAAGAACCGTCAACTCCAGCGTTAACAGTTAAAGTTTCGATCTGTCTCATTTGAGCTGCAGTTAACATCCGATAATCTCGAGCTACTTGAACGTTTGATTTTAATTGAGAGGGATTTTCGGCTGCGATGATGCAGCAATGAACTCCTGGTAATGAAAGGCTGTAACCCATTGCTTTCTCCATTCCTCCTAAAAGATTTGGTTTTAACAAACGTCCGTATGCTGGCACTTTCATCGCAATAACACCAACATTCTTAGATTGAGCTACTGGCAATACTTTAGTAGAAAAGGGTCGGGGATGGTGAATGTCAGCCGCATTAAGACAAATTAGAGTATTGTCGAAATCGTAGCGTTGTAGAGCTTCTACGATAATATCTGGTTCGCGATGTCCGCTAATTCCAGCAAATTTAATTATGCCTTGTTCTTTAGCTTCGTTTACTGCTTTAATTGCACCATTCTTACTGAAAATCTGCTCTAATTCTTCTGGAAAAGAAACGTGATGCATTTGCCAGCTATCGAGATAGTCTGTATTGAGCAGTCGCAGGGACTTTTCTAAATGCTCCATGGCAAGATCGTAACCTCGAGCGTCAGTTTTACTATTAAGATAAATTTGCTTTCTAAACGGCGGTAAAACTTTGCCCAAATAGTATTCTGAAGGTTTGTAATTTTCTGCGGTATCGAAATAGCGTATTCCCAATTCTAAAGCAGTTTCAATCACAGCGATCGCCTGCTTTTCTTGACCTTTTTTCGATAAAGGTGTTTGTCCTGCTCCCCCTAAGCCTAAAATCGGTAAACTAATATTGGTCTTGCCTAAGATCCTTTCTGGCATGGTTTGGTTAATTTGGGATGAAGCAATACTTGATTCTGGTTTGCGATTGATATTCGAGCAACCGATAGCCGTAGCTGCTGCGACTCCACCCATAATAAAATTGCGTCGATTCGTTTTCTTGCTCATCATCTAGATTGCTGCTTTTTTAAATATCTTAATTGAATCCGATCGCACAAAAACAATCCAAATTAAAATTTGCTGAGTGGAGAGTTAGTTCGACAGTCGATTTTTGCGAGCCTACTAAAATAAGATGAAGCCTGTTGAACTCCATCTTATTTATTGTCGATCGTTATCAAAGTTTTGCGAAAGTTAAAACTATTTGCCGGTTAATACTTTTTAAGTCATACCGATGCAAAGATTAAATATTCGTAAGCCGATTCAATTTTATTGCATTGAGCTAACACTTTTGCATCCAAATCTTGCAAGCTTTGTAATTCTTTCTCGCGATCGATTTCAGTTGCTTCTTTTTGCTCTAATAAATTATTTAATTCTCCTTGACGGCTTTTAATATCTCCGTCAATGCGATCGACTACTTCTGTTTCATAGCGATCGAAACATTCTGCTACTGTTTGATAAATTGATTCCCGTTGCGATTCGGCAATTTTAGGTAATGCTTTAGTGAATTCCTTTTTAGCTGCTTTTAAAAATTTATTGCGCGCTTCTTGTGCTTGGATTGCGCCTACCCCTAAACTGGTTAAAGCTAAGCCGATCGGGTTAAAAATAACAATTGGGATAGCAAATATGGTAAAAAAGCTACCGATTCCCAAAACAGCCAACCAATTTACTAATATATCTTTCCAATCAAAACCACTTGCAGCTAGGGCTACTCCGGCGACATTTCCTGTTGCTAAAGAAAAGAAACCCATCGCCCATTTCGACCATCCCGGACTGTTATCTTCATCTTGAATGTAATTTTGAAAGTCGATTTTTTTGCCGATTAGTTTCTCATCAATTTCATCGACAATGCGATCGTAACTACTGCCGTATTCTGCGGCACTTTTTGCTAATTCTTGAAATGCGGCTTGAATCTCTTTTTCTGCTGTTAATTCCCAAGCTGATATTTTTTCGTTAATATACCGTTCAAATCCTTTTTTAAAAGCAGTATTAAATTCTTCCCTTTTGCCAGCAATTAAAAAATCTAAATAGCCTAAATTAGGCTGATACTTAACGAAATCTGTTTCAAAAGTATCACCTAAACCAAGGACATAATTGCGATAAGAATTAGCTACTTTATTGGCAGAACGATCGCGAGTGTTTCTAATTTCTTCTCTAAAGCGATCGCGAATTTCTTTGAGTTTCTCGAATTCTGGTTTAACCGATTTAATGTTATCTTTTAATTCATCGACGTTGCGATCTATTAAAGATTTACGTCGCGCGATCGCTTCGTGAGTTCTTTTATAGGCAACTTTTGCTAAACTTTTAGCTTGACGCATTTGAGTTAGGGTGCTTTCTTGGGTCAAAAATTGATTTAAAGCGTTAGTAAATTCAGGAAAACCAGTTCCAGCTAAATCACTTTCGGTATCTTTTAAACGCAATCTCAGAGCTGGTAGTGAAGACACCTCAAATACTCTTTGTTCGTAAATATCGACACCATTTGCTTTCGTATATTCGCTCAAGTTCGTGTAGAAAACTTTGCGAATTTTCGCTTCAGCTCGTGCTAATTCTGCTTCATCTTCTGGATCGACTAATTCTTTTTTGATTTCGTCCCAAGCATTAACTAAAAAGAATACGCTCAAACCGCGATCTTTAATATAATTTTCGAGATAGCGACGCTCTTCTAAAGTACAAGGTTGAATTGCCCTAAAAACAAATAAAATAGCATGACAATTATTGAGATAATTTAAAGCTAATTTATTTCTAGCTTCGGTATCGTTTAAACCTGGACTGTCGATGATTTCAATGCCTTTTTCTAGTATTGGTAAGGGATATTCTACCAAAGCATATTCTACATTAGGAAAGGCTAATTTGTCGTTTTGTTGGAGTCTTTTTGCTTCTTCAGAATCGATGGTATATTTTTCTTTAAAACTCTCAAAATCTAATTTTTCTGGTGGCTGACCATCTCTAAAATGTACGGTAACTCTTTTACTAGTTCCGTAGCGTAACACTGTAATTAAAGCAGTGCAAGGATTGACATCGCTAGGTAATAATTTCTCCCCAATTAAAGCATTTAATAAAGTGCTTTTACCGCGCTTTAAATCCCCTAAAACCATTAATCTAAATACACCTTGACGCAAATTATTGCTAGCAAGATTGAGGTCAACTATGTCATTTTCTAAGCCTAATTTCCCTGATTTTAGGTTTACTTCTGATTCTCCTTCTTCGATAGTTTGAGCGATATTATTGAGACGCTCTGCAAATTCAGATCTGACTCTATTTACTCTTTCTAATTCTTTAAGTAGCTGATTTTTTTCTGCGGTATAGCTCATAATTTAATTCCTAAATTAATACTTTTTTAACATAGATTTTATTTCTTAGTTTAAAGTAGCAATCGCTCGGAGAAAATCAATTGACTATCTTTATAACTTAGAACTAATATATCGCTTAAAACTTATTAATCTTTCACTTGTTCAGAAAGTATAGATCTAATTTCTTCTAATTGAGAATTAACGCTATTTTGTAATTCTTTTAACCTTTTTATTTCAGTTTCGCGATCTATTTCCCCCTCTTCTTTTTGCTGCAATAAGTTATTTAATTCTTCTTGTCGAGCAGATATATCGATGTTAACTCGATCGCTGACGATTGCTTCGTATTCTTCAAAACAACGTTCGATCGCTTGCTCTATTATTGGGGCTTGTTCTTTAGCAATAGTCGGCAAATATTTAGTAAATTCTTGTTGGGTACGATTAATAAATTGAACGCGAACAAATTCAGCTTGCAGAGCAGTAATACTGAATCCGGCTAAAATAACGCCAATAACATTAAGACTAAATAATAAGCCGATGAAATTAACGATAATTGCCGCACAAACAGTCACTAAAACGCTGCGAACAAACCCGTTAAAAGGCCTGACAGACTGATTAATACTATCGGGCATTTTTGCTAATAAATCTTCGATCCGATCCGACCAAGGAGAGAAGCGATCGCCTTGATATTCCGTTCCAATTGCATAAAATCTGTAGCCGAG